>JAEUVO010000041.1 GCA_016786885.1 Chitinophagaceae bacterium | reverse complement strand
GGGTGGCAGCGGCTGGAGTTACCCTGCCACAACAAACCCCACATCCACATCCATTCAATTAACAGGAATAAGCAATACGAGTTCAGGAAATTATATAGTTGGAGAATTGTTGCCCATTGTCAATATCCCCGACGCCAATTTCAAAGCTGCATTGGTTGGTAATCCGGCTATTAATACTAATTCGGATACCGAAATACAAGTGAGTGAAGCAGCAGCATATGCAGGTGCAATAAATGTTGAAAATTTAAGTATTTCTGACCTCACTGGCATAGAAGCCTTTCCTTTACTAACGACATTGAATTGCAACAATAATTCGCTAACCAGCCTGAATGTAAGTAATAACCTAAACCTTACATCATTAAGTTGTGGATCAAATAATTTAACCAGCCTGGATGTATCAGCGAATACTGCACTAACATCTTTAGATTGTAATCACAATCAGATTTCCAGTATAGATGTATCAACAAATACTCTGCTAACCTTTCTTGGAGTTTATGGAAATCAATTAAGCAGTCTTAATGTTACCAACAATACAGCTCTTCAAGTTTTGTTTTGCGACATTAATCAGATTACAAGCCTGGATTTGTCTGCAAATACAGCCCTTACTAATCTTCATTGTGGTGCAAATCAACTGACCAGCCTTAACATTCAGAATGGTAACAACACCAATCTTGTTGATTTTATTGCTACTGGAAACCCATTGTTGATTTGTATACAGGTAGACAATCCTTCGTACATGAATACAAACTGGAGTGCAGCTAAAGATAATGAAGCTGTTTATAGTCTTGCTTGTGGAGGCGGAAATCAACCCAGCGCAGCACTGAATTTTGATGGCACCGATGATGTGGTAGAAGGCCAGGTAGAATTGATTCCGACCACAGGGGCTTACACCGTTTCAGTCTGGGCAAAACAAGATGCTTTTCAACCCGGTGTCCTGAAAAACATCGTTGCGCAGGGAAGACAATTCTATATTGGCCAATACTATAATGATACTCTCCGTATTGGTGATAGCTGGTATGCTACCGGTGTTCCCTGGCCAACTGATACTCTATGGCATAATTATGCCGTTGTGCGTACGGATAGCAATACCTATTTCTACCTGGATGGTGTATTAAGGGCAGCCGCCGGATATGCTATTCCTAATCCGGGCAATTCACCTCCCACCAATCCGGTTGCAACATTTTATATCGGATCTCAATGGTCTGGCAATTCTGAACTATTTAATGGAAGCATAGATGAAATAAGAGTTTGGGGAAGAGCTTTGGATTCAGCAGCGATACAGAAAAACCTGAATTGTGAGATCACTTATGCAAGACAGAACTTAGTAGCTGTGTACAATTTTAACCAGGGTAATGCAAATGCTGCAAACCCTTCCGATACAATACTAACTGATGCCAGCGGCAATGGAAGGAATGCGACACTACAGAATTTTGCCCTTACCGGTGCCGGCTCAAACTGGGTGGCACAGGGTGGTGTAATAACAGGAACAGAATGTTGTAACCTGAAATTAACTACTACCGCACAAGATTCACTTATTGTTTGTACCGAAAGTGGTCAATTAACGGGTAGTGTGAACCTGATAGTAACAAATGGTACTGCTCCATATACATTTTTAAATACGCCGCCGTATAATGGTACGGATACAACAAATTTGGGAGCCGGCATTTACAGATATGCCGTCATTGATGCAGAAAATTGTACCGATTCAACAACATTGAACGTTATTGTAACGAATTGCATAGTGCCATATTACGAGCCACCAGCAAATGACACTATCCAGACACTAATTGGCGCAGAATTGACACAGCTGTTTAATTTCCCTCAATCCGTTGTTGATACAACCGCAACCAGTACAGTATTTTTAACCAAAGATGATTTTACACAGGTATTAGTGGAAGTAATTGCAGATAGTGCCCAATATGATTACTTGTATGCACTTCTGCAAACGCCGGAATATGGTTTAAATAACATTATCGATAATGGCGATACGACGTTGGTAATAACTGGTTTTATCCCTATTGCCAATTTACTGAAACTAAATATGCTTATCGATACAATTAATTATGTGAGGCCATATTATCCCCCGATCTTAAATGGCATTACAGGCTTAACGACTACACAGGGGGATAAAGCAATGATTTCAGATAAAGCAAGAGAGGCATGGAAACTCTCAGGTGAAGGTGTTAAGATTGGCGTAATGTCCGACAGTTATAACACTAAATTCGGAGATCCCGCATCAAGAGATGTGGAAAATGGTGATTTGCCTGGAATCGACAACCCGTCAAATATGCAACCGGTAGTTGTTGCGCAGGAATATCCCGCGGAGTATGGAAAAGGCTCTGATGAAGGCCGGGCCATGTTGCAGATTGTACACGACATAGCACCTAAGGCCAGCCTGTATTTCAAGTCAGGATTCATCAGTGCCGGTAATTTTGCAGACGGGATCAGGGAACTTCGTGACCTGGGTTGTGATGTTATTGTAGATGACATTACTTACATCACGGAACCATTCTTTAAAGATGGAGTTATTGCTAATGCTGTACAAGATGTTACTTCTTCAGGAGTAAGTTATTTCACTTCTGCCGGAAATTTTGGAAATAAATCTTACGAAGGAGTTTTCAATGCTGTTCCTGCACCTCCTGATTACATTGGTGTTGCCCATCAATTTGAAAACGGCAGCGTTTACCAGAATATTTACTTAACACAAGGTTCTTATACGATTGCCTTGCAATGGGATGATGATTTTTATTCACTGGGCAATTCTGCCGGTGCCCTGAATGACCTGGATATATATCTCGTTGATCAATTCGGCACCCGGTTATTTGGATTCAACCGGAATAATTTGTCAGGTGATCCGTTTGAGATCTTACCGTTCGTAGTAAAAGCTCCTGTGGATGCAAAAATTATCATCACCCGTAAAGGCGGAACTGCACCGGTTCGTTTCAAATATGTTTTCTTCAGAGGAGATGGTGTTATCATGGGTAGTGATAATCTAAGTGTTAACACGCAAGGTGTGGGAACTGTACTTGGCCAGGCCAACGCAGCCGGTGCCATTGCAGTAGGCGCTGCACTTTACCTGAATACACCTGCTTATGGAGTAAATCCTCCAACTATTGCTTCCTTCTCATCCCGCGGTGGAACATTAATAAACAATGTAAACAGGAATAAACCAGATATCATTGCTCCAAATGGTGTTAATACAACTGTTGATTTTGGTGGCGTAAATATTGATAACGACCTTTTCCCGAATTTCTTTGGAACATCTGCCGCTGCACCGCATGCTGCAGCTGTTGCCGGTTTATTAATTGAAGCCAAAAAAAGGTATTTTAATGATACTTCATTTACAGCTGCTCAAATGAAAGAGGTATTGACATCTACTGCCATCGATATGGATGCGACGGGTTATGACATTAATACTGGTTTTGGTTTTGTCCAGGCTGATTCAGCATTACTGTCCTTCTCTAATCCATTCCCGCTAATAGATAGTTTTAATTTAACAGATCCTGAATTGGTACCGGGCACAGATCCTGTTACACTTGTCATTAATGGGAAATATTTTGCTTCCGGTGCAGCAGTTATCCTTCGGACTGATACCATTGCCCCTATTACAATAAGTAATACTCAACTCGCAGTAGCCATTCCTACCTTTACGGGCAACCCCCCGATCACAGTGTATAATCCGCCAATTACCCCGGGTGGACTGGATGGTGGTGTCAGCGACTCCATTTATTTGAAGTCTGCTATTCCCCAGAATGTGAAAGTGATAGTTAATAATGCAGTTAAATACTACGGGGAAAAGATCCCGGAATACACTTATGAAGTAAAGGTAAATGGTCAGCCCTTAGACTCAACCAATCTGACAATACAAGACCTTGGGTTGACTGATATTACTTTCAGCTCATCGGCCAATAGCTTAAGCAATTTTGGTTTGTATTACAGACGAGCTCACTCATCTGTTACAGATTTGTCTTTACCGGCATCACAGGCATTGGCTCAATTATATAATTACCAGTTCTGTGATGGTATCCTTACGATTAACAGAATGCCAATTACTATAACACCCCGTGACACCACCTTGGTTTATGGTTCAGCAATTAATGGCAGGGGAATTAGATTCAACTACGATTACGATACAACGAATGTTTTACCATCGGAAAGAGTTGCATTCCTCGATTCGTTAGTTGTCAACCATCAATCTACAATGTCTAATTCTGTGATCCTCATAAATGGCAAACAAGCCGTTAATGGCTTGTCAGAAGCTGATTTTCTCAATATGAGTTTCATGGTAAGTGGTAAAGCTGCAGTTAATGGCAAACAAGCTGTAAATGGGAAAGCAGCGGTTAATGGTATTGTTTATGATACAACTTACTTTATCCCGGTAGCGCCTCAATCCCTATACGACTACCAGGTTGATTCCGCTCATGCAGTCATCTATAATGGAAAGCAAGCGGTTAACGGCAAACAGGCGGTTAACGGAAAAGCAGCGGTCAATGGAAAAGCAGCAGTTAATGGAAAAGCAGCGGTTAATAATATTCCTTTGGTTAATGGTAAGCAAGCGGTTAATGGGAAAGCAGCGGTCAACAGTAATAGCTTTAATGATGAAACCAATGAAAATGTATTGCTGATCGTCGATTCATTAGATGTCTATGGGCCAGGAACAGATTCATTAAGTGGCTATGAGTCTATGAACATGATCTCAGGATATACGCCGGGTACATGGCTAATAGGACCAGGAGTATTGTTATCAGAGAACTTTGATATCACTTACCAGGTGGGTCATATAACCATAATCCCTGAAACGCTGATTGTAAAAGCCAAAGACACTATCGCAGGATGCAATGGAGTGCAACCTGTATATAAAACCTTCAATTCCATTTACCAATATGAAGACAATGATAGCAGTGAATTGGCAAACAGTCCCGTTTTTGAAGTATTTAATAGTAACAATACCCCTGCAGGTACAGGTAATCTCGCTCCGGGTAGCTATCGGATAGTTCCTTCTGGTTTAAATCAAAATGATCCTGTTCCTAATTATACTATCGTATATGATACTGGTATATTAATAGTACCTCTGCCAATATCTATTATTACAAGCGTCACTAATACAAGTAGTGGTGATGATGGAACAGCATCAGCAGTTGCAACAGGCGGCACAGGATCATACACTTACTCGTGGAATACGATCCCTGTTCAAACCACACCAACAGCAACAGGATTGGCAGAAGGCACATATACAGTGACTGTAACAGATGCAAATAATTGTTCGAATACAGCAACTGCCACCGTCTTAACGGGCTGTTCGTCGATTCAACTTTCTGCTGATGTCACCCATGTACGATGCAAAGGCGGATTTTTAGGCTCCATTGATCTTACAGTGAGTGGTGGTACTGCTCCATACAACTATCAATGGAGCCACGGATGGTCATTCCAGGATGCGTATTTCCTTTGTGCTGGCTCCTATACAGTAGTAGTGACAGATGCTGAGGGATGTACAGCAACAAAAACTGTTACGGTTACTGAACCAACAACTGAACTTCAGGTCAATGCAACAGCCGGAACTATCTCCTGTAATGGAGGAACAACAACAGTAACAGTTACAGCTACAGGCGGTGTTCCCCCTTACAATGGAACCGGAACTTTCGTAAGAGATGCAGGTTTCTATTTGTTCCTTGTAACGGATGCAAATGGGTGTATAAGTTTTGTAGCAGGCTATATTTCTCAACCGAGTAGCTTGTCAGCTACTGTATCAGCACCGGTAATACCTTGTAACGCAACAACTACAACTGTTACCGTTAATGCATCAGGCGGAACTGCACCTTATACAGGAACAGGTACTTTCACAAGAGGGCCCGGCATATGGACATTTACTGTTACGGATTCGAAAGGCTGTGCAACAACAAAAACTATTACTATAGCCAATCCTGTCTGCGGACCGGTGGATGTAACCAAGTGCTATAAGATAATAAATCGCAATGGTGGAAAAGGCTTGTCCGCCAATAATAGTAATGCAAATGCTGGCACACAGGTAAAAACGACCACTATTGGTAGTTCACCATCAAATGAGCAGATATGGAAGTTTGAAGTTGCTTCAGGAGCTAATGGTTTCTATAGGATCATCAACCAGGCCAGTACTTATTTATCATTAGAAGCCAAAAATGGAACTACTTCTAAAGATGGCGAAGTCATCCTCGATCCTTATACAAATGCCAGTTTCCAGAAATGGAAACTGACAGCAACCGGAAATTATTTCTATATAACTCCTCAGCATTATACTACCAGCCCTAATAACCGGGTAGTAGTTAAAGATGCGAGCACTGGCAATAACAAACCTGTTGTTATAAATGGAAAGAACATTCCGAACGGTAGTTATTCCGAACAATGGCAGATATCAGAAGTTGGTTGTCCTTCGACAGCAACAAGAGGAAGTACTCCAATAATAGTACAGAACGAAGAGTCAAAAGAGGATGACGACACTGACGATGAAGATACCCAGGAGTTATATGATTTTTCAGTTCATGTCAGTCCGAATCCGGGCATTGGTTTCTTCAATATTAAAATCACAAGTAAGGATATCAATACACTGATTGAATACAGAATACTTACCATGGAAGGAAAAGTGTTGTCTGTTCAAAAAACAAAAGCTAACAGTACTCAGAGAATAAATGCTGAAAACTGGAAGGCCGGAATTTACTTTATAGAAGTGGTTCAGGGCGGGCAACGCAAAGTGGTGAAGCTTATAAAAACAAATTAAATTAATCTGACATTTAATTATTCAGGAGGCTGTATTTTACAGCCTCCTTTTTATATGCTCCATTTATACTTCTTAGTCCTCCTGACTTACCGGTCATACAAGTCTATGCTTATTGTTCAAAAACTTATTTAAAAAAGTTATTTCAAATAACAAAATTCACTATTAAGCCGTATATTCATTCAATCACATTTTCATAGTTTTAAATAGCAAAATTTCAAAAGGGATGAATAAAAAAAATAATCATTTTATTATTCTTATAACTTTATTTTTCCTTTGTTTGAAAACAAGTGCCCAATCTAATGAAAGTGATAGTTTAACAAAATTACTCTCAACAAATCTTCCGGATACTGCCCGGGTTGATATACTCAATGCTCTAAGTAAAAGTTACTTTAACACCAGCCCGGATACGTCAGTCACCATTGCTATGTCCTCTAAGCTCTTAGCAGAGAAAATTAATTACAAAGCTGGTTTAGCTCTTGCTTTAAAGAATATGGGTATCGGGTATTACCTGCCTGGGAAATATATTGATGCAATAAAAACATGGCAGCAGGCACTTGATGTATACAATCTGATCGGCGATAAGACAGGTGTTGCCAATATGCTCAGCAACCAGGGTGCCATTTATTTTAACCAGGGCGATGATGCAAAATCTCTCGAGTTACATTTAAAGTCACTTAAAATCTCTGAGGAGATTAATGATACTTTACGGATTCTTACTTCCCTCGTAAACATTGGAGCTGTTTACCTGAATAAACCGGCAACCTATGATAAAGCACTCGATTATTTTCGTCAATCGTATAAATTGAGCCAGGCAATAAATGATAAATACCTGATTGGTACTTCTACAGCCAACCTGGGTGAAATTTATTATAAAATGGGTGATGACGATACAGCCCTGTTCTATCTAAATCAATCTGTAAAAGCCTATGAAGGAACGGAAGACCTGCCCTATTCGCTTAATTACATTGGCCGGGTAAATACCAGAAAAAAGAACTTTGAAGAAGCGATCAGGAACCATACTGAAGCGTATGAATTTGCAAAAAATCTGAACACCAGCCTGGATATGACGCAATCTCTTGTTGGGTTAGCACAGGCTTATTATGCCAAAGGAGATATTGAATCAGCTATAAAAGCTTATAAACAATCCCTTGATATAGGAATACCATTAAAAGCCCTTACAGAAGTTAAAGATGCGTACGAGGGTTTATCCAAAGCTTATTTGAATAAATCTGATTTTGTAAATGCCTTTCAATACCAGAATCTGTTATTGGCTATAAAAGACACCATCTACAATACAAATACGGACAAGAAACTTGGAACCCTTCAATTCACCTTTGATCTTGAAAAGAAAGAATCACAAATAGATCTGCTGAGCAAAGAACAGGAATTACAGCAACAGGTAATACGACGGCAAAAATTTGTGCGTAATAGTTTTATTGCCGGGTTTGCAGTAGTATTATTATTTGCAGGTGTATTTTTCCGGCAGCGAAACAGGATCAGCAAAGAGAAGCACAGAAGTGAAGAGTTGTTATTGAATATCCTTCCGGAAAAAACTGCAGCAGAGTTAAAAGAAACCGGCAAAGCAAAAACAAAACGCTTTGAATCGGTTAGTGTTCTTTTTACTGACTTTAAAAATTTTACCCAGGCTAGTGAAGAATTAACGCCGGAAGAACTTGTGGAAGAAATTAATCACTGTTACAGTGAATTTGACCGCATAGTCAGTAAATATGGAATTGAGAAGATTAAAACAATCGGAGATTCCTATATGTGTGCCGGAGGATTACCTGTGCCTAACGATACTCACCACTCTGACATTATTGCTGCAGCGTTGGAAATGACCCGTTTTATTGAAAAAAACAGGGAAGAACGAATCGAAAAAGGGTTGCCTTATTTCGAGTTGCGGCTTGGCATTCATACAGGCCCGGTAGTGGCTGGGATTGTCGGTATCAAAAAATTCGCTTACGATATATGGGGAGATACCGTGAACACCGCCTCCCGTATGGAAAGTAGCGGAGAAGTAGGGAAACTGAACATTAGCGGAGCAACATATGAGTTAGTAAAAGATAAATTTACCTGTATTTATCGGGGAAAGGTAGAAGCTAAAAATAAAGGCTTGATCGACATGTATTTCGTGGAGGGATATGCCGCTACACAATAGATTCTGTACTTCCATCTCCTGTCGAATGTCGAAAAATTCAGATTATATTATTCCTTATTTTGAAAAAAATAAATTATGAATATAGCCGGTCAAATTGCAAAGCATTTCCGGGAAGTCCATACCGGAGGTAACTGGACTTCAGTAAATCTTAAAGAGACGCTGGCAGATGTAAGCTGGCAACAAGCCATCACCAAAGTGCATTCTTTTAATACTATTGCCACCCTGGTCTTTCATACAAATTATTATGTAAGTGCGGTGACAAAGGTCTTACAAGGGGAATCACTCAATGCAAAGGATAAATACAGTTTTGATCATCCGCCGATCCTATCTCAAAAAGACTGGGAAAAAATGCTGGATAAAATATGGGCAGATGCTGAAAACTTTGCCAGCCTGATCGAACAATTACCGGGCAGTAAGCTGGAGGAAATTTTTACCGACGAGAAATACGGGAACTATTACCGGAATCTTCACGGTATCATTGAACATACCCATTACCATTTAGGACAAATTGTGCTGATAAAGAAAATACTTCAGCAAACAGAGGCACAGGAATGATTCTATTACTTCGCAAAAACAAACCTATACTGAAGATAAAAGCGATTACTTTGCTACTTCCTTTTCCCCAGTAAAAATTTTTCCCGTATCACATCCTGGACATGCACTCCACTAATCTTACTTTCCAGCCAGGAGATAACATCGAGATAAGTAAATGCCCGGGCTTCCACCGGGTTACCTTCATACTTTTTTAATTTAGTCAATAGCTTTTCAAATTCCGGCTTCAATGCATGGGCGCCCATATGAAAGGAGCGGCGAAGGAAAGCAAACATTTCTTCTTCTACCTTACTCAGGTTTTCCATGCGAGCCATATAGCGGTATACCGATTTGATTAGGTATTCCAGCAGATCAAAATTGCCAAGTTCGTAATGAGCGATCAGGTGTAATAGCCGGGCATAGCATTGCAGGTCAGTTCGCAGATCACCTTTCTGGTTGATGATGCGGTTCAGGTAATCAATGGCCTTTTCATTGTTGCCACTGCCGAAATATAATGAAGCGATCTTATAATAAAAGACCAGCACCCGGTGTGTATCCAGGTACAAACCATATTCTTTCAGCATCTCTTCCAGGAAAGGAACCAGTCGTAATCCTTTGGTGAAAGTGCCCTGAAGAAAATAAAGATTGATCCGGGCAGCATACAAATACTGGTATGCCAGTATGCGGTTGTTTTCGTTTTCTTCCAAATGCTTTTGCCTGACAAACAGCTCGAACTGTTTTATGCTTTGTGCCAGTTTATCATGTTTCATCAGGTTGAATTGTGCCCCCATCAGGTTATGCATCCCCTTAATATAACTGGCCGTTTCCACTTTTAATAACCCGGGAAAAGCTGAGAACAAATCAACCCACTTTTGTGCATAGCGGTAATACTGTAAAAAATCCTGACGTATGAATGCATACCAAACATAACTCTGGTAGAGATATAAACGTTCATAAAAACCTTTTGCCTGCTCCGCTTCTGCCGGAAGGTGCTTTTCAAAAAAGGTTTCCACACTTTTCACATCTTTCTCATTCCTGGCATGACCATGGCGGATATACCAGCTGTATAGTTGCAGGGAAAGATTAGAAAGTTTATTCACCAATGCCAGCTGGCTGTTCACAGCATCAGATTCTTCGGACAATTTATCTGCCCTGTCCTGCATACTGCGGGTGATATACAGGGTCTCTATCTTCTTTTCAAAAAATAATGCCTGTTGTAAAAAAGTAAGCTGTTGGTATGACCGGGCCGTCTCTTTTAACCGTTCCAGCACTTTCAGGCTTTGCAGGTAGAGGCCTTTATTATACAATATCCGGGCATGATCCATCTGTTCATGCAGGCGGATATCAATATTATCTTCTTCCTTTATCAGGCGTAAACTGGAAAGTATTTGTTTGTACAAATGTGCCTTGATATTGGAGAGCTGCTGCTTTTTGATGCTCCTTGTTTTTTTGAGCAATTGGGCTTCGTCGTAATCCGTCATCTTATCCAGCGCATCAAAGAGTTGGATGATCTTCAGGTCCTCCGTATCGGTATTACGCTTCACATAGAGCTTAAAATTCCTTTTTTCACTCTTTTCTAGTGACTTGACCAGCTGAAAAAGGCTATCGGTAGAGCGGTTGGGCATCGTAATCAAAAGTTTTAAAACTCAATACCAGTAAGGGTTTCAATGGAATTAGGGCCGTTTAAAAGGTGTAAAATACCCCTTATTTTGTTTTTACCAGCCTGCTTTGTAAAACTACCTTAGTATGGCAGGTTGTTTATTGACTGAATTAATAGCAAGCAATACAAAAATAAGCAGCCTGCATTTTTTATACTCCTCAATTTATCAATTAAATATGGCAGCAGGAAAAGTCTTCATTTTTGATACCACCCTCCGCGACGGCGAGCAGGTGCCCGGTTGTAAACTGAATACTACAGAAAAACTGGAATTGGCCCTGCAATTAGAAGACCTGGGAGTGGATATCATTGAAGCCGGTTTTCCTATTTCTTCTCCCGGCGATTTTGAATCGGTGAACCAGATCGCCAAGGCCATTAAGCATGCAACTGTATGCGGACTAAGCCGCGCCGTGCAAAAAGATATTGAAGCGGCAGGTGAAGCATTAAAATACGCCGTACGTCCAAGGATACATACCGGTATCGGCACATCTGATCTTCACATCAAAGCAAAATTCAATGCCACCCGTGAAGAGATTTTAGAAAGAGCCATCCAGTGTGTGAAATGGGCCCGTAACTACACAGATGATGTGGAGTTTTATGCCGAAGATGCGGGAAGAACAGATAATGAATACCTGGCAAAGGTCATCGAAGCAGTAATCAAAGCTGGCGCTACTACTGTTAACATTCCTGACACTACTGGTTATTGTTTACCTCACCAATATGGTGAGAAGATCGCCTACCTCGTTAATAATGTTTCCAATATTGATAAGGCTATTATCTCCTGCCATTGTCATAATGACCTGGGGCTGGCAACTGCCAATTCCATTGCAGGTGTGATTGCCGGCGCAAGACAAATTGAATGTACCATAAACGGTTTAGGAGAAAGAGCCGGCAATACTTCTCTTGAAGAAGTGGTAATGATCATGAAGCAGCATAAGCACCTTGAATTATATACAAATATCAAAGCAGAAAAACTGAATCCGGTCAGCCGGCTTGTATCAGAAACAATGCGTATGCCGGTACAACCTAATAAAGCGATAGTGGGAAGCAATGCCTTCTCTCATTCATCAGGCATTCACCAAGATGGATTTTTGAAAGATGCACAAACTTACGAGATCATCGCACCGGAAGAAGTTGGTGCAGACAGTTCTAAAATTGTTTTGACAGCCAGAAGCGGCCGCAGTGCACTGGCTTTCCGTTTTCAGAAACTTGGTTTCCAGTTTGACCGTAATGATGTAGATGTACTATACAACGAATTTTTAAGAGTGGCCGACAGTAAAAAAGAAGTGGAGGATGCTGACCTGTCAACCATGGCAAAGCAATATCAATCCAAAGCAGCGATAGTATAAATAAGATGAGTAAGACACTATTTGAAAAGATATGGGAGAAGCATATCGTCAAAACAATTGATGATGGCCCCTCTGTATTATATATTGACAAACATTTTATTCATGAAGTTACCAGCCCACAGGCATTTACCGGGTTGAATAAAAGAGGTATAAAAGTATTCCGTCCGCAACAGGTAGTTGCCACGGCAGACCATAATGTACCCACCCTGAATCAGCACTTACCTATTAAAGAAGAACTGAGCCGAAAACAAGTAGAGGCATTAATACAAAACTGTGCCGAACATGGCATCGAATTATATGGCCTTGGACATCCGTTCCAGGGCATTGTGCATGTTATAGGCCCTGAGTTAGGTATTACACAACCCGGTATGACGATCGTTTGCGGCGATAGTCATACGTCCACTCACGGTGCATTTGGTGCTATTGCCTTTGGTATCGGTACCAGCGAAGTAGAAATGGTTTTTGCTTCACAGTGTTTATTGCAAAGCAAACCCAGGCTGATGCGCATCAATGTGGATGGTACATTAAATAAAGGAGTTGTATCAAAAGATATTGTGCTCTATATCCTGTCAAAGATCACCGCCAGTGGTGCCACAGGTTATGCGGTAGAGTTTGCTGGTTCTGCTATCCGTTCCTTAAGTATGGAAGCAAGAATGACCATCTGCAATATGAGTATTGAGATGGGAGGCCGTTGCGGATTGATCACTCCTGATGAAATAACATTTAATTATATCAAAGGAAGAAAATTTGCTCCGCAGGGTGCTGACTGGGATAAGAAACTGGCAGAATGGAAAGAATTATACTCAGACGCCAATGCCATATTTGATAAAGAATATTATTTCAAAGCAGAGGATATTCAACCAATGATCACCTATGGCACCAATCCGGGAATGGGCATTGGTGTAACTGAAAACATCCCAACTACTGAAACAATAAATGAAAATGACAGATCAGGGTTGTCGAAATCATTAGCCTATATGGGATTACAACCAGGCTCTCCTATCAAAGGACAGAAAATCGATTATGTATTCATCGGCAGTTGCACCAATTCAAGAATAGAAGATTTAAGAATGGTAGCCTCGTTTGTAAAAGGAAAAAAGAAAGCTGCCAATGTGGAAGTATGGATTGTGCCGGGGAGTAAACAAGTGGAAGCACAGGCGATACAGGAAGGCATTGATAAAATTTTTGAAGAAGCAGGTTTCATGCTTCGGCAGCCGGGCTGCTCCGCCTGTCTCGGTATGAATGAAGATAAAATTCCAGCCGGTAAATATTGTATCAGCACCTCTAACAGGAATTTTGAAGGCAGGCAGGGTGCTGGTGCCAGAACATTATTGGCAAGCCCGTTAACGGCAGCAGCGACAGCCATTACAGGAGTAGTAACTGATGTGAGAGAATTATTGAATTAACCAATGAAAGTATTAACAACCATACAAAGCAGGTTTGTTCCTGTCAATATCGAAAATATTGATACAGATCAGATCATTCCCGCCCGTTTTTTAAAAGCCACCACAAAAGAAGGTTTTGGGAAAAACCTATTCCGTGACTGGAGATATGAGAATGATGATGAATCAAAAAAAATAGCTCATTTCCCGTTGAATATGTCACAGTTTGATGGCGAAATATTAGTAGCAGGTAAAAATTTTGGTTGCGGCTCCTCAAGGGAACATGCTGCCTGGTCTATTTTGGATTATGGCTTCAGGGTGGTGGTCTCCAGTTTTTTTGCTGATATTTTCAGGAATAATGCATTAAATAACGGTGTATTGCCGGTACAGGTAAGCGACGCATTCCTGCAACGGATCTTCCTGCAGGATAATAATACAGAACTGACAGTTGACCTGGAAAAACAAACTATTACTATCAATTCAACCGGCGAACAGGAATACTTTGATATTAACAGTTACAAAAAGACCTGCTTATTGAATGGCTATGATGATATTGACTATTTACTAAGCATAAAAGAAGATATTAAACAATTCGAAACCCAAAGAGCATAAGAAACCATGAAAAAGAATATTGCAGTTATAGAAGGTGATGGCATAGGCCCGGAAGTTACCAAACAATCTATCCGTGTATTGAATGCTATTGCAGAATCATTCGGGCATGAGTTCAATTATACCTATTGCCTGATGGGAGCTGACGCTATTGATAAAACAGGAAATCCACTTCCTGATGAAACAATTGAAGTTTGCCTGAATAGGGATGCTATTTTATTCGGGGCTATCGGTCATCCGAAATATGATAATGATCCAACCGCTAAAGTAAGACCTGAACAAGGCTTGCTGAAACTTCGTAAAACATTACAACTCTACGCCAATATTCGCCCTATTACTACCTATTCCTCTTTGCATCATTTATCCCCTTTAAAAAATAAGAATATTGAAGGCGTTGATTTTATCATTTTCCGGGAACTAACAGGCGGTATCTATTTTGGCAAAAAAGAAACCAATTCTGACAATACACTGGCTCTTGATGAATGTACATATAGCCGGGAAGAAATAGAACGGATCGCCGGGCTGGCTTTTCATTTTGCCCAAAAGCCAGGCAGAAGAAAAAAACTGACATTAGTTGATAAGGCCAATGTGCTGGAAACGTCAAGGCTATGGAGGAAAGTAGTGCAGGAAATGGCGCTGCAATATCCTGACGTAACAGTAGACTATATGTTCGTAGATAATGCTGCCATGCAAATAATTCAAAATCCAAAACAGTTTGATATCATTCTTACAGAGAATATGTTTGGTGATATCATCAGCGATGAAGCCAGTGTAATAAGTGGTTCTCTTGGACTGCTTCCTTCCGCCTCTGCCGGAATAAATGAACATATTGCTTTGTTTGAACCCATACATGGTTCTTATCCTCAGGCTGCCGGTAAGGACATTGCAAACCCTATTGGTTCCATTCTTTCCGCAGCGATGATGCTTGAATTTTTGAGTATGGAAGAAGAAGCAAAACTGGTTCGTGATGCTGTAAACTGGACTTTGCTGAATTCGTTCGTAACAAAAGACATTGACCCGGTGAATTTCTACTTCACTTCCACGATAGGTGAACTGATCAGTGATTTTGTGAGTGGCAAAATATCTGGTTCAGTGAATACTGAAAATATTGAGTTGAGAAAGTCAACTATTATTTGACGGTGTTGATCAATAACTAACGATGGTTCGTCCATCTTTTAAATAATTATTGCTTGCTGAGTTCTTTTTTTGAAACGGAGGGTGTATATTTACAACAGATACATCCTTCATGTTGAAGAATAATACATATAATGTCATTACCTCAGTTGCCGCAATTATTATTGTGGTGGTGATTATTATATCTTCAAATGGAGGTGGTGCATGATGTTGAACTAACTAAAAAAATATATGCG
>JAEUVO010000015.1 GCA_016786885.1 Chitinophagaceae bacterium | reverse complement strand
TGCGGTAGCTCAGTCGGTAGAGCAAAGGACTGAAAATCCTTGTGTCGGCGGTTCGATCCCGCCCCACACCACAGAGAAGCAGAAAAAGCCCGGTAGAGTTTAAAACTATCGGGCTTTTTTATTTTACCTTCTCCCCCTAATTTTCCTCAAGTATGGGCAAAAGAAACTTTCTTTTTTTCTTCCTCTTATATTGCAGCTTGTCCGCTTTTTCCCAACAGCCTTTATACAAGGATCCATCACAACCAATTGAAAAAAGGGTACACGACTTGATCAGCCGGATGACAGCCGAAGAAAAGTTCTGGCAGCTGTTCATGATCCCGGGCGACCTGGATCATGTGAATGCAGCGCAGTATAAGAACGGGCTTTTTGGTTTCCAGGTAAGTGCTGCCGCCAAAGGTGATGCCGGAGGACAATTGCTCAACTATGGTACCAACGAAACTGCTGTTGCACTGGCCAAAAAGATCAATGCCATTCAAAAATACTTTGTAGAGAAAACAAGACTGGGTATTCCCATCATTCCCTTTGATGAAGCGTTGCACGGTTTGGTAAGAGAAGGTGCTACTGTTTTTCCGCAGGCGATTGCTTTAGCTGCTACCTGGGATACAACACTGATGAGCAAGGTTGCTAATGTGATTGCAGTTGAAGCCAAACAACGAGGGGTCCGGCAAATACTTTCGCCTGTTGTAAATATTGCTGCTGATGTTCGCTGGGGCAGAACAGAAGAAACATATGGAGAAGATCCGTTTCTCAGCTCGGTAATAGGGGTGGCTTTTGTCAGTGCTTTTGAAAAGAAAGGGATCATCACTACGCCGAAACATTTTATTGCCAATGTGGGTGACGGTGGCCGGGATAGTTATCCTGTTCATATCAATGAAAGACTGCTGGAAGAAATTTATTTCGTTCCTTTCAAGGCCTGTTTTGAAAAAGGGGGTTCCCGTTCTGTAATGACTTCCTATAATTCATTGGACGGCATTGCCTGTTCGGCGAACAGCTGGTTATTACAGGAGAAATTAAAAAAGCAGTGGGGCTTCAACGGTTTTGTTATCTCTGATGCCAATGCGGTTGGTGGTGAAGTAGTGTTGCACAACACCGCAAAAGATTATCCTACCAGTGGGCAACATGCTGTCAGCAATGGGCTGGATGTAATTTTTCAAACCGAGTACAAGCATCACCAGTTATTCATCCCGCCATTCCTGGATGGTACGATTGATAGCAACAGGATCAATGATGCAGTGGGAAGAGTACTGAAGGCCAAATTTGAGCTGGGCTTATTTGAAAATCCGTATGTGACTGTTGAGGCCAATTCATCAGCAAAAGAACATAAGCAGGTAGCTAAACAAGCAGCTCTCGAATCTATTGTGTTATTAAAGAATGCGAAGAATGTATTGCCGCTGCAAAAAAATAGTCGCTCCATTGCTGTGATAGGAGTTGATGCTACAGAAGCAAGACTGGGTGGTTACAGTGGTCCGGGTAACGGCAAGGTCAGTATACTGGAAGGAATTAAACAGAAAGCAGGTAGCAATACGAAAATCATCTATGCTCCTGGCTGTGGCCGGAAGACAAATGATTATGTTGTTATTCCGGCAAAACATTTACGTTTTAAGGGTAGCGAAGGATTGCAGGCGGAATATTTTACCAATGTAACAGCAAGTGGGGAGCCAGTTGTAAGGAGAATAGATAAGATGATAGACTTTCACTGGACATTATATGCTCCTGATCCCTTGCTGAAAGCAGATTTTTATTCTGTTCGCTGGACAGGGCAACTGGTAGCAGCAGCAACAGGTAAGTTTAAGATCGGGCTGGAAGGAAACGATGGGTTTCGGTTATACATCAACAACAAACTCCTTATTGATAGCTGGAATAAACAAAGCTACCGCACTTCGGTAGCTGATTATCTTTTTGAAAAAGGAAAGAGCTATGATATACGGGTAGAGTTTTTTGAACCTGTTGGTAATGCAACTATCAAACTAGTTTGGAATGTTGGAGTAGTGAATGACTGGAAAAGGAAAATTCAGGAGGCTGTAACAACTGCCAGGCAATCTGATATTGCTATTATTACTGTAGGAATAAATGAAGGCGAGTTCCAGGACAGGGCTATGCTTTCTTTACCCGGTCACCAGGAAGAGCTGATCAACGCTGTTGCTACAACTGGCAAACCGGTCGTGGTTGTATTGGTGGGTGGCAGCGCCATTACGATGAATAACTGGATCGATAAGGTGCCCGCCATTGTAGATGTATGGTATCCCGGCGAAGAAGGTGGCCATGCTGTGGCCGCTATATTGTTTGGTGATTATAACCCTGCCGGGAGATTACCTGTTACGTTTCCAGTGCATGAAGCACAGTTACCACTTGTATATAACCATAAACCAACAGGCCGCGGCGATGACTATAATAATTTATATGGCCAGCCACTTTTCCCCTTTGGGTTTGGATTGAGTTATACAACATTTGAATACAGTGATATAGAGCTGAGCAAGAATAATATCAGCAGAACGGATTCTGCAACAATATCTTTTACAGTAAAAAATACCGGCGCAAGAGATGGTGATGAAGTGGTGCAGTTGTATATCCGTGATATGCTTTCCTCCGTTGCCAGGCCGGTTATGGAATTAAAAGGATTTCAGCGGGTTCATCTGAAAGCAGGAGAAGCCACAACAATTTCCTTTACGATTAGCCAGGAAATGCTTTCGATGCTGGATAGTCAATTGAACAAAGTGATAGAGCCGGGGGAATTCAGGATTATGGTTGGGGGTTCGTCGAGAGATGCCAGGTTAAAAGAAACATTGACAATAATTGAATAATGTTATCCTGCATACGCAACCGCTATCTCCGCCCCCACTTTCGCATTATGTTTGATCAAAGCAATATTCGCTTCCAGGCTTTCACCTTTTGTATGGTCCGCTATATATTTTAAAAGGAAGGGTGTTACCTCCTTGCCGCTAATATTTTTTTCTTTTGCCGCATTCAATGCCTTTTGAATATGCAATTCCATTTCATCCGTTGCAATTTCCTGTTCAGCGGGGACAGGGTTGGCAATTAAAACAGAACCGGTCAATCCTAATTTCCATTTAGTATCAAGTAAGGCGGCAATTTCTTTTATACTATCTAAACGAAGCGGCGATCTAAAACCGCTTTTACGGGAATAGAAACTGGGGAATTCCTCCTGTCCATAAGTAACAACAGGAATACCCATTGTTTCCAAATATTCTAATGTCAACCCAATATCTAAAATTGATTTTGCACCGGCTGATACAACAGCAACAGAAGTCTGTGCCATTTCTGTCAGATCTGCCGAGATGTCCATACTGGTTTCTGCACCACGATGCACTCCACCAATACCACCTGTTACAAATATTTTTATTCCGGTCATATCAGCAATTCGCATCGTAGCGGCAACTGTTGTGGCGCCGTATAAATTTTGACTGATGACAAAAGGCATATCCCGCAAACTCACTTTCCAAACATCTTTCGCTTTGCCAAAATACTCCAGCTGTTCGTTGGTAAGGCCCACATGACATTTACCATTAAAAATGGCAATCGTTGCAGGTATTGCGCCGTTGGCTCTAACAACTTCTTCCACCCCTAATGCTGTTTCCACATTTTTAGGATAAGGCATACCATGTGAAATGATAGTAGACTCTAAGGCAACAACAGCTTTGCCATTTGCCAGCGCATTTTCTACTTCAGGGTGTATTTCAAGAAACTCTTTCATTAATTGGGATAGTATTTACATACCTGTTGTAAAAGTTTTTCCTGGTTCAGGTGAGTGGCTATGGCCCCGGATACCTGTAATATTTCAGCGGACAGCGTATGTGCCAGCTTCAAACAATCAATATCTTCTTTGCCTAAATGCCGGCCAAGGATAAAGCCGGATAATGAACCATCGCCAGCCCCGGTACAGTCCAATACTTCTATGCTTGGAGCATGCAAGGTTATTGTTTTGTCTTTGCTGTACAATGCAGAACCATGTTTACCATTGTGCAGCCAGATGTTTTTTACTCCCTTTTGTAATAACTCTTCTACCTGTAGTTGTGTCAAAAAGGATTTATCAGAGCAAAGAACCGGTAATTCATCTTCGTTCGGCGTTATCATATACAGGCCATCCAGGTTTACATTGATAAATTTTTTGGCCGGAGGAACGGAAACCGGTTCTATGACGAACGGTATCCCGGTTTCTTTACTGAAAACCAGCAGCCATTCAGCCGTATCAACACTGATATTGGCGTCTGCCAATAAATAGGATGCGGTTCTCAACAACTCTTGGTGTTGGGCTAAATGCTCAGGCGTTATTAAATGATTAGCCGCATTAGTAAGAAAAGCAGAAAACAAAGAGCCGTCCACATTCAGGATGCCGGTATATTTTCCTGAAAGCCCTTGTTTAGTAATAGAAGCATCGAGTTTAACACCCGCCGCCAGACAAACTTGCTTTAGCCAATCGCTATCACTATCATTTCCGAAAACACTGATCAACTGAACCGGCACTTCCAGCAGAGCTAATTGATGTGCAATGTTTCGGCTTACGCCACCTGCAGTTTTTGTCACTGTAGCATCGTTGGTGGTGGCCAGCAACATATTGTCGGTGGCATGAAATAGCTCATCCACTAAGGCGGCACCTATACAAATCACGGGTTTTGACATGCTGCAAATGTAATAGCAAAGAGTTATTCTTCTTTCTTCTTCACGATCAGGAACCAATCATTTTCTAACGGCAGGTAACCATAGTCGTAGCAGTAATAGTATGTCTTGCCGGTTTTGGTGGTATAAAGATGGGTGAGGTATTTGAACTGGAAACCCAGGCGCTGCAATTTGTCCTTATTAGCTTTCGCCGTTTCTTCTCCATCAGGCAACAAAGACTCAAGGATCTTTCTGTTCTTTAGCAAAGTATTATTGATATTTCTTACAAAATTGCTGTGACTACCCTTTGCTTTTTGCTGGTTGTTGTAATTATTCCGGCAATAATCATCACAGAATTTTTTATCAACCCGGCCTTTCAAAGGTTTTCCGCAGGCAAGACATGTTTTCGTTTCAGATGTAGTCATAGTAAAGGTTTCGGAGAAGTAAGGTAGGAAAAATTATCCGTGTGCAAACGTTTCTACACGTTTAGCTTCGGGAAGAAACGGGTAAAAACCGGCTATCGCTTTTCGCCACTATCATCTTTGTGTTGTCAATCGGAAATGACGTCGCCGGTTGACTGAGATAACAAAATTCAAAAATCGCTTCCGAAACACCATAACGGAACGGAGGCACAAAACTTACAACTATGTACGCTTTAAAAAACAAAGTTCAACTGATCGGCAACCTGGGTAATGCACCTGAAGTAAAAACATTAGAAAGTGGTAAAAAGATGGTCCGTTTCTCCGTGGCCACCAGCGAAAACTACCGTAACGCTAAAGGTGAGAAAGTAACCGAAACACAATGGCACAACCTAGTAGCCTGGGGAAAGGTTGCCGAGATCGCAGAGAAATTCCTGACCAAAGGAAAAGAAGTAGCTATCGAAGGCAAGCTGATCAACCGCAGCTACAATGATAAAGAAGGTAATAAAAAATATATTACCGAGATACAGGTGAATGAATTGCTTCTGTTGGGCGCAAAGACAACAGACTAAACCGTATTCAAGACTTTTAATTATGAACCGCTTCCCCGGAAGCGGTTTTCTTATTTTAGTAAGATAACAACCCCTTTTCTGAACTCTTTTGGTTTTCCTAACAGAGTAAACTCGGCCTTCCAAACAAACATATTTACGTCTGTTGGTTTACCATTTATTCTCCCATCCCATTTTTCAAATGGATCAGTTGAAAAAAACACCTTTTCTCCCCAACGATTATAGATACTGAACTGGTAGTTATTTATTAACCCCAGGCTGCCTAAGGGACCGAAGCTATCATTCTTACCATCATCATTAGGAGTAAAGCCAGTTGGAAAATAGATAGCAATACAAGATAAATCAGTTTCTACTTTGCCGGGTGCCGTTACTGTACAAACACCTGTTCCCGAAACAGTAACTGAATAATCACCTGCCGCAAGATTTGAAGCAATGGTAGTTGTTTGCGGAGGGGCGGTATTCCATAGTATGTTTAATGGTGCAGTAGTTCCTTCTACACTTACTATCAGCGAACCACCTGTGTTGGCCAGGCAATCTGACATTGTCAGCATACTTGTTATCACATTTAAGGCTGTTACTTGTTTTGTTTTTGTTGAGGGGGCATTGCCGGGGCCGTTCACTGTTAAGGTTACATTGTAAGTTCCCGGTGCAGAAAACATATGTGATGGATTGACTTCGACAGACGTATTATTGACACCAGATACCGGATCGCCAAAGTTCCAACTGAAGGTTGATGGGCAAAGAGCAGAGGTGTTGGTGAAGTTGATAGTATTATTGTTTGCGCAGGTATATGTAAAATCAGCTTCATTGGGAGGAGCCTCACCTATCCATATATCGTCTACGGCAATGCCATTATAATTATTACATATCGTTCCGGCTCCAAAAATGAATCGAAAGATGACAGAAGGCCGGAAAGCTAGTCCGGGTGCAATAGTGGTGGCTGTAACCCAACCATTACTACCACCTCCTCCACGGCAACCGCCTGATGTGGTTTGCATATTGCCAGACCATCCTCTTCGTTCAGCAGTAAGAGGAGACAGATATGTAACAGGATCCTGGTTGAACCAGTTTTCTTGCAGGCAGTCTGAAAAATTTGCCGGGCCGATTGTTGTCCAACTGTTTCCGTTGTCAATGGAATATTGAAAAGATGCTCCGTCAAACTGTTGTTCGGTATCCCAGTGTATCTTAAAAGAAATAAAGGGATAATTAAGATTCGAAAAATCAAAACAAGGACTTTGTATCCAGGAAGCTTCGGCATTAGTATAGGAACTGCCGGTCAATCCGCCAACAATCCAACACTTAGCACCACCACCTGCTGACGATATAACCGGCTTCGTTGGTGTACCCCAGGCCCAATCATTGCCGATACCTCCCGATACCCATCCGCCGTCAGTTGTTTCAAAACCTTCAGTATAGGGAAAGCTGTTGATAGGAGCACCGCATTGTGACTTAAGCTCTGAAAGACCGATTAACAATAATCCCAATAAATATAGAATCCTATTCATCGTTGTTTGCATTCAGCTACTATGCCAATCTTCTTAGTACGCAAATAACAAATGTACGGCTAACGGTTTATCTGACACGAACCAGTGAAACAAAGAGCTTAACGGGTCATTAAACGAAATGGGTAAATGTCATGCATAGTTCACATTGTATATTAATTATTCACATTTAACTGTTATGAATTTGTTACGTTAAACAATATCTATATCTTTCTATTCGAATACTTACTAATTCATTTATGGAGACAATTACAACCCCTGCTTACAGGACCATAAGCAACCATGTTATTGCTGAGGTTCGACAAAAAATTTCCAACGAACAAAATGCATTATTTTCTCTCAGGTCTTATCAACCCGGAGAAGTGATTGCTGATTTTTCTGCAGGAACAATATCTGCCGAACCAACATACCTGACAGTACAGGTTGGTGTTGGCAAGCACATAACATTACAGCCAGAGTTTCTCCAGTATATTAATCATAGTTGTGATCCCAATGTTTTCTTTGACACCAGGTCTATGCAACTGGTGGCTTTGCAGGAGCTGAGCAAGGAGGAGGAAATGACTTTCTTTTACCCTTCAACAGAGTGGGAAATGACCCAGTCTTTTAATTGCTATTGCGGATGCCAGGCCTGCATTGGCGAAATCAAAGGAGCAGCCTTTCTTTCTAAGGAAGCACAAGAAAAATACAGGCTTACCGATTTTATTCAACAACAACTGGCCAAACGGGCGGCACGAAAAGTAGCCTGATTGCTGATGAAGACAACCGAAGCGACCCGTTTACTAAAACCATATACTATTTGGGTGCTGGCCCCTCACCTGGAATCAGAGGATCCGAATCTTAAATACTATTACGATTTTACTCAAAGCATTGCTGAGTACAGTAAGGTGTTTGAAGAGTTCAAGGCTGATTGGAAATGGCAGCCTGTTACCATTAATAACTATAAGCAAGTTATCAGGACTATCGCCCAAAGCAAAAATGGTAAAACACCGCTTATCTTAAATCTTTGTGATGGTGATGAAGTGAATGGAACACCAGGGGTTTCTGTTATTCATGAGCTTGAAAAACAGGGACTGATATATACCGGGTCAGACAAACATTTTTACAACATTACTACTTCTAAGATCCCTATGAAAAAAGCCTTCGAGAAGGCAGGAGTGTCTTCGGCTAACTGGCGGGTGATAACAGAGAAGAAAGGATCAATAAAGGGAATCGCCAAAAGGGTCGGAACACCTATAATTATTAAACCGGCCGTTTCGGGAGGTAGTATGGGGGTCTCTGTAAAGAACGTTGTTCATACCGAAGAAGAGTTGGCGGAAAGGGTGGAAGAAATAAAAAAGGGTTATCGGGGCTGGAATTTATTGGCAGATGGATTGTTTGTTGAACAATTTATTACAGGCCCGGAATTCACAACATTTATTACCGGTTCAGCCAATGATCCTGAAAATTGTGTTGTATATGAACCCGTAGAAAGGGTTTTTCATAAATCATTGCCCGAATCTGAGAAGTTTTTATCATTCGACAGGCTTTGGGAAATATATGAGGATGAATCACCAATGCCGGAGGAAGAAAGTTTTTATGAATACCAGCCTGTAAAAGGAGAGTTGGTAGCAGCATTAAAAAAACTAAGCCTGGAAGCATATAAAGCCTGCGGCGGAAAAGGCTATACACGGATCGATATCCGGCAGGATTCTGCCACCGGCAAATTATATATGCTGGAAGCAAATGCTCAATGCGGATTGAGCGAAGACGAGAATTATACCTCCATTGGCGCTATACTCAAAGCATCAAATGTATCTTTTGCAGACATTATTGGTGAAATACTGAAGGACGCACTGCGAAGAAGTGTGGTTAAAGCAATATCCGTTAGTAGGACGTCCCGGAAAGCACCCGCCACCCAAAAAACAATTAAGGTCAAATAGTTTTTGTCATCACTGGCTAAGTAATGATCTTTATATACGTCTACTTATTACCTTAGCAATTCATGAAAGTTTGTGTACTGCAGCCGGATTACTCCACTACCGGAGTTGATTATAAAAACTACGATCCGCCAAGGGACTTATCAATTTTGATACCCGAAGCAGAAACCCATACTGTTTTCCTTAATAAACTTACTACTTACAAACAATTGAAAGAACTCGGCAAGCAGGGCTATGATGTTTTTGTAAATCTCTGTGAGGGGTACCTTGAATGGGAAGTGCCAAGTATTGATGTTATTTACACACTTGAAATATTGGATCTTCCTTTTACCGGGCCCACAACCAAACTTTACGATCCTCCAAAAGAGCTGATGAAATATCTGGCCTATTGTGAAGGTGTCAGAACACCCGGCTATATAATCATTAACGAACTGAAGGATGTGGAGGAAGCGGTGAAGCACCTGTCCTTCCCGTTATTTGTAAAACCAGCCAAAGCCGGAGATAGTCTTGGCGTAGATGAACATTCGTTGGTGAACAATAAAATAGAGCTGCAGCAAAAATGTATTAGCATATTGGAAGAATACGGGCCATTGCTGGCAGAGGAATATATAGCAGGCAGAGAGTTCACCGTATTGGTTGCCGCAAACTCTGATGAACATAGTTGCACAGTCTTTCGCCCAGTAGAATATTTATTTCCTGCAGGCAGAGAGTTTAAGACCTATGCACTAAAAACGTCGGAGCTTCATCCTGATTGTAACGTTCCGTGTACAGATGAAGTATTGGATAAAGAACTTCGGCAGGCCACAGAAAAGATATTCAAAGGCTTTAACGGGGTTGGATACGCAAGACTTGATTTCAGAGTGAATAATAAAAACGAAATTTATTTCCTCGAAATAAATTTTACCTGTTCAGTATTTTATACAGATGGATTTGAAGGCTCAGCCGATTATATTTTAAAACATGATGGAATTGGTCAGGCCGGTTTTTTGCGCCATATAATTGCGGAAGGAATTGCCCGTCATGAGCGGAAGAAAAAACCCTTTGTAATGAAGGGTAATTCAATTGCCGGTTACGGAATCTATGCGAGCCGGGATATAGGGAAGGGAGAAGTTATTTTTAAAGGAGAAGGCCGGTCACAGCGCATCATTACAAGGAGATTTGTGGAAAAGAACTGGAATGAAGATGAAAAGCTGCATTTCCGGAGATATGCTTACCCTGTAAGCGAAGAGCTTTTCATTTTGTGGGACGACGACCCATCGGAGTGGGCCCCGCAAAACCATAGCTGTGATCCCAACACTGAATTTGACGGCCTCAATGTATTAGCAATAAAAAAGATATTTAAAGGGCAGGAATTAACACTTGATTATGCTCATTTTCTGGATGAGAATATGGAACCATTTCATTGTCAATGTGGTTTTCCTTCCTGCCGAGGGGAGATTTCCGGGATTCTTCATAATTCATTAACCGCCCGTGAAGTAAATTTGCAACAGTTAAACGACCTCGATTAAATCCGGTCTCACACTTACTCCATTAAATTTTGCTGACAACCCGGTTTACCCGGTGCATTTGATGATTTATCATAAACAGATGAACTATGTCCCGTTTTGCCGTACTCAAACAGATAATGTTACAACATCGCTATCGCCTGGTGTTGACATATATACTTTTTTCACTGGAAATGCTGGGAAACCTGCTTCGTCCTTTTTTCCTCGGTCTTGCTGTAGATGATTTAATAAAAGGAAGCTACCGGGGGCTCATTTTGTTATCCGCAGTCCATTTCGGTTGGTTGATTATTGGAACAATCCGGCACAGACTGGATACCAGAACATACTCTGCCATATATACGTCATTGGTCACAAAATTCTTAGCCCGACGGTACAATAAATCAGATGTATCAAAACTTAGTGCCCATTCTACATTAGCAAGAGAGTTTGTTGATTTTCTTGAATTTGATTTGGCCTATGTTGTTGAGGCTTTTTACAGCATTATTGGCTCGCTGATATTGCTTTTTTTCTATGACACCTCAGTTGTGCTGGTTTGCCTGGGCATACTATTGCCGGTAACCGGTTTCAGCTATCTCTACGGAAAGAAGATGAGAAATCTTAATAGGCAAAAGAATGACGAGCTCGAAAAACAAGTTGATATTATTTCCACAGGTAACAACCATTTGATTCGGCAGCATTATGATAATTTACGGAAATGGCAAATCAGGATCAGTGATCAGGAGGCGTGGAACTTTGGCATAATGGAAATATTGGTAATGGTGGTAATTGGGCTTGCATTATTGATTACTAATAAAACAGCGGGAGCTGAAATTGAAGCGGGAAGCCTGATTGGCATTTATAGCTATATCCAGCGGTTCGTCTCCGGGCTGGATACAATTCCGTACACAGTCCAGCGCCTTTCTTCTTTGAACGATATTACCCGAAGGATTGAAATACAGGAAGAAGATTTGGGAAAGCCAGACCCGATACAAATTGGTGTAAAGGTTGTAGCATAACTATATTACAGACACAAGAAAAGCAGTTAGCAGTACATTTAAACAAGCAAAGACAGAATAATATATTGTCTTTGCTTGTTTTGCTTCCGGCAGTTATTTTAATGCCCTTAAGACCTGTCGTGATCCCTCGTCTAAAGCTTTTTTCGCTGCATCATCTATTTGCCCTTCATATTTACCATTTAGTTTGGGTTGTAGCCTGGTAGACCCGTCAGACAATTTTATCAGTGTCATTGAGGCTTCTATTGTATAAGATGACGCTGCATTCGGATCTGTATTTTTAATAGCTTTTAGCAAGCCACCTACTTTACTGCCCTGTTTTATTTTTATAAAATCACTGGCCAATGTATAATCGCAATTAAATTTTTTGGCCTCATCTTCTGAAGCTACCGCTATGGCCTCAACACTCCCATCTGTCAACGTATTAGCGAGGTGTTGTTGCAGTATGGCGGCCTGCAGTTGTTGATCGCCGTTGGGTTCATACACACCAATGCGAATTACACCTGCTTTTTTTTGTTCTGTAAGGGCTGGTTTTTCTTCTTCTTTATTTTTGTATTCTTTCATCGCCTGGTTCATCATATCACTTACATCAAACTTTTCCTGCAGATCCTCTTCGTTCTTAGTTTCTGTATAACCCAAAGGAATTTCGAAAAGCATCGAATCAAGTTTTACTGTTGAAAGTTCCAGGGTTTCAATGCTGGTTTGAAATTCACTTGTCTGTGCATTACCTCCGCCCATTTTAATAGTAGTAGTTTCAATTAACGGGAAGCCTAATTTTCCTTTTCCGCTCCTGCGGGTAACAAAGCGGTCTTTGCATTCCGGTTGAGGTCTTTCGTTTGGCGCCATTGAGGTTTTTGTAGGACGATACCGCACCGGGCAATTAAATAAAGGGAGATCAATGTACCAGCCATCTGTCTTTATAATTATACTATCCTTCATGCTACAGGCTTCCGGAGAGGGTTTCATTTTTTGAGAGGTCCATACATGCCTGGCATTGAAACTGTACATTTTTTTACGTTCACCGGTATCGGTAATGTTGTACCACATAGTGATAACACCTCCCTTTTGCGGAGTGGTTTTGGGTTCAGGTGTGACTGGTTTATTTTTTACCGGGGTTACAGATTTTGCGTCTTCGTCAATGATTTCATCGGTTTCTTTTAAAAACGGCTCAATATAGTAGAGCTTTTTTTTATCATTTATCTTTATGGTACGCTGAAGGTCACACTGCTCAATTGTTATCGGAGGAGCTGGCATACCCATCATGCCGGCACTTTCAGTTCTTTTACGCATCCCTTTTACATAGATGGTAGATTCTGTTTTCATCCCCATCATACTGGTTGCCTGGCGCAACTTGTATTGCTGTGCATTTGCTTTATTGTCTGTTAGCAATGCAGTTATCATGACTGCGATAAAGCAGAGAGCATTTTTTTTCATAATAATCGCTTTGTACTAAAGGTAGTAATTGAATTATTATAAACAGGTGAGCAAAATGCGGAAAAAGAAAAAGGGGGTTAGTGGTACAAAAACTTATCTCCCCATAAATACCATTAGGATCTGCACATCACTGGGGTTGATACCTGATATCCGGCTCGCCTGGCCCAGCGTCCTTGGTTTTATGCGGGTAAGTTTCTCCCGGGCCTCATTACCCAAAGAAGATATTTTCTTATAATCAAACGTTTCGGGAATTTCCAGTTCTTCAAGTTGAGACATTCTTTGAACCAGTTCCTTTTCCTTTTCTATATACACATCATACTTAACCTGAATTGAGGCTTGTTCAAGAGCGTCTCTGGAGAAATTTTTTAGGGCTTGCCTCAGGCGGGGTAATGCCGTAGCAAAATCTTCTAATTCCACATCCGGGCGGAGTAATATTTTTTGTGCTTTTTGTTTTTCAGTAATAAGTGAAGAATTAATAGAGGTGAAATAGGAATTGACCTCTTCTGGCTCTACGGCAAAATCTTTTAGCGCTACTTTTATTTGCTCAACACTACTTCTTTTTTCAACTACCTTATTCATTCTTTCCTGAGAAGCCAGCCCAAGTCGATAGCTTAATTCAGTCAATCGCAGATCGGCATTATCCTGGCGAAGTAATGTTCTGAACTCGGCCCTTGATGTAAACATCCGGTAGGGTTCTTGAGTTCCTTTGCTTATCAAATCATCAATCAATACGCCGATATAGGCGTCACTTCTTTTTAGAATCAGGGGTTCCAGATTTTTTGTTTTCTGGTGTGCATTGATACCCGCCATTAATCCCTGGCAAGCGGCTTCTTCGTAGCCAGTTGTACCATTAATTTGGCCTGCAAAAAACAGGTTTTGAATCAATTTTGTTTCCAGGGTATATTTCAGCTGGGTCGGCGGAAAGAAATCATATTCAATCGCATATCCAGGACGGAACATTTTCACATTTTCAAAACCAACTATATTACGAATAGCTTCGTATTGTGTTTCCTCAGGAAGAGAGGTTGAAAACCCGTTTACGTATATCTCTACTGTATTCCATCCTTCTGGTTCAATGAAAAGCTGGTGTCTCTCTCTCTCTGCAAAACGGTTGATCTTATCTTCAATGCTGGGGCAGTATCTCGGCCCCACCCCATCAATTCTGCCGGCAAACATAGGACTTCTGTCAAACCCCGTTTTTAGAATATCATGCACCTTTTGACTGGTGTAGGTTATCCAGCAGCTTCTTTGTTTTTTTGGTTTTTCAACATCTAAAAAGGAAAATCCAACTATTTCATCATCGCCCGGCTGCTCTTCCATTTTGGTATAGTCCAGGCTTCGGCCATCAATTCTTGGTGGGGTTCCCGTCTTTAATCTATCGCTTTCAAAACCGGAGGAAACAAGCTGTTCTGTAATTCCTGTAGCAGCCTTTTCCGCCATTCTTCCCCCTCCAAAGTTCTTTTCTCCGATGTGAACAATTCCGTTAAGGAAGGTTCCATTGGTTAGAATAACAGACTTTGCTTTAATCTCATGCCCAAGCCCGGTCACCACCCCTTTACAATGCCCATCTTTTAGCAACAACCCCTTTACCATATCCTGGTAAAAATCAAGGTTTTGGGTTTGTTCGAGCATTTCCCTCCACTTTAGCGAGAACAGCATCCGGTCGTTCTGTGCCCTTGGGCTCCACATAGCGGGACCCTTGCTTCTGTTCAGCATTCTGAATTGAATAGTAGACAGGTCCGTAACAATTCCAGAATACCCACCCATTGCATCTATTTCCCTAACAATCTGGCCCTTAGCGATACCTCCCATGGCTGGATTGCAGCTCATTTGGGCAATTGTCTGCATATTCATGGTCACCAAAAGAGTTTTGGAGCCAAGATTAGCTGCTGCTGCTGCTGCCTCACAACCTGCATGGCCCGCACCCACTACTATTACATCGTATTCTGAAAACATAAGTTAGCAAAGGTATTTTGTTCTTGCGGCTACTACTCAAACTTTTTTAGAAACTCAATTTCCTTTTTTACCTCATTTATCCCTCGGCCACTATTTAAAAGCTCAAACTCAAAAAAGCTATACCCTTCTATCATACTTAAATACTCTTTATGATCCCTGATAAATGCTTGCTGAGGCTCTGTACTTATAAACTCAGAGAGTTCAAGCTTATCAATTTTGTGCAGAAGCTTTAAACAGGCAACATAATTTGTTTTTTCATAAAGCTCTGTAAAGTAGTTTTTTGCAGCCAATACATCCAGGCGATTTCCCCGATCCTTATTTTTTTGAAACAATTCCACTCGTAGATTGGTGAAATTCCAACACATTTTAAGCTCTTCTTCGTCCGAAAAATCAAAATAGGTAACAGGGATTATATGGTCAAATTGCCACTTCTTGCCAAAGTCATCCCATCCAACACCTTCTTTAAACTGATACTCAAACCATTGCCGCATATTTTCTATGTCCAATCCGAAATACGGGGCATATGCCACACAGATATGCCTCTCTAAAACATATCGTCTTAGGGAAATCTGCCACTTTCTTTTTTCTCTGAATTTTAAAAGCGATTCGGTTGGATAAGGACCAGGTGTACTCTTCTTCCTATGCATAGAGTGTGTTTATACAAAGATAATAGTTCCACGGGACACTGTTTCATCCTGAAACAGTGTCCCGTGGAACGTCAATTCAAATAGCTAGTAAGATAAAGGTCTTCTTTGTCCCTCATTTTTCTTTGTTCTGACTTACTCTTGTCCTTATATCCGCATAGATGCAGGGCACCATGAAAAATTACCCTATGGAGCTCCAGCTTAAAAGGAATGTCCAGTTTTTTTGCATTATCCCTTACCCGATCAATACTTATATAAATCTCCCCCTCTATTCCAATATCTCCGGAAAGATCAAAACTGATAATATCAGTAAAGTAATCATGGCGGAGAAACTGGCGGTTAATTTCAAGTAGCTTTTTATCAGAACAAAAAACATAGTTGAGTGATAAAAGCTTCTGCCCTTCTTTTAGAAATAAGGAGTTTATAAATGTCTTTAACCGACTTCTATCTTTAAGACTGAACTTTTTGTACTCAAAAAAGAAGCAAACTTTTGATTTTGAAGGCATAATTTCAAAATTCGTAAAGAAAAACCAACCAACAAGGGTAGTTTTGTGCAATAATTCTTAGCAAATGATTGCAAGGCTCTCGGAATTGAAACCAGGACAAGAAGGGATAATAAAGGAATTTGCCAATAACGATATTTTTCTGAAGCTTATGGAAATGGGCTGTGTACCAGGAGAAAGAGTCTTGCTGGAGCAAATAGCTCCCTTGGGAGATCCTATTTCAGTTAATGTTTCCGGCTACCATCTCAGCCTGAGGCTTAACGAGGCGGAACATATTTTTGTTGAGATAAAAATCTGATAATCAATATTTTATATGAAAATAGGATTATATTTTGGGTCTTTCAATCCTGTTCATGTTGCTCATCTTATCATTGCAAATCATATTCTTAACGAAACAGATATTGAAAAGATCTGGTTCATCATATCTCCACATAATCCATTCAAAGCAGAAAACTCTCTCTTGAATGAATACCATCGGTTTCACCTGGTGAATTTGGCCACCGAGAACGATAATCGCATGAAGGCATCAGACATAGAATTTTCTCTACCGAAACCTTCTTACACCGTGAACACACTTGCCTATTTGGCCGAAAAACATCCGGAACATGAATTTTGTGTAATCCTTGGAAGTGATAGTTTTCAAAATTTTGATAAATGGAAGAACTATGAAGTAATTGTAAGGAACTACTCCATCTATGTATATCTGCGCCCGGGATTTGAAGTGATTAATACCATCAAGGCTAATCTGCATATAGTCGATGCGCCACTGCTGCAGCTATCGGCAACGCACATTCGAAAATGTATTTCGGAAGGAAAATCGATCAGATATATGGTTCCTGATGTGGTATTAGAAGAAATTGAAAGAGGGGGCTACTATAAGAAATAACCCAATAATAAACAGGTAACAACAATCAGCGGGGGGAGTATCCGGGTAAAATGCAAAAGCAGAATTGTTCCCAATATCACTAATATATTCACAAGACTTATTGTTTTTGGCTCAATAAAAGAGATATCCCGCATAATATAAAAAGAAGAAGCCAGCATTACTCCTACAACTACAGCATTGATTCCTTCCAATGAACGATACACCGCAGCATATTTTTTCAGGTTGTGCCAGACAGGAAAAAAGAATAGGACCAATAATGCACTGGGCAAAAAAATACCAATCATTCCAATGAGACAACCAATAACCTGCATTTCAGTTCCCATGTCTTTTAAGGCCATTCCCCCGGCAAAAGACGCAATTGAAAATACGGGTCCCGGAACGGCCTGAACAATACCCATACCGGTATATAATTTGTCCTGGTCAATTTGTACTGCATTTGGGTTTTTTTCCCTTATAGCTTCGGGTCTTATGCTCCATTGTTCATACATCATGGGCATTAATACCTGACCTCCGCCAAAAACCAGACTTCCCATTCTGTAAGTATTTTCAAAGAGGTTTATTGGTTTTCTGTTGGGCCATTCATTTTTTCGTGCCAGCTCACTGGTAATACCAGCCACAATAAAAATGATTCCGAATAACCAGAAATTCCACCACCTGATCTTACGGGGAACTTGTTCCGTTTGTGGAATCCTTTTTTGGCTGAAATTGGTAGCAATTCCTCCGATAATAATTAATACGGGAATGACCCATGTTCTTCCAAACAGGAAGTAAGTAGCAGCTACACTACAAAGCATGATGACCCATGTAATCGTATTTTTTATTGCATGAGGGAAAATATGGATAACAGCGTAACCTAAAAACCCAGCCGCCATCGGGGGAATAAATTTAAAAATATCTGTTCCGAGCTCTCTTTTATCAATATATTGTAACAGGAACGAGAAAGCTCCCATTAATATACTGGCAGGAAGTATCCATATTATGAGTGTTAGTACAGCCAGAGGAACTCCGCCCCTTTTGTATCCAATTAATGTTAGCGTTTGAGTAGAAGAAGCTCCGGGCAGCAGCTGACAAAAAGCATTGTATTCCATCAGCTCTTTTTCTGTGACATAGGGCTTGTTGCGTACAAAAGTCTTCATCATCATGCCCAAATGTGCCTGTGGGCCACCGAAGGCAGTAACGCTGTGAAGAAGAACAGCCCGAAGAAAAGGAAGGTGGCGCAGCAGCATTGGAACTTAAATATAAATAAATTCAGGTAAGGATAAAGCGAGAACATCCAAAGCATCATTTCAAGTAAATTCATAAAAAATAAGTAATGAGAAAAACACTATTGTCAATTCTGCTGCTCACCTCTACAGCACAATTGTTTTCGCAAACAGATATCACCAGGCTCAAAGAAAAAATGACGGCAGCAGCAGATAGAATTGAATCAAAATGCATTGAATGGAGAAAAGACCTGCATATGAATCCTGAACTGGGTAACCGGGAATTCCGGACATCAAAAATAATTGCAACACATTTGAAAAGTTTGGGAATAGATGTAAAAGAAGGAGTAGCAAAGACGGGGGTGGTAGGAATATTAAAAGGAGGGAAACCCGGACCATGCATAGCTTTGCGTGCCGATATGGACGCATTGCCAATTGTAGAAAAAGTAAATATCCCTTTCGCATCTAAACAAAAATCAACTTACAACGGACAAGAGGTAGGAGTAATGCATGCTTGTGGTCATGATACCCATGTAGCAATACTCATGAGTGTGGCAGAGATATTATCTGGTATGAGGAATGATATAAAAGGAACGGTGAAATTCATATTTCAGCCTGCAGAAGAAGGGCCGCCGGCAGGAGAAGAAGGGGGCGCCGATCTGATGGTAAAAGAAGGAGTGATGGATAATCCTAAAGTGGATGTAATTTTTGGGTTACATATCGGATCAGATATTGAAATTGGACGCATAGAGTATAAACCAGGCGCATTTATGGCATCATCCGATTGGTTTAGCATAAAAGTAAAAGGGAAGGGCAGCCATGGTTCACAGCCGTGGAAGGGAATAGATCCGATACAGGTTTCCGCACAAATAATAGAAGGCCTGCAGTCAATCGTAAGCAGACAATCTGAATTAACAAAAGCCCCAGTAGTGATTACTGTTGGAAAAATACATGGCGGGGTGAGAAACAATATCATCCCGGAGGAGTGTGTAATGGACGGAACAATAAGAACACTGGATAATAACATGCAAAAAGAAGTGCATGAAAAAATAAAATGGACTGCTCAAAAAATAGCGGAAGCTTCAGGCGCCACAGCCGAAGTAAGTATCGAAACAAAAACACTGGTTACATATAATACACCCGAGCTGGTAAAAAAAATGATTCCTTCACTGGAAGCCGCTGCAGGAGCAGGAAATGTAAGAGAAAGAAACTGGGTTACCGGCGCCGAGGATTTTTCATATTATGGAACAAAAGCCCCTGCCTTTTTCTTTTATCTTGGAGGTATGCCCAGGGGAAATGATCCTAAAAAAGCACCACCACATCACACAGCTGATTTCTTTGTGGATGATCAGGGAATGAAAACAGGAATCAACGCTTTTTGTCAATTGGTAATAGATTATATGAACATGAAATAATGACTATGCAAAAAACATTTTTTCTGATATTCATGCTCTCTCCGTTCCTTTTTTTATCTGCACAGAAAACAGATAAAAAACTGGAAGCAAAAATAAAGGAAGCAATCAGCGGCTTCAATGGCAATATTGGTATTTATGTAAAAAATCTTCGGACGGGCAAAACAGTTTCTATTAATGCTGATACTATCTTTCCAACGGCTAGTATTGTAAAAGTGCCTATTCTGGCGGGTATCATGGATAAAATAGAAAAAGGAGAAATAAAATATGATTCTTTGCTGATCTATAAAGACTCATTACTGTATGCAGGATCAGATATACTCGGTTCTTTTAAAAACGACGAAAAGATAGCTTTGAAAAAAGTGATCATGCTGATGCTGACCATCAGTGACAATACAGCCAGCCTCTGGCTGCAAAGTCTTGCTGGTACCGGAACAAGGATCAATGAAATTCTGGACAACCTTGGATTGAAAAATACAAGAGTAAATTCAAGAACACCGGGAAGAGAAAATAACAGAACGCAATATGGCTGGGGGCAGACCACACCGGCAGAAATGGGAAAACTATTCGAAATGATTTATACGAATAGAGTGATTTCTTCTTCGGCCTGCGAAAGAATGATGCGTTGTCTTGGAAGGAACTACTGGGACGAGAACGAAGCGATTTCACAAATACCACCCACTATTGAAGTTTTTAGCAAGAACGGATGTGTGAATGCTTCAAGAAGCGAAGTGCTGCTGGTAAACGCACCGGACAACCCTTATATTTTTTGCATTTTTACCAAGAATAACAAAGATCTCAGCTGGAGATATGAGAATGAGGCATGGGCAACGGCGAGAAAGATTTCAAAAATGCTGTGGGAATATTTTGGACAGAAATAGTTATTTGAATAATTCGAAAACCACCCAACTCATTACATAAGCCAGCCCCGTCATATAAATCAACTGTATCACCGGCCATTTCCAACTTTTTGTTTCTCTTTTTACCACGGCCAATGTACTCATACATTGCATGGCGAACACATAAAATATCATGAGTGATAAACCAGTAGCAAGAGTAAAAACCGGAGTGCCATCATGTCTTACTGCTGCTTTCATTTTTTCTTTTAGCAACAAACTGTTATCATCATCACCTACACTATACAATGTAGCCATTGTTCCCACAAAAACCTCCCTTGCTGCAAAGGAGGTGACCAGCGCAATACCGATCTTCCAGTCATAACCAAGCGGCGTGATAACTGGTTCCAGCGATTTGCCAATAATACCGGCATAGGATTTCTCCAGTTTAACAGTGTGGTATTCTTTTTCCAATTGTGCCAGATCTGCACCCGGTTCTATTTTTAGTTGTTCATATTGCTGCGACAGATTTTGCATTGTATTACCCGGGCCAAAAGAACTCAGTGCCCACAGCACAAGACTGATGATCATGATGATCTTACCTGCATCCATCACAAATATGCGGGCCTTGCTGATCATCGTGGGAAATACATTCTTCCATCTTGGCGAACGATAAGTGGGTAATTCAAGAATGAAGAAACTCTTCTCTTTAATATGAATAAACCATTTCGCTATATAGGAAACGATCAGGGCCATTACTAATCCAAGCAAATACAATCCCATCATCACCAATCCCTGCACACTCAAAAAACCAAGTAAGTATGTTTGAGGAATTACCAGTGCAATTAAAATGGTATAAACAGGCAGACGGGCTGAGCAGCTCATGAGCGGTGTGATCAGGATGGTTAGCAAACGTTCTTTCCGGTTTTCAATATTCCGGGCACTCATGATGGCAGGAACAGCACAGGCAAAACCGCTGATCATAGGCATCACACTTTTACCGTTCAGGCCCACACTTCGCATCAACCTGTCTGACAAAAAACTGATACGGGCCATATAACCACTGTCTTCCAGCAGAGTAATCAATCCAAACAGAATCATAATCTGCGGTACAAAAACCAATATACCGCTAAGCCCGGCAACCACACCGTTTATTAATAAGTCGGTCCAGCGGTTGTCTGGTAGTGATGATGATAAGTATTCACTGATTTTTGCAAAACCCAGCTCTATCCAGTCCATCGGATGTTGCGCCAGCCAGAACACACTTTGAAACAATAGAAAAAGAACCGCCAGCAGGATGAGATAGCCCCAGCGCCGATGGAGTAATACATTATCCAGTTTTTCAGTGAACAACGATTTTTGCAAAGGATCAGGTTCCGATACCGCCTGTTGCATGACATGCCGGATACGACTGTATCGCTGTAATATTTCTTCTGCCTGTGTTTTTGTAGGATTGAAATTGTTTTTTACCTCAATATTCTCAATAGTTTCCTGTATGGCAGGAGTCAGATCAAATGACTCATGATTGATGAGATAATGGATAGCCTTGTAATCGCTGATCTGCGGAAAATGTTGCTTTACTTCATCAACAGGAGCCTCTGCCAGCGATTTATTATCAATAAAATCCCTCACTGGTGTTTTATATGCTTGCTGAACTGTAAGAGAGATTGCTTTTTTTAATTCAGCTATTCCCTTGTTTTTTCTTGGGTTCACAGCCACTACCGGCACACCCAGTTCTCTTTCCAGAGCAGCAAGATCAATTTTGATTCCCTTTTGTCTGGCCAGGTCCATCATGGTCAGTACTACCACCACCGGGATCTTCAAATCAATGATCTGTGTGCAAAAAAGAAGGTTTCTTTTCAGGTTACTGGCATCGGCTACGGTCACCACCACATCTGCCCTTATATCTTTATCTTCCCCCACCAGCACTTTATAGCTAACCCATTCGTCCAGTCTTTTGGGATAAAGGCTGTAGCTGCCGGGCAGGTCAATTATTTCGGCAGGAACCCCCGCAAAAACAGCGGCCCCCGTTTTTTTGTCAACCGTTACCCCGGGAAAATTCCCTACCTGCTGGTTCAGCCCGGTAAGACAATTAAATAGCGAACTTTTTCCGCTATTAGGGTTACCAACAAGGGCAATATGTAGCTTTTTTTCCTGCACTTTTTCGGGCATGCCTTCGGCAAGCCAGCAAAAGTAGAACGGTAAGGTCAAATGACCTTACGAAATACGATTTTTGAAAACATCAATGCGGAAAAAGAATAACCGAATTATGACGGTAAATCAAAGGAAAAAGAAAGCAGCTCAATACCTTTGCAGCTCACAAACCTGTTGTATATGATGTCCCTCTTTTCCAGAATTGCAGTAATAACAGCACTGTTGATTTTCTCAGCCTGTTCGTCTTCCAAAAAAGTAAGCAAGACAGATATTGAAACACTAGCCAGCCTGAAATCACATATTCAATACCTGGCAGATGATAAACTGGAAGGACGTCGTACCGGGACGAATGGGGAAAAACTGGCCATGGAGTATATCAGCAGCCAGTTCAGGTCGGCCGGTCTTTTGCCAAAAGGCAGCAAAGAATTTTATCAGCCATTTGAAGTAAATGAGGGTAAGAAAATTGATGACTCAACTACTTTTAGTATCAATAATAACATGCTTGTACAAGGAAAGGATTTTTTCCCCTTCCCTTTCAGTCCAAATCAAAAGATGGAAGCCCTGCCATCTATTGCTGTACAGGAAGCAGACATGCCCTGGTTTATTGATCTGAAAGATCAATTAGAGGAAAACAAAACGAATCCTCATTTTGACCTGTCAAATTATATCTATACCAACTGCAAAAAAGCAAAGGACAGGGGGGCCTCCGCAGTGATATTATATAATACATCATCAATTGATGATAAACTGGTATTTAACGGAAAAGACAAATCAGAAATACTTTCTATTCCGGTCCTGTATATAAAAAAAGAAGCGGCTGCTAAATATTTTAAAGATCCTTCAGCTACGCTTACCATAAAATTTACCACTGCTCTTAGCGAAAAGAAGAGAACCGGATATAATGTGCTTGGTTATATTGATAACGGAGCAGCAACAACAGTAATATTAGGAGCCCACTTCGATCATCTCGGGTATGGGGAGGATGGAAACTCCCGGCATACAACTCTTGAACCGTCTATACACAACGGAGCAGATGATAATGCCAGCGGAACAGCAGCCCTGATAGAGCTGTCAAAAAAAATGAAACAATCAAAAGCGAAGAATAATAATTATCTCTTCATTGCTTTTTCGGGAGAGGAGCTGGGTTTATACGGCTCAAAATATTTTACTGAGAACCCTACTATTGATTTGAAGTCGGCGAACTACATGATCAATATGGATATGGTGGGTAGACTGAGTGATAGTACAAAAGCATTAACCGTTGGAGGTTATGGCACTTCACCCCAATGGGGAGAATTTTATAACTCAACCCTTTTTAGGGATAGACAAGACTTTCTTTTTAAATACGACTCCAGCGGCACTGGCCCCAGCGACCATACTTCTTTTTACCGGAAAGATATCCCAGTGCTTTTCTATTTTACCGGCCTGCATACAGATTATCATAAACCTTCAGATGATGCAGATAAAATAAATTATAATGGTATTGCGTCCATATTACAGCATATTACCGGGTTGGTTGAATCGCTGAACAACAACAACAAGCTTGCTTTTTTAAAAACAAGGGAAACCCAAACCACCACTTCTGCCCGCTTCAGTGTAACGATGGGGGTGATGCCTGATTATACTTACTCCGGTACCGGCCTGAGAGCTGATGGGGTAAGTGAAGGTAAGCCGGCACAAAAAGCCGGACTAAAAGCAGGGGATATCATTTTGCAGATAGGAAACTACAAGATCACTTCTATGGAAAGCTATATGCAAACACTCGGCAAATTTAAAAAAGGAGATAAAACAAAAGTGACCTACAAGAGAGGTAATGATACCCTGGAAACAACTGTTGAGTTCTAAATTGTAACTTACAGTACAATAGTAACATGGCCGAACGCAATAAACTGGTACTTGACAATAAAGAACTGACCGAATGTTTCTTTGAAGATACCCGGCTGCTGGGCATCATGGTACCTATTAAAGATTATCAATTCTGCTGGCACCTGAATAATAATATTGGCCTCGACTTTCGCATTAATGAAATAGAGATCAAGCTAATCAAAAAGAAAAGAGATTACTTTTTCTCTGTTTATGAATACAAAGTACCAACAGGTACGCTGGAGCATTATATTTATAACAACCAGTTTGACGGAGAATATTTATTGCCCGAATTCAAGCATCTTGATTTTTTATGGCTGATGAAGGGGGATGAGGTAAACGAAGAAACAATGCAGCAAACGATTCAAACCATTCGAAGCATTAACAGCGTTCAGCTAGTCGCAGAACTGTCCATTGACCAGGTAAAGAATAAGGAAAATCTTGTATTTTAACTGATACGCCACCATTGCCGGCCATTTCTAATACAACATTTATGTGGGAGGAAAAAAACAATACACTGTACAAAAAATTCCAGTTCAATAATTTCAGCGAAGCTTTTGCTTTTATGACAAGGGTGGCTATGGAAGCTGAGAAAATGGATCATCATCCATTATGGACAAACGTATGGAATACAGTAGAGATATGGCTGAGCACACATGACGCCGGCAATATTGTAACAGATAAGGACAGGAAGCTGGCCGCAAAAATTGATACATTACTATAACTGGCATAATGAAAAACATTTCCCTGTTGCTTTTAATAATGTTGCTGCAGCTTGCCTGCAATAATACAACCGGTAATGTGGATGGTGGTCCCTGCACCTATAAAGAAGATACTCATCCCGCAAGGCTTATTAAGCTGGAAACCAATGACAGTCTTGTTTATGATGCATTATTTGAAATTGAAGCCGGATTGCAATCGGCAGGTAAAAAAGATACAGTGAGTTTTAACCGGCTTAACAACCGCTACATCGAAAAAACACAAATAGAAAATGACAGCATCGCCGAAGGGAAAGTATATAAATATATTATCCAAACAATCACTTCAGGCAGTTGTAATCCTGATATCAGGATCATACGACTGGAAAAATATTAGCAAGACCCGTTGCCACTCGCTACTACTATATTAATGGTTCGCCCTGCGGCCTTTGGTTTTAATGAAGAAACGGCGGCAAATAATTATTTTCAAACCAATCCCGGCATCGGCAAAGAAGTGTTGCAGCAAAAAGCGCTGGCAGAATTTGATAATATGGTGCAGCTGCTCCGGAATGAAGAGGTTGATGTACTGGTAATTGATGACACAAAAGAACCACCCAAGCCCGATGCTCTTTTTCCGAATAACTGGCTCAGCACTTCGCCTAACGGAACGGTATCCGTATTTCCTATGTATGCACCAAACAGAAGAGCGGAGAAAAGAGATGATATACTGCAGCAGCTTGCCCGCCATTTTGTAGTAAAAGATGTGCAGGACTGGAGCGAATACGAAGCAGAGGGACGTTTCCTGGAAGGTACGGGCAGTATGGTCATCGACCACGACAACAAGATGATCTATGCCGCTGTATCGGAAAGAACTAACCTCTCGGTACTGGAAAAATATGCCGCCACCAATAACTACCAGGCCATTGTGTTCCTGGCCACGGATAAAAACGGACAGCCTGTTTATCATACCAATGTGATGATGGCACTGGGCTCAGCATTTTGTGTACTCTGCGAAGAAGCTATAGAAGAAGAATGGGAGCTGATAGCCGTGCGGCAGCTGCTGGAGTCAACCGGCTTTACTATTATTCCCATTACCCGGGAACAAATGCATGCATTTGCAGGCAATATGCTGGAAGTGAAAAATAAAAATGGCGAAAACGTTTTGGTGCTTAGTCAAAACGCATTTAACTCACTGCGCAGGGAACAGAAGGAAATACTGGAAACCTATGCTAAACTTTTGCCTGTTGCTGTGCCTACGATTGAACAGGTAGAAGGCGGCAGTGTACGATGTATGATGGCGGAGATTTTTCTGGAGAAAAAATAACGATTAACGGCCTGATGAAGGGCGGGGCTTTTAGCACCAACGTTCCTACGAAACACAAATATATCTATGGAGAAAATCAGCCCGGGTTGCGGCAGTGCTTTGTTAGCAGCCGGCTATTTATGGCTTATCATTTTCTTTATCAATGAAATTTGTCCTAAATGATAATAGCTGTGCTCGATAACTCCTTCAATATTTCGCAGGTAAGTTCCATATTTTTCATTTACAAAAGGTCTGTCAAGCATATCATCTGAAAAATTCTCCACTTGACTTGTAAATGTTTCAGAATTGTTCAAAAATTCGTTAACTAATTTATTCCAATCCGCTTCAGAGTGAATTTGAGGAAGATCAAAACTATATTTATCACTAATTTCAAGTCTTCCACCATTAAATACCTGCAACAATCCTCCCAAATAATAATTTATATGGAAGGTCAAAGCAGCAATAGTGTTTAAGTTGTCTACTTTTTGAGTCGCTTGTTCCCAATTTACATTTGATAATTGTTCTTTATAATTCGTGTTTGCAATCCAATGTCCGTTGAGAAGTACTTCTCGAAGTCTATTTGCTATAACTAAACTTCTTTTCATTTTAGTTCTGGTTAAAATGTTCTTCATTTAGAATCGGCCTGGCGGCTTGCTGCTAACGTCAGGACTTTGCTTTCGGCCGGGAATTTGGAAAATATTCAGCCTGTAACCGCAGCCGATGTAAGTTACAAAAGATGAAACAAAGCCTCCATCGGCCTGTATTTAGCAACCCCCGTGTATGATTACCTTTCGTTTTTGCAGGGGAGCATTTGATATCACTTGTAAATGGGCGACACCCTTGCTTATAGTATAAATTTAATTTTCTTGTTCAGAACAATAAATATATCCCAATAGATTATCTAATTAAGGCTTCTGTACTCATTGGGCGATTGCCCAACCTTTTGCTTAAATAACCTTGTAAAATGCTGAGGATATTTAAAGCCTAATCCGTAGGCTACTTCGCTGATGGATTTATTAATATCAAAAATTCTTTCTTTAGCCACATCAATTACTTTAGATTGAATAAACTCCTGTGCAGAAGTGCCGGTTTCTTTTTTTATTAAATCGCCAAAGTAGTTGGCTGATAAATTCAATGCAGCAGCGCAGTAAGCAACAGAAGGCAGCCCAATAGTTTGAGGTTTATCCGATAAAAAATAATTATTCAGCACTTCTTCAAATTTTTCTAAAATACCTTTATTAACGTTATCCCTTGTTATAAACTGGCGGTCGTAAAAACGAATGCAGTAGTTTAACAATATTTCAATATTAGATACAATTAATCTTTTACTATGTTTATCAATTGCATGCTCCAGCTCATACGCTATTTTCGAAAAACTATCCAGCACCATTTTCCTTTCTCTTTCTGACAGATGCAATGCCTCGTTTGACTGATAGCCAAAGAAGGAGTAATCATTAATATGCCGCCCCAGGTTAGTGCCATGAACAATATCGGAGTGAAATACCAGCGCATAGCCTTTTGGCTGATACATTTCTCCGGCATTTTCAACAGTAACCACCTGGCCGGGGCCAATAAATACCAAAGTGCCCTCCTGGTAATCGTAAGTATTTTTTCCGTAGCGCAAATCACCACACTTTACTTCTTTTAAAAACACAGTGTAAAATCCAAAATACATACTGCACATCTGCCGTGGGGCCGCTTTAGATAAATCAACCACACTTACTAATGGGTGTAGCGTTTCATTGTTATTAAAAACATTGTAATCATTAATAGTTTCAAACCTTCGCATTTCATTCATAACAAACTGTTTTATCAATATCAAAGCTACAGCTTTACATATCTATTACACAACTCCCGCCGGCAAAACAGTAATCTTGGTAAGTAAACCAGTAAATGGTATACCCTGCGGCCCGTTTATTAACCCCACCTTTGTGTAACAAACAAAACAATGAGAATCTATTACTGGTTGCTGGCTGTTTTACTCCTATGCAAGGGGCTGCATTCTTTTTCACAAGTAGCCGACAGTGCTAAACCCATCAAACATTTTTCAGGTACAGCCAGTATTACCAATAATGGCATTGCATTAATACCCAACTTCTCGTTAGAAAAGCCAGCCGTATTATTCATTATGTCTCTTGGTGGTGAACGTTTTTCCTTTGATCCCGACATACGTTTTGGATTAGATGGGAAACCCTGGACGATGCTTTTTTGGGCAAGGTATAAATTAGTTACCCAAACAAAATTCCGCTTACACACCGGTGCCCATCTCGGAATGAATTTTAGAAATACTGAAATATCTATAAATAACATTCCTTCAAAAAACAGTATTGCAAGGCGTTATTTGGCAGCGGAGCTGGCACCCAATTATTTTTTCACCAAAAATATAAGTGCTGGTGTTTATTATCTTTACTCAAGAGGGTTGGATAATGGCACTACAAAAAACAATCACTTCCTTACACTAAACGCTAATTTTTCTCACCTGGCAATCAACAAAAAAGTTCACTTGCGGTTTAACCCACAGGTATTTTATTTATTCCAGGATGGCAGAGAAGGTTATTATACCACCGGACTGGTGGCACTGGCTAAAAATAATTTCCCGTTATCCCTTTCGTATCTTGTTAATAAAAGAATAAGCGGTAATATTTTGAGCGGGGATTTTATAAACAGCTTCAGCCTTATTTATTCTTTCAACCGAAAATTTATTGCAAAATAAAAATTACACAACGACCAAATAACAGCTATATGAAAATACTAAGTACTGCACTATTGCTTTTTGTAATGCAGGGAGTACATGCACAAAAAGATGAACAACAAATCACCAGCCTCTCCAAACAAAAATGGCAATGGATGGCAGATAAAAATGTGGATTCTTTAAATCCGCTTTTTCATGAAAAGTCAATGTTTGTGCACATGGGCGGCAGTTGGGGGAAAAAACAGGAGATAGATGTTATTAAAAGTGGTAACATCTGGTATAAGAAAGCGGAAGTTTATACAGCAACAGTAAATATTGTTGGTAACACAGCTATTCTTTTAAATGATATTGACTTAGTAGCTGTTGTTGGCGGAAATGAAGTGGTGAATCCCTTTATGGTAACTGAAGTTTACGTTAAAGAAAAAGGCAAATGGAAAATGGGTTCGCTTACTTTTTCCCGTTTGCTAAGGCCGGTTAAAATGGCAACAACAATAGCACCTGCAAGCAGTAATTTACAAATTCAAAAGCAGGGTGCTTTTTCTGCAGGTGGCATAGTTGTTAAAAGTGATGGTGTGTTTGATGCATTAAAACCATGGAATGTGCAGCAGGGCGGGCAAACAAGGCATGGCGACCATGCTGATGTGTTTTATCAAATTCCTGCAAACCCCAAACGCAATGCAATGGTGTTTTTACATGGATATGGGCAAACCCGCCGCAGCTGGCAAACCACGGCTGATAGCAGAGAAGGTTTTGCTGATATTTTTTTACGCAAAGGTTATGGCACTTATTTGGTTGACCAGCCCGGCCGTGGTGCCGCAGGGCAAACCACAAAACCCGGCCAAATAACTGCAACACCCGATGACCAAACCTGGTTTACACAATTTCGCATTGGGCTGTATCCAAATTTTAATGAAGGGGTGCAGTTTCCAAAAGACAGTGTATCGTTAGATAGGTTTTTCCGCATGATGACACCTAATACAGGCGCTGTTGATGAAACAACAATTGTGAATGCAATGAGTGCCGTGTTTGATAAATCAGGTGACGGCATTTTATTTACACATTCCGCAGGTGGTACACCCGGTTGGAAAACGGCTATAAAAAATAATCATGTAAAAGCAGTTGTTGCCATTGAGCCCGGCGGCTTTGTTTTTCCTGAAGGGGAAACACCGGCAGATAACCGTGGCGGAAATGGAGTGCCGTTGGAAGAGTTTAAGAAGCTGACAAAAATTCCCATTGTTGTTTATTTTGGAGACTATATTCCTGCTGAAGAAACAAACGCAGCTTCCCTGAATTTTTGGCGTACTGTATTAGCCACAGCAAGGCAATGGGCTAAAGTGGTAAATGCACATGGCGGAGATGCCACCATAGTTTACTTACCTGAAATTGGCATAAAGGGCAATACACATTTTGTAATGTCTGATTTAAACAATGGTGAAATAGCTGATTTGGTAACAAAGTGGTTAAAGGGAAAAGGATTGGATAAATAAAATTTTTCCTATCAAAAACGCAAAAGATGAAAAAAATAAAACCGGCCGGTTTAATGGTATTGATACTTTGCATTTCACTCTTTGCAAACCGCATCCATGCACAAGATATGGCAACGGATTCTGCAAGCTTAAGTGAAAAAGAAAAAAGTATTATCATCATTTCATCATTTGCAGCAAAAGGTGGTTTGATACAATTGAAATCGGCATTGAACGAAGGGCTTGATGCAGGTTTAACTATAAATGAAATTAAAGAAATGCTGGTGCAGTTATATGCCTATACTGGTTTTCCACGAAGCCTTAATGCATTGGGCAACCTGATGGCAGTATTAGAAGAAAGGAAAAAAAGGGGTATCAACGATTCAGCTGGGAGAGAGCCATTCCCTTACCCTCCCGGAAAAAACATGCTCCAGGCAGGAACAGAAAATCAAACAAAACTTACGGGAAGAACATTTGAGGGGGGCATTTTTGAGTTTGCTCCCGCCATCGACCAGTTTCTAAAGGAACATTTATTTGGCGCTATTTTCAGCAGGGATAATCTTGATTGGAAAACCCGTGAAATCGTCACTATTGCTGCATTAGCGGCAATGGAAGGAGTAGAATCCCAGTTGCGCTCACACTATGCAGTAGGTATATACAATGGGTTAACGTCATCTCAATTATCAGAACTTGTAACAATCGTTGAAACTAATGTCAATACACAAAGGGGTATTATTGCCCGTGAGGTACTTCAGTCTTTGCTTGATGATAAACCTTATAATTCCATTATGCTGCCTGATAATTTAATCTTTCCAAGAGGCGAAAAAATAACAAACAATAATTTTATCGGCAATGCATACCTGTATCAAATGATAATGCCCGATAGTTTAAATCCAACAATGGTTGGTTGTGTAACTTTTGAACCGGGTGCAAGAAGCAACTGGCATCGTCACCCCGGCGGACAAATTTTAGTAATCGTTGATGGAACAGGTTATTACCAGGAGCAGGGCAGCCCAAAGAGAATAATCAAAAAAGGAGAATCAATTAAATGCCCGCCAAATATTCCTCACTGGCACGGGGCAAGCAAAAAAGAGCAATTAATACAAATTGCAATCACGAATAATCAAAATGGTCCAACCGTTTGGTTGCAGCCGGTAACAGAGGAAGAATATAGAAGCCCGGGTCAAAAATAACTATTCATACTGCCTTTGTTGATGTTATAGCCTTCCCTGATATTACAAACAACGAGCAGGGCTTGCTGCTGTGCTGGAATTTATATTCGTCCAGCCCGGAACCGCTGCTGATTGAAAAACTGAAGTTGAAGTTAACAACAAAAGCTGAACATTGAACGTCGAGCCAGAACCGCAGCTGATAGCGAACAAAAAGATGAGGATTTATTCGTCTGCCAGCATAGCAGCAAACCCAATGTTAGTGGCAGTGCTTTAATTTTTAAGAAATAAACCGTCTTGATGCCCTAATTATGTTATACAGCATATATGATGACCAAATTCTCATAACAAAGTCTAGGAGAATAAAATATCCAGTTAGCGAAGTTTCAACCCTTCTTAAAGGATTCATATAAAAGAAATATTTTTGAAATGCAATTTGAAAACCTGATTCTGTAGGATTGGCGAATGATATATGTAATGGGGAAAAGGCATTCAGTAAAAGAGCGATAGTAAAAAAAATAAGGTGCCCGGCAAATAACCAAAATAAAGGCTTAATAAAACTTTGTCCGTAGTCGCTAAATGTTCTGCTCAAAAGAAGAATTACTTTATCCCAAAATTGATTTTTCCATGGCTTTCCCCATGTCAAAGTTTTATTGTGAAAGTTTAGTTCTTCTGAATAGAATTTGTGTTCCTGGATTTTGTCGCTATGCTTTGCCATGGAAATTTTTAATTGTCTGTAAGCTTCCTTAATTGCGACTATCTCTTTTGGAGTAGTTTTTCGTCCAGCTTTTAGTGAATCTTCAAATGTCCCATAGCCGGGACCATACAATGCTCTCACATTGCTACTCCATTTACATCCTATGAAAAGGCAGTCAGTAATAAAACTATCTATTATAATTAACTCTTTATAATGGGAGAAAAAAGCCCTGTAGAATTGGGCTTTGTCCAAATTACTATTAATTATTTGAAAGTACCTTTTATCATTGGTTAAGTCTTTCGGCTCTATTCCGTAAAAATTTAATGCACCTTCGTTTTTAAAATCTGTTATAGAAATTGTATTGCATTTTATTTTCGCAAAATTGAAAGTTTTGCCTTTGTTCGTCCCACTAAGATATATCTTATCAAAACTCTGTTCCCGAACAAAAATATCACCTGTTTCATCTTCTTTAGCAAAGATTGTGAGTTGGCTTATGTTGTCACCAATTAGATGTTCGCCTATATGTAAACTTTCAAATTTTGTCCCCGATACCCATACTTCATTAATATCATAACCAGAAATGCTGACTTTGTCAAATGTGCAGTGAGATAAATGAACTTTTTTAACATGCACATACTTCAGCAAGACTTCTTTTTTAAAAGTTCCACTACTAAAATAAATAGAGTCTGATATTGTACAGCCTTCAAAAGTTAAAGATTCATTACATGTCAATCCATCAATGAAAAATAATTTGTCTGACTTAAAAGTGCAACCTTCAAATTTGAGTGGCAAATTTACTGTGACGGTATCGTCTAATATTAGGTATTCATCTTCAAATGTGTAACCAGAAATGAGAATGCTAGATTTCCCATACTCTTCCTTAATAAACTCTTTGGGTGGATTACGTAACAGACCCCTTAACTCTTCTGCCGAAAGAATTTTGTCATCGTTATTGGCTGGTGGGCTTTCTGATTGAGTCATAATTATTGGTTGCTATGATACTTTAGGGTCTGTCTTTGCATTGCCACTAACACTTAAATATACGACACTGCTGGCACAGATTTCCATTGATAACCAACCCGGTTTTGTGCCAGCCATTTTACTTTATATATACTACTTTTTCAGTTGCTGCCAGCATCTTTCCTATGGGTATTATATTTTCTCCCAATACTTTTTTTACCTCCCCTATACTTTCTTCCTTTACACTCAGTAGTAACCCCCCGTTTGTCTGTGGGTCGGGTAACAAGGTAAAAGCTTCCATCACATTCACTCCTTTTTCAAACTTTACTTTATCACTGTAGCTGCTCCAGTTCCTGGTAGTGGCATCCGGGAAAATGCGTTGGCCGATATATTCTTTCACCCCGGCAGCTATTGGCAGTTTATCATACCAGATCTCGGCGCTCAGTCCGCTGCCTTTAGTCAGTTCTATTAAATGCCCCAGCAGGCCAAAGCCGGTTACATCGGTCATGGCTGTTACTCCTTTTATCCTGCCCAGCTCCTCTCCTGCTTTATTCAGCGCCGCCATCTGCTCAATCATCTGCGGCAGATGTTCGTCTTTCAGCAAGCCTCTTTTTTGTGCTGTAGATAAAATACCAACACCCAGTGGTTTGGTAAGAAATAAATAGTTGCCTTCCTGTGCGGTATTATTTTTTTTAAGATTATCAATGGGCACTATACCTGTTACTGCGAGGCCAAATATCGGTTCCTGCGAATCGATACTATGTCCCCCGGCCAAAGGAATACCGGCTTCGGTACAAATGGCCCTTCCGCCTTCAATTAGTTTTTGTGCCAGCTCCACCGGTAGTTTTTCTACCGGCCAGCCAAGTATTGCAATGGCCATTAATGGTTTGCCGCCCATGGCATATACATCACTGATAGAGTTGGCGGCTGCTATCCTTCCAAAATCAAATGCATCATCCACAATGGGCATAAAGAAATCGGTGGTGGAGATAAGTGCTGTTCCGTTGCCCATATCATATACCGCTGCATCATCTTTGCTATGGTTGCCAACGAGCAGTTTATTACCTGCCTTGCCGGCCGGCAGCTTATCAGGCAATACAAGACTGCTTTTTAAAATTTCATCGAGCACTTTGGGTGCGATCTTGCAGCCGCATCCGGCGCCATGAGAGTATTGAGTGAGCTTGATCGGATCCTGGGTCATTCCTGTATATATTGAACCGCCAAAGTTAGTCTTTCAGCGAGTCAAATATTCTGTCTATTGCCGGTTTGCGGATACTGAAGTGGTTGGCGTTGCCGATCTCGTCTTTTTTGATCGTCAGTCCGGCATATTTTCTTTTGGTAACGGTATTATAGAAACTGCGGGTGGAATACAATACTTTGTTTAAGAACTCCAGTCCGCCAACATAGAGTGTTACGTTAGCTTTTAATGATTTGTTGGTTTTTGAAAACTTTTCTTCGATTTTATCCAGTTCATAATAATTGGCCCATATGGAAGGGCTGATAGCAAAATGCCGGTCAAACAATTTATCTTCTTTAAATAAAGTGTACAGGCAAAACAAACCGCCAAAGGAATGACCAATAAAAGCCCGGCTCTTTTTATTCGTCATGCTTTTTTCAATGCGGGGGATCAATTCGTTTTTCATGAACCGGTAAAACAAATCGGCCTTTCCAAAATTCTCTTCTGCATTTTTGCTGATATCGGAAGGAATAAAATCCCGGGGTCTTTGATCATGCCAGTCGCCGGTATGTGATATGGCAATGATAACACAGTTAGCAGGAATGATGGCTGCCCATGATTTATTACGGCCAAGCACATAATCACCAATACCGATGGAGCCATCGGTCATATACACATGATGATATTTTTTGGAATTGCTGAATCCCGCCGGTTTCCGGATGGTGATGACAAACTTGTCTTTTACGTTACCGGAATAAACAGTATCCGTTTGCGTCGTTTGCCCGTTACTTAGCAATGAAAAAAATAACAGGCAGGATAAGCATAACAATTGCTTCATCCTGTTAAATTAGTTTTTTCTGCGAAAAACAATACCAGAGCTTTTCTGAAAATCAGAGCTGAAACGGAGATTGTACACATCAGTGCCATCACGGATAACCAGTAAACCAGTATTGGGCGGATACTTACCGAGGCTTTCAGCAAACATGACCAGGGTAAACTCTTCACTTCCTTCGGGCAGGTAAATTGTTTTGCGGATGGCGGAGCTTTTCAATCCCTGGCTGGCCATGATAACCTCACCATTCATGTACACACTAACGGTGTCACCGTCAATCTCACCATTATCGTACAGTGAAAGTACCAGGCTGTCTGATTTGAAATTTACTTCCTGCGAGAATTCAGATTTACGACCTTCAATAACTGCTGATTTCTTTATTACATCTTCAGCAGGTTTTTTGGCAACCGGGTTTATAGCTGTAGCGACAGTTTCTTTCTTTTCAGCAATAGTATTAGCCGCCGGCGCTGTTGTGGCAATAGCTTCCGGTTTTTTATTATTGTCTGCCGGTTTGTTCGTCGCAACATTTGTATTGGTTGCCGGTTTTTGTACAGGTTGATTTGTAGAAGTTTTTTGCGGAACAGTAGCCACCGGTTTATTTTGATCGTTCACCCTGTTGTTACTGTTTTCATTTTTATGCTGAGCAATATCCTGTTTGGGTCTGTCTGCTGTAACATCCCGGTTTGTATTGGTGGCAGGTTTCCCGGCAGTTGTTTGATTTGATATGACAGTTTCCTCTTTCGCAGAGCTTATCGCTTGTTGTTTTATCGTATTGGATTGTTGTCTGCTGTTTTTCGCAAGGGCTTCGTTACTGTCATTTCCGGGTTTTGTTTTTTGCGTTTCTGTTGTTGCCAGGTCTTGTTTCTTTTCATCCGCTTTTTTAACAGGTACCGGAGAAGGATCTGTCGCTGTTGCAGTATTTTTTATTCCCTGTTCTTTATTCTCGTCTGCTACATCAGCCGCAGCATCTTGCACCGGAACAATTTTAGGTTCTGTTTTTGGCAGATCTGGTTGGCGTACTACGGCAGCGATGTCTTTGTTATCGGTTGACTGTATTGTTTTATCAGCCGGTTCTGTATTAATGCGTTCCGGTTTGGCGATTTTAACAACTGGCGGACCTTCTTTTCTTTCTTTATAGAATGCTACATCATCCGCTTTTTTCAACTCTTCCAGGTGAGGAAATATTTTGGAAGCCGTCAGGTCTTTTTCTTCTTCCAGTTTCACTTTGCCGGAAACGGAATAATATTTTCTGTTAGCATTGGTTTTCCAGGTACCATCAAGATACCAGGTACTGTCATTTTTATTTCTTCTGAAAGTGCTGGTCACTTTTATGCCTTTATCCAGTTTTCCCCGGAAATTATAAGAAATGACCTCATCATCTGTTACTTCACAAATATCACCTTCAATGGTCCCTTTCACTCTTTTCATGATGTAATACAGTGTATCATTTACAATAAACTCACTGCGGGAATAGCCGTATACTTTGCCTTTATATTCGGTCAGGGCAATTTCAAAAGACTGGTCCTTTCTTACTGTACTGCTGTCGTTATGTAACGACCCAACCCATAAACCCGTCAGCGACTGGGCATGAAAAAATAAAGGAGACAGGAGCAGAAGAATAGTAAGCCAGAAACTATTGGGCCAGCTGTTTGGTTTGACGGAGAAGTTCATCGGCATTTTCAGGGGTTGTGGATATACAATTTACCGTATGTAATAACGAATTCAACCCCTCCCGATTGTGCAAAGACCGGAAATAAAACTTATCGTAGTATTTCAGTAAAATTTCGAAACTTTCGGTGATTTTGCCCTCTTTTAGCAGTAAAATGGCCGTTTTTGCGTTCAAATGCCCCAATTTCTGACTGATCCGCTCAATAGCTTCGATCATCTTTTCCTGGTCCAGTCGGCCATATTCCTGCACAATATGCTTGAGTCTTTCCTCAAAAGAGATGTCAAGAAAATAGACCGGGGATCTTCGCATTGTGACCCACAGATCGGTTGGAATATTGACATGACCGATGCGCTGGGATTCATCTTCTAACCAGATGCCGGAGGGATGAGATATACAGTCTGAAGAGGTCGTCCCAGCTTCTGACCCCTGACTTGTGGCCTCAAGCAGGTTTTGCGCCAGGATATTCTCAAACATCTCCTGCCCAGGCTGTTGCGGCATGCCAATACTACCAAAAGCAGAACCCTTGTGTTTGGCAATATCTTCCAGGTCAACAACAGCCTCTCCTTTTTCCCTTAATGTTTTTAATAGTTCGGTCTTTCCGGAACCTGTATATCCGCTCAATATATTGAACTGAAAAGGCAACCTGAACGTATCAAGCACATAGTTGCGGTATTTTTTATAACCACCAGTCAGTGTATACACCTTGAAACCATACAAATCCAGTAACCAGGAAACAGCACCGCTGCGCATACCGCCCCGCCAGCAATGAACGAGAACCAGTCGTGAATCTTTAGTCGTTAGCCCGGACTCCTGATTCTTGATTATCGACTCTACCTCCTCCACCATCTTTCTCATCTTCGGCCCAAAATAATCTAACCCGATCTTTATCGCTGCTTCCCGGCTTTGTTGTTTGTAAGTGGTACCAACAACTTTTCTTTCTTCATCGCTAAAAAGAGGCAGTGAATAGGCGCCCGGAATATGTGCATGCTTGTATTCTCCCGGCGAACGAACATCTAATACTGGATATTCTTTTGCCAGTTCCAGGAATTGTTCAATATGTATTTTTTCAACTCCCATTTAGGTTATCAAAAATATAAAAGGCTGCCTCATTATAAAGCAGCCATTATCAAATTTTCTAATTATTACATTACCTGTTCATACTGGCCAAAAACTCTTCATTGTTCTTGGTTCCTTTCATCCTGTTTTGCAATTCTCTCATCGCTTCTTCCGCATTCATATCAGTGAGATAAACACGGAGCAGGTTCATTCTTTGCAATACATCTTTATCCAGCAATAAATCATCACGACGGGTAGAAGATGCAACAAGATCAATAGCCGGGTAAATACGTTTGTTTGCCAAACGACGATCAAGCTGCAATTCCATATTGCCGGTTCCTTTGAATTCTTCAAAGATCACCTCATCCATTTTACTTCCTGTATCTACCAGCGCTGTTGCAATAATGGTTAATGAACCACCATGCTCGATCTTCCTGGCGGCACCAAAAAACTGTTTTGGCTTTTGCATCGCATTTGCTTCCACACCACCAGACAATACTTTTCCGCTGGACGGAGCAACGGTATTGTGTGCTCTTGCTAAACGGGTAATAGAATCCAGCAGTATTACCACATCATGCCCGCACTCTACTAAACGCTTTGCTTTTTGTAAGGCAATAGTTGACACCTTCACATGCTTTTCGGCAGGTTCGTCAAATGTAGAGGCAATTACTTCTGCCCTTACACTGCGCTCCATATCAGTAACCTCCTCAGGACGTTCATCCACCAGCACTACCATCAGATAACACTCGGGATGGTTAGCGGCAATAGCATTGGCCACTGCTTTAAGCAACATTGTTTTACCTGTTTTTGGCTGTGCTACTATCAATCCCCGCTGGCCCTTACCAATGGGAGTGAACAAATCCATGATGCGGGTGGAATAATCCGAAGGATTGGTGAATAAATTCAACTTCTCATACGGAAATAACGGCGTGAGATAATCAAACGGTACCCTGTCACGAACTTCTTCAGGACTCTTTCCATTTATAGTATCTACTTTTAATAAGGCAAAATATTTCTCTCCTTCTTTTGGCGGACGAACCGCACCATGAACGGTGTCACCGGTTTTTAATCCGAATAATTTTATCTGGGAAGGGGAAACATATACATCGTCGGGAGAGGATAAATAATTATAGTCAGACGAACGGAGGAAACCATAACCGTCCGGCATCATTTCAAGCACACCTTCCCCCAGTATCACGCCGTCAAATTCAACGTTGAATTGCTGCTGCTGTTCGCGGCGGGCAGGATAAAATTTATTTTGTCCTGCGCCAGACGGGTTTTCAGGAGATTGCTGGTTGCCCTCGTTAAGAATTGCCTGTGCCAGTTGATCAGTCTTGCTTACTTGCTCGCCGTCTGTTTCCGCAGGCTGCATTTCTATTACAGCTTCAGTCACTACTTCTTTTTCATCGGGTTTTTTACGTCCCCTTTTTACAGGGATTTTGTCATCTTTTTTTACAGGCATATTGGTCTTTTTGATAATTGTTTTTTCTTCGCCACCACTTTCTACCACCGCTTCTTCGCTGCCGCCGGTGCTGGTATTGGTTTTGATAATACGTTTACGTTTGCCGTCTTCGCCGGGTTTGGCGCCTTTAGCACCGGCAATAGCCTGGCTGTCAAGAATTTTATAAACCAAATCCTGTTTACTCAGCTTTTTGGCGTTGGGGATTTTAAGCTGGTCGGCAATGTCCAGCAGTTCAGGAACGAGCATGTCGTTCAGTTGGAGAATATCGTACATATGAAATCGTTGATGTTAGTCACAACACAGGGTAACCAATCTTGAAAAATGAAAATGTTTGGGTTTATGTTGAATGAAATCGGCGGGTAAATGATGAACCTAAAGCCTTGGGAGAACTATGTTTATCAGCCTCTTTCCACTGCAAGTATACGGCTAATTCGGGAAAATCAAAAATTTTTGGATTTTGCCTTATTTGGAACAGCTGTTAAAGCAAGGCGCTACCTTAAGGGTATCCAATCGGTTATACAAAAAATGCCAGCAACAGAAAGCGATATTATTGCTGCCCGCCATGCTTTACCTTTGCACCTCGCAAAACGGTAACTATGTTCAACAAAAGAATTAAGATCAAAGAACTGCTGGCACAAGAGCCGGCAGGGCAGGAAGTAACGGTGATGGGATGGGTGCGGACCTTTCGCAACAACCAGTTTATAGCATTAAATGATGGCAGTACTAATAATAATATACAGGTAGTGGTGGAGTTGGGAAAGTTTAATGATGAGTTGCTGAGAAGAATTACCACTTCTGCTTCATTGAAGATAACAGGTACAGCGGTTCCGTCTCTTGGCAAAGGTCAGAAGATGGATCTGAAAGCGATCACTATCGAGGTATTGGGAGACAGCGATGCAGAGAAATACCCGCTGCAACCCAAAAAACACAGTCTTGAATTTTTAAGAGAGAAAGCTCATTTGCGTTTCCGTACCAATACATTTGGTTCAGTGTTCAGGGTGCGCCATGCCCTTGCATTTGCCATTCACAAATTCTTTAATGAAAAAGGGTTTGTGTATATGCACACACCCATCATTACCGCCAGCGATGCAGAAGGTGCCGGTGAAATGTTCCGGGTTACAACATTGCCTGTTGACGGAACAGCCCCGAAGAACGAAGACGGGTCAGTGAATTTCAAAGAGGATTTTTTCGGTCGTAGTACCAACCTGACGGTAAGCGGGCAATTAGAAGGAGAACTTGGTGCCACCGCCTTTGGTGATATATATACATTCGGTCCCACTTTCCGTGCAGAAAATAGTAATACAACAAGACACCTTGCGGAATTCTGGATGATAGAACCGGAAATAGCGTTTTATGATTTAGAGGATAACATGAACCTTGCCGAGGAGTTCATTAAATACATTATCCGCTACGCAATGGATAACAACAGGGAAGACCTCGAGTTTTTGGCGCAACGACTGGCAGAAGAAGAAAAACAGTTACCACAGGATAAACGCAGTGAAATGGGGCTGATTGAAAAACTGGAATTTGTACTCAATAATAATTTTGAACGTCTTACTTATACAGATGCCATTGAGGTTCTGAAAGAGAGTAATCATAATAAGAAAAAGAAATTTCAGTATGAGATCACCGGATGGGGGATGGATCTGCAAAGTGAGCACGAAAGATACCTGGTAGAGAAACACTTCAAAAAACCAGTGATACTTTACAATTATCCTGCTGCTATCAAAGCATTCTATATGCGGCAGAATGAAGATGGAAAAACAGTAGCGGCAATGGATATTCTTGCTCCCGGCATTGGAGAGATAGTAGGCGGATCGCAAAGAGAAGAAAGACAGGATAAGCTGGAGCAACGAATGAAAGAGATGCATATTCCTGCCGAAGAACTCTGGTGGTATTTGGATACTAGGCGTTTTGGCACTGTACCTCATGCAGGGTTTGGCCTCGGTTTTGAACGCATGGTGCAATTTGTCACCGGTATGACTAATATCCGGGATGTAATTGCTTTTCCAAGAACTCCGGGGAGTGCGGAGTTTTAGGCTAAGACGTGAAAGGAGAAAAAGAGGAAAAGAGCAGCTATTTCCTATTTAAGAATTTGTAATAAAATACTTGTTGAATAATCTGGCAAATCCTCTTTATCTCCTTCTGCTCTTTTAACCTCTTAGCTCATTCATGCACACACATTACGGGCACATGAGCCTGGTAAACCAGTTGCTTGGTAGAACTCGGTTTAAAGATTGCCTGTAACAGCTTGTGTTTTTTAGGAATGGTAATAATAAGGTCGAGATTGTTTTTTTCTGCAAACTCATTAATGCCATCTTCAATATCTGCATGTTCTATAAAGTGATAAGAAGGGTTCGCTTCTTCCAGCATTGTGTGTAAGAGAATGGACTGTTCGGGAGTTTCGGGTTTGAAATTCTTATTATGGTAGTCTACATTCAATACATCAAGCTCAGCGTGAAATTCTTTTACAAATTCTTTTATGAAATGAGTAGGAGTGGTTTTTACAACATCCCTGAAATCGCAGGCAAATCCGATCTTCTTAATACCATTCCCGAAATTTTTTCCAGGAGGAACACAGATAACCGGCCAGTTAAGGTGCCGTATAGCAGTCAATGTATTACTGCCAAATAATATTCTCTCAACTCCTGAGGAGCCTTTTGTACCCATAACTATTGCAAATGGATTGATCTTTTCACATAGATTTTCTAATTCATCAGTTACATTACCCATACGGGTTTCGGTATATACTTTTACTGAACCAGAAGTAAGGTGTTCCACTTCTTGCTTCAGCCTTTCAATTTGTTCTTCTGCTTCCTTTCTCAGATCCTCTATCGATACCAACACGATTGGGGTGTCTGAAAAACTTACCGGCACCTGGTATACATGCAGCAATAATATGCTGGCATTAACTGCTTTTGCCATATCAATGCCATAATGCAAAGCATTAGTGGCCACAGGCGAAAAATCGGTCGGGATGATGATTGTTTTCATTGCTTATAAGTTGTGGTTAAAGGTAGCATAGGTATAGCTTTCCAGCCATGATGGTTGTCAGCAGAACCAATGATTTTTTGTGGAAAAGAACAGGCCTTGCGTCTGTACTACAAACAACGCTTATGACGGCATTCAATACTCCATGCGAATATTCGGCCAAAAAGGAAAACAGGGTCGGGATACGACGAATGATAAAGCATAACCTTAAAATAGATATGACGCCAATGGTTGATCTTGGGTTTCTGCTGATCAGCTTCTTTGTGATAACTACTGAATTAAGCAAACCCACCACGATGGACCTGTTCATGCCTAAAGACGGAAAACCAATGGACTTGGGTGACATGAATGCACTTACCATATTGCTGGACAATGACAATACTATCTGGTATTATCATGGCAGTTGGGAAGAGGCCGAAAAAAGCGGGTCAATAGTACGAACAGGTTTTTCTGGCAATAATGCTTTACGAAGGACAATCACTGTTAAACAAAAATGGCTGGATATCTATAATAAGCAGGAGGGACGTAACGGACTGATGTTACTTGTTAAGCCGGCTTCCGGAGCCTCTTACAAAAATATAGTTGATGTGCTGGACGAAGTAAGCATTAACCTCGTAAAAAAATACGCATTGATGAAACCCACGGCCAAAGAAACTGATTGGCTGCAGAGGAACAGGTGAACGCAGATTGTAGGTTGCTTTGGCTAATTAAGTTATCTTTCGGGGACAGATCACTATATGGTACGCAGCGTCTTCTCCGGCCGGTTTGTAACGGCAATTTCTCTTTTTTCATTTTTGATTTACCTCCTTTACAGGGTAATGCTGATCTTTTATCCTCAGCCTGACGCCGGGGGTGTGGAAGGAAACATTATCTACTTTGTTCAGCGATTACTGGATGGTCACTCCCTTTATACGGATCCGGAACTACCACCTTATGCCATCGCACAATATTCACCTTTGTATTATTATATAGTTGCCGGAGTCTCTAATCTGTTGGGCTTTTCTGCCGATGATCTTTTGCCGCTTTATATGGTTAGCAGAAGTGTTTCATTATTCCTGAATCTCCTTTTTATAGCAATTGTCTTTTTAACCGCCAGAAATATATTTAATGTACGATCCCATAAAAGTATATGCGCCGCTGTTGCTGCATTTATATTTTTAGAGATCACTTCTTTTTCCAGGCCAGACAGCCTTAATCATGTTTTCTTTCTGCTCACTCTATATGTTTTCATGGAGGGGATAAAAACAGAACGGCAAAATGTAAAGACCATTTTAATAACAGCTTTACTGGCTTCCGTTGCTTTGTTCTGCAAGCAAACATCTTTTATTTTGCCGGTTATTATCGTATCCTGGTTGCTATACACAAAAAAAAGCAAGGAAACTGTCCTCTTTGGCCTGGTGTATTTACTGGCCGCATTGTTTTTTATTTTTCCTGTTTATTCAAACGGAGACATCGGGGTTTTTTACAAGAATGCCGTACAAGGTATTAATAACGGCATTAGTTTTTCATGGTTCAGAAGTGTAATACTTGCGGATTTTTATTTCGCATTTGGATTATTGTTTGTGCCTGCTTACCTGGTTATACTTTACCGGCTGAAAAAAGAAAAGGAAGAATTGCAGCAATTTGCCCTTTTTGCTATGGTAGTATTATTTGTTCTGCTAAACGCAATAGCGATAAAAAACGGGTCTAACCCCGGGTACTTTACAGAGTGGTGGAGTTTATTATTTATATTAATCGCATATAGCTGGCCGCAGTTAAGTAAAGCGGCATCAGTTATTGATATACGAATTCCGGCATCTGTAGTAGTTTTTGTGTTTCTTATAAAAGTGATAAAACTTGAATTCCCGTTGAGAACAATATTGTCAGCCCCGAAAACGGGTATAGGGGAACAATATAAAAAAGAGAAAGAAATAGCCGGATACATCACCAATCAACTGTCCCCAACAGATAAGTATTGTGTATTCACTAATTATAATACGGCGGAAAGCTATTTGAGCAATATTTTATTTCGGCAAGCGATTGCCCCACAAATGGATATCATAGGATTGGCGGCGTATCAATACAAGAAATATGATTATAGCGATCTGAATGCCGCTTTTACAGACGGTCGTTTAAAATGGATGCTGATGAGAACCACAGGGCCGCAAAAACAATTCTTTGATATAAAACTCGATAGGTTTGAGCTGGATACTACTATGAACGGGTTTAATATTTATAAGTACCATCCCTGAGTAAAGTATGATAATAGTTATCAATAATAAATTGAAAAAAAATACTCTTTTGTTTTCTTTATTGGGTACTGCAATTTTATTATCCTTATTTACAAGTATAACTACCCCCCTTCTCAATTCCGGTGATGATGCTTTTATGATGTATACTCTGGCGGGAGGTTTTGGGGAAGCGCCAACCAATCTTTTACATTATAATCACCTCTGGCATCCATGGATTGGAAGTTTGGTGAGTAATTTGTTTTCTGTAATGCCGGAAGTCAACTGGTATTCAATAGTGTTGCTGGTTTATCATTGGCTGGGGTTAACAGCTGTTTTTTATGTAATGCTACGAACGATAAAGCTGTCATCGGCTGTTTTACTTTTTCTAACATTGTTCATTTTTATTGAAGCAAGGTTATTGTTGTCGCTGAATCTTACGGGAGCGGCATTTGTGTCAGGATCCGGTGCTGTCTTATTATTAACATACCTGGTTAAACAACTAAGAATAACCAATTGGCTGACCGTTTTCGCTGTATTGTTATTACTATTAGCAGGAATGCTGAGGCTGCATGTAATTGTACTTGTAATATTTCTCTTCGTTCCTTTGCTTTTTTTTCGTTTTTCCAAAAAACAGATAGCCCAGGTTGCAATAATATTTTTCTTATCCGGAGCAATCTTGTTTGGTCTTAATAAATTACAGGAACAATATTACACAAAGCATATTCCGGGGTGGAAGAAACAGGAAGAATTCAGGCAAGGATTGTTTTATGCCTATAATCGCCCAATAAAGGAAAATATTCCAAGAGACGTTTTCACAGACAGTACCGAACGGGAATTATTCTTTTCTGCTTTTTTGTACGATTCTGTAAAATTTACTCCGGAAAGAGTGATGGATATCAGCAAGAACATTACCCGGGAAAGATGGTTGGATGAAAAAGAGGACAGGCTTGGTTTGTATTGGTTTTTTATCGAACTAAGAATTTATCTGTTATTATTTATTGTTATTATTTGGCTGCTTTTTATGAATAGGCAGATAAAGCAACTGCGTTATTGGCTACTGCCGGTGCTTGCTGTATTATTTGTCCATGCCTATTTGTTTGTTTTTTTGAAAATGACTGCCACCATCCATCTTGGTCTTTTATTTATTTTATGGATACAATTTTCAACAACCATTCAGGGCGGCACTACATTTTTTTCTGGTAAAAAGAGTGCAGCATTTTTAATAAGCGGAATCTTAATACTGCTATTGGCCTGGATGTCTGTAAGGCTTTATAAAGAAAATATGGCGAATAAAGGTCGTCAGCAAAAGTTCAGGTGTGTAATGAAAGAATTGAATCAACAAAAAGACAAATTGTTTATTGCGACAGATGATAGTTTTCCGCTGGGCTATTTTTATATATGGGATGTGCCGGCGCAATATCCTGTCACTAATCTTTTATATAAAGACAGGCTGCTTACACATATGTATCCCCAAACGCTTAGCAGATATGGAATGAAAGACCTGAACAAAGCTTTGTCAGAAGACACAAGGATCTTGTTGTTGGGGGGCAGGCTGCCCTCGTTAGAAAAAATAGTTAGTGGCAAAAAATTATCAGAAAGCATTCCTGCGTTTAAATGCATGGAAGTAAGAAGGCTAGACCAGATTCGCTAAATTTATTTTTTCCAGAAAAGGCTGATGCGTTGCTTTACATTTTCCCGGATATTCAGGTAATATAAATTAATATCCCCCACATGATAGTTTTTGCTCAGAAACAAAAAGCTCCACGGGAATCTTGGTTTTCGGGTATACAGAACACCGTTGCCGACCTGGGCATCTGTTGTGTATTTATATATCTTATTAAAGTTTCTCAGAATACTCCCTTTGTTTAGCTTTCTTGATACAAACTCTGTAGTATTGGTCCAGTTAAGTGGATTCGTAACATAAATACCGCTGGTATCTTTTTTAACATAGGAAGGAGTATACCCTTTTTTAAAAGTTCTCCAACTACAGAAACAGCTGGTCTGTAAAGAATCGGTACAAACTTTCAGTGATGTAAAATATCTTTCGGGCACCGGCCAACCAATGATGTAAGCAACAACCAATTTATTCTTCAGTGTTTTGTTTTCAAAATATTCTTTCAAAAGCCGCTCCGCCATTAATGCCCCCTGGCTATGCCCTGCTATAATAATAGGGCGGCCATTATTATACTGCTTGAGATAATATTCAAAAGCTGTTCTGATATCTGCATATGCCAATTCAAAAGCAGCATGAGCTTTTATAGAATCTGTTGAGAAAAAATTTTGGATATGCGCCTGCCTGTATCTTGGCGCAAAGACCCTGCATTGCTGATTAAATACACTGGCCTGGTAGAGTATTGAAGAATAATCTGTTTTTGCATTTATGTATTCATCATCTATAAAAGCATTTGATTGTTTTGAATCTTTCTTTTTAGTGAAAGTGGTAGGATACAAAAAGAAAACATCAACCATTGAATCTTTTGGTTCGTTTCTGAGTGGCGTTGCAACGCTATCGGAGGGGTCCCATTTCCAGGGATGTGCTGCCCAATAATTCAAATTGCTATAATCTGGTTTTCCGTCAGGGCTTTTAAACTGATAATTAGTCCTATAGGCCAGATACTTATCTGAGCAGGAGACGGATAAAAAAGTAATTACTAAAGCCAAAAAAGAAGAGTTTCTCATGGTATTAAGAGCCTAAAAATCGGGAAAAAACGAGTCTTCGTCTAATAATTCATTCATCATTTAAAATTACCTCCTATGTAGAATTGCGAATCTGAGGATGATAGAAATTCGGATTTAAATTATTAATAAACAATTGTTTAGGTGTCGTGGCGCTATTGACCCGTGCTCATTACTCTAAAAAATATGGTACTTTGTGTTGCATAGTACCAAATATCACCCTACATTTGTATTGACAATCGGATAAAAATGAAATCAGGTCTGAAATATTTACTACTTACTCTTCTACTGACAGGAGCATTTTGTCAATTGAATGCACAATCAGCTAAGGACTCTTTGTTCACAGAGATTGCAAAAATGGATAGTGTTTTATTCACCGCTTTTAACAACAGGGATGTGGAAGTGTTTAAATCATTATTTACAGAAGACCTTGAGTTTTTTCATGATAAAGGAGGCCTTACCAATTATGATCATACAGTAAACTTCATGAAAGAAGTTTCAAAAGGGAACAATCAATTGAGAAGAGAATTGATAAATGAGAGCCTGGAAGTATATCCTATACCCGGTTATGGCGCTATACAGATTGGCATACACAAATTTTGTCATTCGGAAAATGGAAAGCAGGATTGTGGCAAGTTTAAGTTTGTTCACATATGGCAAAAAAAGAACGGGCAATGGAAAATTTCAAGAGTAGTGAGTTACGATCATTAACTGAACAATATGAACCAGTAATTACCTAATAAGAAAAAGGACGATTTATGAATATTGAAAATACACAGAGCCAGATGAGAAAAGGAATACTGGAGTTCTGTATCCTTTCCATTATCCGAAGAGGCGAGGCTTACCCGAGTGATATTGTTGAAGAGATGCGGGCTGCCAATCTGCAAATCCTGGAAGGAACTCTTTACCCTTTGCTTACCCGGCTAAAGAATGCAAACATGCTGACATATCGCTGGGTGGAAAGTAATTCGGGTCCCCCCAGAAAGTATTTTTCACTTACAGAAAAGGGAGAAAGCTTTTATGGAGAACTGGAGCAGACCTGGAACGAACTATCTAACGGGGTGAATGCTCTTACAAGTAAAAAACAAGATGAACCTTTAACCAACCAATAACCAATTTATCTCGCTATATGCGAGGCTTCAACCAAAAATGTAATACGATGAAAAAGATCATTAACATAAACCTGAGCGGCCGGGTTATACCGATTGAAGATGCGGCCTACGAAAATCTGCAGGCTTATATCGAAAGCCTTCGGCGCTATTTTGCCAATGAGGAAAGCCGTGATGAGATCATCAACGACATCGAAAGCCGTATTGCTGAACTGATGAGTGAAAAAGTACGTAAAGGTGACAGCTGCATCACCGATGCTGATGTGGATGAGATTGCTACATCAATGGGAAGGCCCGAAGATTTTGAGGCAGAAGCAGCCGAAGCAGGGGAAATTCCATTGCAAGGCCAACAGCACCATCAACAACAGCAAAACAGCACATATACAGAGAAAGAAAAAAAATCAAGAGGCCGCCTTTATCGTGATACCAGTGATAAATTCATTGGGGGTGTGTGCAGTGGTATTGCAGCTTATATGAATGTTGATCCTGCTATTGTCCGCATATTGTTTGCCATCATCACATTTGGCGGATTCGGTTTAGGATTCCTGGCTTATATTATTATGTGGATTGTATTGCCACCCAAAGACCTGGAAGAATATGGCGGTAAAAGATTATTCAGAAATCCTGAAGATAAAGTTATCGGTGGTGTTGCCGGTGGATTGGCCGCTTATTTTGGAAAAAGCTCTTCTACTATCAGGATCATCTTCGCCGCACCGCTTATACTCAGTATAATTTTTAATTCCTTAAATGGATTTCGCTGGCATTATGATTTTGACCTTTTCTGGAACATAGGATTTAGCTCCATCACCGGTACATTTATTCTTATCTATATCATTCTTTGGATAGTATTACCTGAAGCAAATACAACCTATCAAAAAATGGAGATGAGAGGAGAAAAGGTAGATGTAAACACAATCCGCCAGAATGTAAAAGAAGGCGTAGATAGTATGAAGGATAAAGTAAAAGGCTGGAGTGAAGAAGTAAAAGAAACAGCACAAAATTTTTCAACCAAAGCCAGGGAATTTTCCTCTACCCGTGGAAAAGCATTTGCAACGGAAATAAGTGAAACGGCCCGGCGAAGTGGTACCGGTATAGGTCATGCAATTGGTGTCCTGTTTAAAGTATTCTTTTTATTTATTGCCGGTACTATTGCCTTTGCATTATTTGTTACAGTGATTGCACTGATATTCGGTGGCGTACAATGGTGGCCTGTAAATAATTTTCTGTGGACCAGCAAATGGCAGCAGATATATGCATGGGGTACATTAATATTTTTCCTTGTAGTACCATTGGTCGGGTTTATTGTTTGGGTAGTCAGACGTATTATCCGTGCCCGTTCTACGAGCAATTATCTGGGATGGACATTTGGAGCCTTGTGGACCATTGGCTGGGTATCTGTTATATTACTTGCAACAAGCATTTCCAAAGATTTTCGTGAATATGAGCATAGGGATGAAAGTATTGCAATGGATCAGCCGGTAAAAGGAAAGATGATTGTTGCCGTGTCACAACCGGCACTGGAATACACAGGTGGTTTTGGATGGATGGATGATGATGCAGAAGGATGGGATATTTCTTCTGATACAATGAAACTATCTACGGTCAAATTTAACATTGAAGCCAGCCAGGATTCCCTGTACCATGTCACATTAAAAAGATACAGTTATGGCCGTACAGAAGAAGAGGCTAAAACAAGAGCTGCCAGTATTCAATACAGTGCCCTATCAAGAGATAGTGTACTGGACCTTGCAAGCGGCTATACCATTGATAAGGAGAGTAAATTCCGCGGGCAACAGGTGGAAATAGCCATACAGGTACCGGTGGGCAAAAAGATCAGGTTTGATGAATCTGTAAGGGAAAAACTGAACCCGGTAAAATTCAAAGTGAAGAGAAAATATAACAAAGGAAGAATAGTGGATATACAAGTAGATGATGACTACTCTTTTGAATACCGGACCGGGGTAGACTATACAATGGGCATTGATGGCAGGCTGAAAGGCGATGATGGCAAAGACCTGATCGAAAACCGGAGTAAAAACAACGACTATCGTTATCAGTCAAACGACAGCAGTATAAAAACAGGACAACAGGCGGATGATATCCAAAAGGCACTGGAAGAAGAGAAGCGTAAGAAGGAAGAAAGTGAAAAAAGAATAAAAGAATTAGAAGAAAAACAAAAAGCCGCCAAGCCGGTAAGTATAAAAATAAAAAAGAACAATACTGGTACCGAAGGTTCATTTGCGGTGATACCATCTCCGGTATCAACACTGGTATTATAACGGAGGTTGAAGTCCGGAAATGTCCGGGTAAAAAAATGGCTCCCCTTAAAAGGAGCCATTTACTTTTACTTGATGAATTAATCTGGAATTTCTACCACTGTCCAGTTTTTTGTACGCCTGTTCCATAGAATACTGTAATCCTTACCGTGCATTAATTTATATGTCCGGTAACCGTTATAATAAGGCAGTTTCAGCCAACCATACTGATAAATTTCAAAACGGAAAACAAAAGCCTCACCAGCTTTTATTTCTGCTACCTGATAATTTTTTCCATCATCACTAAGCATCACTTTTTCATTTTTGTTGCTTTGGATGGTCAGGTTTATCCAGCTCGGATCATCCAGGGGAGGAGTATTTGTATTGCCGGAGTTGTTTCCTCCAGTACCTGTATTTCCGCCGGTATTACCATTGTTACCTCCCCCGGAAGCAGGGCCTTCATTTTTTGCACTGTTCCATCCTTTTGTAATAGCGGCCACCCTGTCTTTTTTAGCAGGGTGTGTAGAACTGGCCCTGTCGGAAGCGATGGCGGTAATTGCAGCAACAGACTCGTTAAGTGTGGCGCCAAGTTTTTGCATAACATATCCTGAGAATGCGTCTGCTTCAATTTCCTTGGGAGGAGTACTTCCTGTACCGCTTACAGTATGATTATAATAATGGTGCCCCATTTCATGTGCCAGCACACTGATAGATGCCCATTTAGTGGAAGCGTATGCATCAATATCTTCAAGAAAATCATTATCATAAATAATCCATCTTGCTCTGTTTATTATGGTAGCATAAGCATTGCGGATACCATTCTGTTCTTTTACGCTGAAGTTTTCTTTCCATCGGATTGTATCCAGCATATTCTGCAGAATCTGTTTTGCTTCATACACAGACTGGAAACTTGTTTTAATAAGAGTCCGGGGAGGTACTTTAAACCCGCAACCGGTAATTTTCTGGCCATTTGCCAAAACAACCGAAAAGAAAAGAATGAGGAATAAAAAATGCCGTTTCATAATTAAGTTGATTAAATCGCTTATAAAATTATCAAATTTGAACTGTGGCAGAAATTTTTTAATATGCCGTTTCCACTAAAATACACCAGTATTTAAACTACATTTGCCGCAAATTTTGCTAAATGAAAAATACTCCTTTTACAAATAAACACATTGCACTGGGCGCCAAAATGGCTTCATTTGCCGGCTATAATATGCCCATCTCTTATACGGGCATCAACGATGAACATGCAGCGGTACGAAAAAACGCCGGTGTATTTGATGTTAGCCATATGGGTGAATTTATACTGAAGGGAGAAATGGCGCTGGACCTCATTCAGCGGGTTACAAGTAATGATGCGGCAAAACTTAAAAACGGGCAGGCACAATACAGTTGTCTTCCGAATGAAGACGGTGGAATTGTAGACGATTTATTAGTGTACTGCATCGAAAAAAATAAAGTATATATGCTGGTGGTTAATGCGTCTAATATTGAAAAAGACTGGAACTGGATTGTGAAGCATAATACGAACAAGGTGGAGATGCATAATATTTCGGATAAAACCTGTTTACTGGCAATACAGGGCCCTAATGCTACAAAGATCCTGCAACCATTAACAGAAATGGATATATTGAACCTTAAGTATTACACATTTACCAAAGGAACATTTGCTGGTGTTGAAAATGTTTTGGTAAGCGCAACAGGTTATACCGGTGCCGGAGGGGTAGAAATATATTTTGAAGAAAAAGACGAGGCAGCTGATAAGATATGGGATGCAATTTTCGCAGCAGGTGGTCCGCAAGGATTGAAACCTATTGGTCTTGGTGCAAGAGACACACTTCGCCTGGAAATGGGCTTCTGTTTGTATGGTAATGATATTGATGACACCACTTCACCAATGGAAGCAGGTTTAGGTTGGATCACCAAGTTCACCAAAGAATTTACATCAAAAGAAATATTTGCCCGGCAGAAAACAGAAGGAGTTACCCGCAAACTGGTAGGTTTTGAAATGATAGAAAAAGGTATTCCCCGCCATGGTTATGAAATAAAAGATTATTCGGGAGAAACGATTGGGGTGGTTACATCTGGTACGCAATCTCCCAGCTTGGGCAAAGCCATTGGAATGGGATATGTACGAACTGCTTTTGCTGCTATTGATACGGACATTTACATCAAAGTGCGGGACAAACTCCTGCAGGCCAAAGTAGCTAAGATTCCATTTTCCTGATAAATTACATTGCTGTGGTCAGGTTTTTGCAATAACTGAGCGTTATACCTCAAATTTGTAAACAATGCCAACTATTCATCTTACCACTTTTATTGCTGCACCCGCACAGGTGGTTTTTGACCTGAGCCGTCATGTCGGGCTTCACAAAGAATCAATGGCTGCACATAAGGAAGAAGCAGTGGCCGGCACCCGTTTCGGGCTTATTGAAAAAGAAGACACCGTGACATGGAAGGCTAAGCACTTTTTTAAAGAAAGACTGCTCCGGGTAAAAGTAACAGAAATGAAAAAAGGAGAGATGTTTATTGACGAGCAGGTGCAGGGAGACTTTAAAATGATGAAGCATGAGCATCATTTTAAGCCATGCGATAACGGTACTATCCTGATCGACCTGTTACATTTTGAAATACCCTATGGCATATTCGGCGAATGGTTTAATTCATTATACCTTACCAAATACATGAAACGGTTACTGGAGCAGCGTAATAAGACCATTAAAGAATTTGCAGAAAGCGAACGATGGAGGAAATTGCTGATTAAGTAATTCAGGCCAACGTAAACAGCCGTTTCTTACTTTTGCAAATCTATTATGAACAACAAGCCCACCCTTCATACATCCATATCCCCGGCCTTATTACACTTATATGATCTGAGCAACAGTGTTGTTGTTATTATCGATGTGTTTCGAGCCACCTCCACCATTGCATCCGCCTTGTACAATGGCGCAAAATGTGTCATACCCGTTGATTCCGTTCCCAAGGCCATTGAGATAAGTAAGAATATTGATGGCATTGCGGCAGGTGAAAGAGATGGTATGATCGCTGAAGGATTGCAGCACGGCAATTCTCCATTGGAATACACCAAAGATTTTATCGAAAACAAAACCCTGGTACTTACCACAACCAACGGAACAAGACTCCTGCAAATGGCATTGGACAGAAATGCTGATACCATTATCTCTGGTTCTTTTCCTAATCTTTCGGCGATATGTGATTTTTTATCAGCAGAGAAAAAAAATGTGGTGCTGGGTTGCGCTGGCTGGAAAGATCGCTTTAACCTGGAAGACACTTTATTTGCAGGCGCAGTGATAAATCGCCTGGCAAAAGAATTTACTATTCATTGCGACAGTTCACTTATGGCTGAGACGATGTATGCAAAACATAAGAATAAACTCATTGAATTTGCACCAAAACTGACGCACTACCATCGCCTGGTGGAAAGATTTGGCTTGATAGAGGATATCAAATTCTGTTTAACTCCGGATGTGGCAAATGTGTTGCCGGTCTACAGTAATGGAAAGTTAGAAGCAAAATAGGAAAGACGAAAAAAACCTTCTAAGATACTTCATTTTTTCCGCACCTCTCCTGAATGAAAAATATTTTTTATTTATCGCCTTTTACGAGGAAATCCGCTGCACATTCTTTTACATTTGCCGATTGCCCTTTTTTCATTGCTGGAATCTGGGAATTCAAAATTTGGAATTTCTTATATGGCTTTACCGCACCTTATTAAGTACGTTTATACCCATGGAACTGATGAAGTGATCCGCAGAGGAAAAAAAATCCATACGATAGGATTTGTGGAGTTGGTGGAATACGACGACCTGTTTGGTTCAGCAGTGTTCCGGGTAAAGGATGACAGCTACTCTACTTATTACAAAGTATACATACAAAAATTTAAAGACCCCAAAGAAACTTCGTTACGTTGTGCCTGCCCGTATAACCTGGGAGATATCTGCCGTCATGAAGCTGCCGCATTGTTTCAGTTGCAGGAAATGATTGACCGGGGCCACCTGCAGGCCGATAATGTAAAATATGACCAGCGCCACACCGTGGCGAAAATGAAAGCGATCGATTTAAAGACATTAAGGCTTTTATGCTCTCCTGAAACATTGATTGATGCAGAAACTTTCTTGCGAACCAATAAGGCAACTATTGAACATGCCGAAAATGAAACAGTAAAAGCTTCTGTAAAACTGAACGGGCAAACGTATAAAGTAATAATCCGGAAAAACGAGGAAAAAAATTTTGATACCAGTTGCGATTATGAAGATGAAAATCATCCGCTGTGTTTGCCAAAGATGATAGTGCTTCTGCAGCTGCTTAATACGCATGGCGCTAATTACTTTGATAGCATAAGAAATTGGGACAAAGAGAAAAACAAACTGCTGGAAGCCTATGGTTATTCGCTGGATGATGATCTGAAAGGAAAATTTGAGTTTGCCTATAAAGACGGTAAACCTTTCTTACGAGTACTCGATGCAAGCATCAAAAGAGTTGCACCGGTAGCAGCACCAACAAAACCTGTGCTGATTCCGCAAAGGGAAAAAGAGATAGAACAACCTGTTATAGCAGAAGAGCCGGATGTTAAACCGTCGCAAAGGCTGGGTGCTGTTTTTAATTTTAATAAGAAAAATTACCCCCGGTTCACTGTGGATGTGGTAATGGGTGAAGCAAATGACAGTAATGATGCGTTTGCCGGCAAAGTGGAAAAACTGGATATAAGCCGTTATGTAAACACAGATCTATTACCAGAAAGTGATAAGGAATTACTTACTTTACTGAGAAAGCTGCAGGATGCGGAGATAAATAAGTATGTAAGTCGCAATTCCCCGTTCTCAGGTATTTGGGAAAATATCATTCACCAGGAAGAAGATGATCTGCCGGATGAGACAAAAGAACTGATGGCAGAATATTTATTACCAAAACTTAAAAAAATATTTACCGATTCTGCCGGTAACCCGTTTGTTTTTTTACTACCCGACGCAAAAGCCTTTAAGACAAATAATATTGAACCGTTACAATTACAGGCAGAGGAAGCAAGGCCGCATTTTATAATAAAGACCCCGGTAACTATCGGGGCACATTATACCATACAGTGCCGTGTAAAAGCCGGGCCGCTGGAATTTGACCTGGCAGATAATGAAGGCGAAACGCCGCTCTTCTTTTTGTATAACAACCAGGCACATCTCTGGAAAAACAATGAAGTGATTCACCTGGTGGAGAAGTTTTTACCTACAGGGAAGATGACAGTATCTGCTGAAGAATGGACAGATACGCTGAACAAATTTATCATGCCACTGGCACGAGAGCACAAGGTAGATTTTGATAAATCATTAGTACAGGAAATAAAAGACGGCAACCCGGAAGTAAAATTGTTTTTGATGGAAAAGGGAGAATACCTTGTTTTCCAGCCATCTTTTTCTTACAAAGGATATGAAACAAAAGCAAAGGACAGAGACGAAGTAATAGTGCCACAGGGGGATAAAGTATTGGTGGTGCATCGCAACAGGGAAAAAGAAAACGAGTTTATTCAGAAGTTACAGAACCTGCATTCCAATTTCGTATACAATGAAGATTCTGCCACGCTGGCATTGAAAGGAACAGATGTATTAAAGAATAACTGGTTCTTCCTGTTTGTAGATGCGATGAAGGATAATAAAACACCGGTATTTGGATTTGAAGCACTGAAGAATTTCAGGTTCAATACAGCCAAACCGCAAACAAAGATTTTCATCAGCAGTAATACCGATTGGTTCGACGCTAAAGTGGATATTGTATTCGGCGATCAGCGGGTAACCGTGGCGGAGGTAAAAAGAGCGTTGGCGAACAAGCAACAATTTGTACACCTGAATGATGGGACACTCGGGATACTCCCCGAAGAATGGCTGAAAAAATATTCACTCCTTTTCAGGGTGGGTGAAGGGAAAACTGATTCTTTAAAATTATCCCGCTATCATTTAAGTGTAGTAGATGAGTTGTATGAAACAAGGGATGAAGAAGAACTGGTAGTGCAGCTGGAAGAGAAATATGAAAAGCTGCGGGAATTCAATAAGATAAAAGAAATTGAGCCATCATATAATTTGAAAATGATACTGCGGCCTTACCAGGTGGCAGGATATCAATGGCTCAATTACCTGAAAGATATTAAGTGGGGAGGCATCCTGGCAGATGATATGGGTTTGGGTAAAACAGTGCAGGCCCTTTCCTTTATAGAATATTTTAAGAATGAGCAGGGTAAACTCAAAGCATTAGTTGTTTGCCCTACCACACTTATTTATAACTGGGAAAATGAGATCAAAAAATTCACACCTAAGCTCACTTACCGCATCCATCACGGCGCTACGAGAACAAGGGTGAAAGAAGAGCTCATTGATCATGATGTAACGATCACCACTTACGGTACGCTGAGGAGTGATATCAAATTACTGATGAGTGTGGATTTTGATTATGTGATACTGGATGAATCACAAGCCATCAAAAATCCTTCGAGTAAAGTTACCAAAGCCGCTTGCCTGCTTAATGCAAAACACCGCTTGTGCATGAGCGGTACACCGTTGCAGAATAATACATTTGACATTTTTGCCCAGATGAATTTTTTGAACCCCGGGATGCTGGGCACTATGGAGTTTTTCCGGCAGGAGTTTGCCATCCCGATTGATAAGTTTGGTGAACAGGACCGTAAAGACCACCTGCGTAAAATTTTATATCCGTTCATACTTCGCCGCACAAAGGAGCAGGTGGCGAAAGATCTTCCTGAGAAACAGGAGATGATACTGTTTTGTGAAATGGAGGATGAACAGCGCAGCATTTATGATGCATATCGCAATGATTTCCGTAACCAGATATTAGGTACAATTGAAACGCAGGGAATACAAAAATCACAGTTGACCATCTTGCAGGGCCTGATGAAGCTGCGCCAGATATGTGATTCGCCGGCGATATTGAATGAGCAGGAAAAATTTGACAATCATTCTATCAAGCTGGATGAGCTGGCAAGAGAGCTAAGTGAAGATATGGGAAACCATAAGGCGCTGATATTTTCACAGTTTTTGGGAATGCTGGCATTAATAAGAGCCAAGCTGGAAGAACTGGGTATTAAATATGAATACTTTGATGGCAGCACTTCAGCACCTGACAGGGAAAAAGCCATTCAAAGTTTTCAAAATAATGACGAGGTAAGGGTGTTTTTAATTTCATTGAAAGCCGGTGGTGTGGGCTTGAACCTTACCGCTGCCGACTACGTATACATTGTAGACCCCTGGTGGAATCCCGCCGTAGAGCAACAGGCCATTGACCGTACACACCGTATCGGGCAAACCAAGAACATTTTTGCTTATCGCATGATCTGTAAAGACACCATCGAAGATAAAATACTGCAGCTGCAGGAAAAGAAAAGGGCCCTGGCCAAAGATATCATCTCAGATGATGCTTCTTTTGTGAAGACACTGACGAGGGAGGATGTGGAATACCTATTTAGCTAGCCCATTCATCGGTAAAATCGGCCTGTTTATCCCTCTTTTTGCCAAAAAGACCAACTTCCCGAAGGTTGTTTCAGCCCTTTACGTCTATTTTCGTACACTTATTTCACTGATTATGAAGAAGATTTTTACCTTATCCCTTTTACTGATTGCCTTCCTGGCAAATGTACAGGCGCAAAAAACTGATGGCAGCATAAAAGGCAAACTGGTGGACACCACTGCCAAAATGAATATTGCCGACGCCACCGTTTCGGTATTGCATGCGAAAGATTCTTCTCTCGTCACTTTTACCTTATCAAATAAGCAAGGTGTTTTTGAAGTAAAAGGGCTGGCAGCCGGTGACTACCGTCTTATCATTTCCAGTAAAGGATATACTGAGATCAAACAACGGATTTCTATTACAGATGCAAATAAAGCAATTGACCTGGGAAACCTCCTTGTTCAAAAAGATTATAAGCTCCTCGAAGGAGTAACGATCAGTTCTGAATCTCCCATACAGGTAAAGAATGATACGGTGCAGTTCAATACCAGTGGTTTTAAAACCCAGCCGAATGCTACAGTAGAAGATCTGCTGAAGAAAATACCGGGTATGGAAGTAGATAAAGAAGGAACGGTGAAGGCACAAGGCGAGCAGGTGCAAAAAATATTAGTGGACGGAAAAGAGTTTTTTGGAACCGACCCTAAACTGGCTACCAAAAATTTAACCGCAGACATGGTAGAAAGTGTGCAGGTGTTTGATGATATGAGCGACCAGGCCAAGTTTACCAACATTGATGATGGCAGCCGCAGCAAGACCATTAATATCAAACTGAAAAAAGACCGCAACAAAGGATACTTTGGAAGGGTATTGGCTGCACATGGTGACCAGGGCCGTTATGAAGGAAACCTGAGCATCAATAAATTTACCGGCAGCCAGCGGATCTCTCTATTGTTCAATAGTAATAACATTAATAAACAAGGATTTTCTTTTTCTGATATCATCAGTTCAATGGGTGGTTTTAGTGGAGGAGGAGGTGGTGGAAATTTTGGTGGTGGTGGCATGCAGGTAGTTGGGGGAAGAGGTGGTGGAGGTTTCGGTGGTATGTTTGGAGGTACAGGAACTACCGGTATCATCAGGTCAACTTCAGCAGGATTGAACTACTCAGATGAATGGGGAAGTAAGATAAAAGTAACAGGCAGTTATTTCTTTTCCGATTCAAGACCACGACAGGAGCAAAGTACTTTTCGTCAAACATTTTTTGCAAATGATTCCACCGCTAACCTGTCAAGAACATCTATGTCAGATAACCTGAATCAGAATCATAGATTCAATCTCCGGTTTGAATACCAGATCGACTCCATGAATTCGATCCTGTACACACCCTCACTTACGTTACAGCATTCAGATAATTATAGTATAGACAGCTCATTTACCAATTCTATCACACCATTGAAGCAATATATGGCCATTGTCGGTAATTCAAAGAATACAAATACCCGCAACGGATTAAATTTTGGTAATAATGTTTTATTCCGTCACAAATTTGGAAAAACAGGAAGAACATTAACACTGGGATGGAACAATACTACAGGTAACAGCCAGAGCGACGGGCTGACAATTTCTAACAATACGTTTTACAACGATGCCGGAACGGTACTGGCATCATTTTCACAAAACCAGAACTACAAACAAAAAACAGAGACGAATAATAATGTGATCAGCACTTCCTATACAGAACCATTCGGCTTGAATAAATTATTGGAGTTTAACTACGCCTATACCAATAACCTGAGCGAATCAAAAAGGGAAACATATAACTATAATGGTACGTCCGGTAAATATGACAACCCAAACCTGCTGCAGACAAATGATTTTAAAAATACCTTTGAGGCGCACCGCTTCGGGGCTAATTTCCGTGTGCAGGAAAAGAAATATAATTACCAGTTTGGCTTAGGTGTACAACGTTCTGAGCTGGAAAGCCAGAGTTACCAGGCAGCTACAGGCAAGGACTCAATAACACGGCAAAGCTTCACCAATCTTTTTCCAACAGCGAATTTCAATTTTACCCCGGCAAGGAGTAAGAACCTGCGGATCTTTTATAACGGAAGAACCAATCAGCCCTCAGTTTCTCAATTGCAGAATGTGCCGGATGTAACAGATACGCTGAATATAAAAATCGGTAATCCTAACCTGAAACAGGAGTTCAACCACAATTTTAATATCGGGTTCAATACGTTCAATGTTCTTACTTTTAAATTTATAGCAGCCAATATTAATATCAGCACCACGCAGAATAAGATCGTAAACAGCATTACTACAAACGGACCTGTGCAGCGTACAACCTACCAAAACGTAGACGGATATTTCAGGGCATTTTCTTTCTTTACCCTTGGTCTTCCATTTAAAAATGTAAAGCTTAAAGGGTCCAGCCTGAATTTCACTAACAACATGTCATACCTGAAAGATGTGAGCCTGGTAAACCTGCAAAAGAATCTTACAAAGACAATTACAATATCTCAGGGGGCCGGAATAAATATCAATAAAGAAAAAATTGATTTTGGTGTTAAAGCAAATTTGGCTTACAACAATGTAAAATATACTATCAATACCCAACTGAATGAAGATTATTTCACACAAACATATTCAGGGGATGTGGCGTATACCTTCCCGAAGAATTTTATTCTGTCAACCAATTTTGATTACCTGATCAACACAGGCCGTGCCGAAGGGTTTAATCAAAATATCCCATTGTGGAATGCCAGCTTCAGCAAACAATTGTTTAAGAATAAAAACGGCGAGTTAAAATTCTCTGTTAATGACATATTGAACCAGAACCAGAGTATCACCCGCAACACTGGCGACAACTACATTCAGGATACCAGGAGCATGGTACTGAAAAGATATTTTATGGTCAGCTTCCTCTTCAGCCTGAACAGGATGGGGGGTAAAAACCAGCAACAGCCACAGGGTATGCCGGGAATGCCCCGCTTTATGCAGAGGGAAATGCGGGATGTAAGAGTGAACTAAACGGGCTATACTTTTCAAATATAAAAAGGGGCGTCACTTATGTGAGCCCCTTTTAGTATAGTAAGGGTTAGTAGAGAAAAAATTTAATGCCTTCTGTAGTGATTGGCCGCTGCCGCTGATGAACCGGAAATGAAAACAGCTAAAACTGCTTTCAGTAAACGGATGACATTCAAAGAAGGTTTGTAATAATGGCGATAGATTTTCGCTGATTCATGATGGTGTACAAGGTGTCTGTTCTTCATACCAGGATATTTTACTAAGGGTTAACGATTGAATTGCTATTAAAAGTATGCAATAAAATTAAATTTTAATAATATTGGGCTATGTTACAACCCCGTTAAATCCGGTACACATGAAAAAATCAGTAAAAACACTTGTCCTTCTTACTATTTCATTTTTACTTTTTAGTCCCGCTGATGCACAGATAAAACTTCCTATTGTCAGTAATGGTGTAGGAAGTGATATAAAAAAAGTGATTGAAGATTACCCGAACCGGTTTATCAACCTGATGGGCGAAGTGAAAATGCTTAATGAGCAATCAACCGATTATTTTTGCAATTTTAAAGTAAATGGTGCTGAAGAAACTTTTGTAACCCGCTATTCTGCCAAAAGAGAAGGAGTGGTAAGCTGGCAGGCATTGATGATGACTACCGAAGACTTTGAGGAGGCAAAAAAGAAATTCAGGTCATTCTACAACCAGATCAACAATCTTTCTGTAAGTGTTGGCCAAAAAAGCTCCCGCCTGAAAGCAGAATATAAATCACCATTGGAAGAAATGAAATTTACTTCCATTCTTTTTTCTTTAGACCCCGTTGATGAGACTGCTAAGAAACTAAAAGTGGAGTTATTGCTGCAATACCAGGCTCCCATGGAGTGGAAAATAAAGATACTGGTATACGACAGAGAAAGGGAGGATGCAGAGAGGGGAAAGCTGGAGGAGTAGTTATTTGAGTAAATAATTAAATAGAGGGTATTCAAATTTGTCAGACTCTTCCAGCTTAAGACCTGATTTCCCAATAAACTAATTAACCAGTCTCTAAATATTAACCTTCATTAACATTAAACCAAGCCCTTTTAACCACTATTACGGTGGGGTAAGAATATTTTCGTAACCGAAACCAGGTTAGCTATGAGATATTTTTACTTTCTACTTCTTGCCACTTGTATTACTACTGCTTTGTTAGCCCAGAAAAATGGTTCTGTAAAAGGAGTAGCTTATGATACTATCAGTAAACTAGCTGTTTCTGCAGCCACAGTTACCGTACTGGAAAGAAAAGATTCCTCTTTGGTAACATTTACCATGACTGGCAGTGATGGACGCTTCGAGTTAAAGGGGCTTGCTAATGGTGATTACCGCCTGCTTATCACCCATGTCAGTTATCACAACAGCAACAAATATTTCTCTATATCTGAGGCTAATAAAAATGCAGACCTGGGAAATGTGGTAATAAATGATAAAACCAAAGTGCTGGAAGAAGTGGTGCTGGCCAATGAAGCACCACCTGTCACCCTGATCAACGACACTATCCAGTATAATGCCGGATCATTTAAAACGCAGCCCAATGCTAATGTAGAACAACTCCTGAAAAAACTTCCTGGTGTAAAAGTGGAGAAGGATGGTACCATCAAAGCACAGGGCGAAACTGTAAGTAAGGTGCTGGTGGACGGGAAAGAGTTTTTTGGTAACGATCCCAAGATTGCCACAAAGAATTTACCGGCTGATGCCGTAGATAAAGTACAGGTGTATGATAAACAAAGCGACCAGGCGCAGCTGACAGGATTTGAAGATGGTAATTATGAAAAAACCATCAACCTGAAGCTGAAAAAAGATAAAAAGAAGGGAATGTTTGGCAAGGTGAATGCCGGAGCAGGTAATAAAGAGCGGTATGAAGGAAAATTTAATGTCAACTCATTCAAGGGAGCAAGACAATTTTCTGCTATCGGAATGGGCAATAACACCAATGCAGAAGGTTTTTCTTTTATGGATATTCTGAACTTTACCGGCGAAATGGCCCGTATGCAGCGGGGTGGCGGAGGGGGGAATATTAATATCAATATTTCCAGCCAGGAGGCATCGGCCATGGGAATAAACGGGGGCAACCGGAACAGTGGTATTAATACAGCATGGGGTGGCGGATTGAACTATAATAATATTATTGGGAATAAGCTTGATTTTCAAAGCAATTATTTTTACAACAGGTATAACCCTAATACAGAGAGCCATATTCAGCGGCAATATGTTCTGCCCGACACTTCTTATTATAATGTGAATACCTATGCGGATAATCTTAATAATTCGCACCGTTTTAACCTGAACATGCTGTACCAGGTGGACTCGATGAATTCCATCCGTATTAACCCTTCTTTTAGTTACCAGAAAACAAATAACAGGTCTCTGAGTGATTACCAGACTTTATCTGAGCAACGATCACTGATAAACGAAGGGTTTAGCAATAACCGTTCTGGCAGCGAAGGATATAATTTTCGAAATGATATAATCTGGCGGAAGAAATTTGCCCGCAAAGGGAGAACATTTTCTCTCTCGTTACAAACTACATTAAATGAAAGTGAGGGAGACGGCAGTCTTTCATCTGTCAACAGCTTTTATAATCCAAACGGATCTTTATTCAGAAAAGATACACTTAACCAGCAAAGCAATACTACCGGCGATCTTCGCGGCTATACAGCAAGGGCGGTATATACAGAACCATTGTGGAAGAGATCTTTACTGGAGCTGAGTGCTGGAAAAAGTAATACCCGGAGCACTTCTGATAAAGAAACTTTTGACTATAATAAGAATAATGGAAAGTATGATGAATTGAATTCGCAACTCAGTAATGATTTTGAAAATATATACGGTTATACAAATGGAGGTGTTCGCCTCCGGACACAACGAAAAAAATACAACTATGCTGTAGGTGTTACCTGGCAACAGGCAGAACTGGAGGGAAAGGTTACCAGTGGAATTAAAGATTCTGTGATCAGCAAAACTTTCCGGAATTTTTTACCCAATGCAAGGTTCCAGTATAATTTTTCCAGGTTCAGAAGTTTGTCACTTACCTATAGCACTTCTACCAATCAACCATCCATGTCACAATTGCAACCTGTACCAGATATATCCAACCCATTGAATATTCGGGAGGGTAATCCTGATCTGAAGCAAGAGTATAATCACATGCTGCAAACCGGCCTGACCCTGGTGAGCCCCTACAAGAATAAAAACTTGTTCCTGTTCTTTACAATGCAGGCAGCAAAGAATAAGATTGTTAACTACGATTCACTAAACCAGCAAACCGGAATAAGAAAAACAAAACCGGTTAATGTAAGCGGCGTATACAATCTGAACAGTAATATTAGTTACAGTATGCCAGTTCGTTTCCTGAAAGGAAGTATTGAACTGAGCAGTGTGGTGGGTTACAGCAATAACAAACAGCTCACCAATACTCAGGCAGGAAGTATCGGAACCAATATCATTAAAACATTGACATTGGGCCCCGATGTGAGACTGGATATGAACCCCACGGCAAAACTGAATATTATGTTAGGGGCCGGCATCAATCATAATAATACAACATACTCATTGCAGCCTTCTTTCAACAACACATATCTTTCGCAGGAGTACACAGCTTCTCTTGACTGGGAAATGCCCAAAGGATTTTTCTTTGCTACTGATTTCAGCTATTTGATCAACAGCCAGCGGGCAGCCGGGTTTAATGTGAAAGTGCCGTTGTGGAATGCCAGCATCAGCAAACAAATACTGAAGTTCAACCGGGGTGAATTAAAATTCAGCGCAAGGGACCTGCTGAATAAAAATGTAGGCATCAGTCGCAATACCAGCAACAACTATATTGAAGATAGCAGGGTGTTGACGCTTCGCCAGTTCTTTTTACTCAGCTTTACCTATAGTTTGAGTAAAACAGGATTGAACAATGCGGGAGGAGGCGGTATGCGGATCATAACAAGATAGAAAGATGGTAAGGAATGAATGATTACTTGTCTTCAAGTTCTTTTAAACGATTTTTTGCTTCCTCATTGTTGGGGTTAATTGCCAGTGCTTTTTTGTACCAATAAACCGCATCATCTTCAAGGTTCAGTTTTAGACAAGCATTGGCAAGGCTTACCATTACGTGGTCCTTATCAGGAAATTCTTTCGCATTGTTTTCATAAATGAGCCTTGCGTCTTCATACCGCTGCATATTCATCAACTGATCACCAAGTTGGTTCATGGCGAACCAGTCAATATAAAAATTAGCTGTATCTGCCTTCATACGTTTATATTCTTCAACGGCTCTAAGCGTTCCGTTTTTTACGATGATCAGTTCCATAGCTTTATGTACCGGTTGTTTTACAACCACAGGTATGTTGTGCAGGACCCGCATTAAACTGGTTGTAATACCAAAAAAATGAGTGGGGGAACTATTGCACAGAAAAACAATTAAACTGTTGGTGGAAGGGATGCGGATCATAAACGATAAGAACCCTTCCGTCATCCCCAGATGATAATTGGTGAACACACTGTCAGCAGGAGTGTATTTGAACTGCTGGTTGAACCAGCCAAATCCGTAGCGCCACGGCCTGATGCCCGGAGTAAACATCTGATCTGTCAGTTCTTTATTTAGCAAGCGGTTATCTGAAAGAGCTAAATGAAGCTTGAAGAGATCTTCAACGGTTGAATATAAATCACCCGTGCCCATTGTGTTTGACTGGTCCCGGAAATCGGAACTGGTAAACCCGCCAAGGCTGTAATCATAACCGGTTGCTCTTTTAGGCACTACCTGCGTATGATAATAGGAGCCGGAGCTGTTCATACCGATTTTATCAAAAATATCCTCCTTCATTAACTGAGAATAAGATTTGCCAGACACCCGTTCTATAATATATCCAAGCGTAAAATAACCCCAGCTGCTGTAGTAATAACTGCTGCCGGGCTCAAACACCAGTGCTGAATCCATATAAAGCTTTACATAATCTTCCCGTGTAAACTGCTGTCTGCTTACTTTCGGAAAAAAATCTTTCATGATGTCATAATTCGGCATTCCCGAGCTGTGGCTCATCAGTTGCCTTATCGTAATGCGGCTTCCATTCTTTTTGGAGAATTCAGGTAAATAATCACTGATGGTTTTATCTAATTGCAGCAAACCTTTCTGTACCTGGATGAGTGCCAGTATGGAAGTGATTGGTTTAGATACCGACCCCAGCATAAATTTTGTATCGGTTGTATTTGGAATGTTCCATTCCCTGTTGGCGAAGCCAAACGCTTTTTTATAGATTACTTTTCCGTTTTCTGCCACCAATATGGCTCCATCAAACATATTATAACGGTGATATGTTTTCATAATGGCATCTATCTTTTCTTTTTTGCTTTGCGCTAAGGATAAAGATGTAACCATTTGCATAAATATAAGGAGCAGGCTTATTTTCATGACCCGAAGGTAAAAAAGGTATAACAGAGTATTGCAGCTGATGATTTCAGATTAAAAGAGGAAACATTAATATATAGGAAGCATAAAACTGAACCGGCTTCCTTTTCCGTAGTCAGAATCAACGGTAATGGTACCGCCCTGCGCTTCAATAAATTCTTTGCAGATAGCAAGGCCGAGACCGGTGCCTTCTTTTGTGCCCGGTATTTTAAAATAGCGATCAAATATTTTGTCTTTGAATTGCGGATCAATACCCTTACCAAAATCCTGTACAGCGAATTGGACGTTGTTTCCCTCTTGCTGAATATTGACAATAATCTCCCCGCTCTCCGTGGAATAGCGGATAGCATTGGTCAGAAAATTATTCAATACCCAGGCGGTTTTATCAGCATCAGCTTTAATGGCAGGTATGTTATCTGCAATTTGTTTTTGAATAGAAATGTTTTTTTGCTTTGCAGCATTTTGTACAGAAGCAAGAGCTTTATCAATTATTCCCCATGGCTGCACCTCCTGCAGGTTCAGTTGTATTTTACCGCTTTCTACCTGCGACATATCCAGTAATTCACTGAGTATGCGCAGCAATCTTTTATTGTCTTCCTTCAGGTTTTGCACCAATTCTTTTTGTTCGGGTGTAAGTGTGCCCACCCGTTCATCCTCCAGCAGTTTCAAACTGAAGTCAGAAGAAGCAAGCGGTGTTTTTAATTCATGAGATACGGTGGCAATGAAATTGGTCTTGGCAACATCCAGTTCTTTGAAAGGAGTGATATTCTTCAGCACAATTACAACCCCGGACGGTTGCCCTTCATGTGTAAGGTCAACAATTTCTTTCGTAAAATAATTTTCTTTCCCTTCTACTACAATTTTGAAGGGGCTGTTGCTTTGTTCGTTTACCAAAAACCTGAACAGGTCATTACGTTTTTTTACTTCCTCCTGTGAAAGCCCGATGATCTCCGGCTCTTTGAGGCTGAGCAATTGCAGCGCCTGCTGGTTGGCAAAAAGCACCATCCCCTTTTTATCAATACCAATACTTGCATCTTTCAAAGAATTAATGACAGCCTCGGCCCTTTGCTTTTCAAAAAGTATTTTTGACAGGTTGCTGTGCTCATACTCATCCAGTTTCTCAGCCATGCTGTTAAAAGCATTGGCCAGATCGCCAAATTCATCCTTCCGATTCAGGTGTATACGCTGACCGTAGTTTTTATCGGCAATAGCTTTGATACCTTCCGTTAATGAAGCAATAGGAGATGCCACCAGCGAAGGAAAATTGAAGAGGAAAGTAAAACCCAGTAACAAACAAATAGTAAGGCAAATAGTGATAATGGTTTTGGCCTGCTGGGCGGAAGCTTGTACGGCCAGGTTCTTCTTATCAATCGCCTGCAGGTTTACCTGCATGATTCCGCTGATGTCCTCGCGGATCAAAGATGGAAGAGAATCTGTCAACCCCTGTTGCCTCAACTGATTGAAGTGCTTCCGCAATGATTCGGTCATTTCCTTTTCCCCGGGCTCTGTAATGTTGTCTTCCTGTAATTGAAGGTGTTTCTCAAAATTGCTGAATCCCCTTACACTGTCCTTGCTGTTCAGCATGTCCAGTTCCTTCAGCATATCACGGCTGTAGTTCAATGTTTCATAGTTATCCTTCACTATTTCTTTGGAGTCTTCTGCGAGGCGGTTGAAATAAAAAAAACTAACAGCTCCAACAAGTATCAGCAGGGCAAAAAGGAAAAGACCCCCAAGAGCTACTTTGGTTTTAAGCTTAATTGCCATCAGGATAAAATTATAAGGTCCACATCATTGGCTGAAAGAGTTTTTAAAAGCTGGTTAAATACGTTAGTTCGCAGTATCACCTGGAACAAATTTAGGTGAGGTTTACCGATACAAACCGTTGTGATCTGTTTTTCCACTACTATTTCCATGATCGCTTTGGCAATATTACTGTGTTTGATCTGTAACACTTCTCCTCCCAGTTCTGTTGCCGTCTTGAAATTATTGATAAGGTGACGCTGCGATGCCAGCGGAATTTTATCCAGGGCTTCTTTGGGTGTTTGCACATACAGCACATACCACTGGCTGTTGTAATAAGATGCCAGTCTGCCGGTTTTTCGGATGATACGCTGGGCTATTTCATGACTGGTTGAGATGCACGCAAGGAAGCGTTCATGTTTCCATGGCCTGTCTTTGGCGGTTACCTCATAATCTACTTTTCTTTCTACCTGACCGGCTACTTCTTTTAATGCAAGCTCCCGGAGCTGCAATATCTTTTCCGGTTTGAAGAAGTTTTGCAGGGCTTGTTGCACTTTGCTGTGGTCATATATCTTTCCTTCCTTTAACCTTGTGATCAGTTCATCAGCCGTTAAGTCAATATTCACCACTTCATCGGCCATCTGTAACAGCTTGTCGGGAACCCGTTCTCCTACTTCCACACCTGTAATATCTTTTACATCTTCATTAATGCTTTCAATATGCTGGATGTTTACAGCCGTGATCACATCAATACCCGCTTCTAAAATATCAATCACATCCTGCCACCGTTTTTCGTTCTTGCTGCCGGGAATATTGGTGTGCGCCAGCTCATCTACAATCACCACATCGGGTTGTAATAATAAAATAGCCTGCATATCCAGCTCATCCAGTTCCTTTCCTTTATAAAAAACCTTTCTCCGTGGAATCACAGGTAAACCATCAACCAGGGCTTCTGTTTCCTTCCGTCCATGTGTTTCAATGTAGCCGATCTTCACGTTGACACCGTTGCGCAGAAGTGTATGGGCTTCCTGCAACATGCGGTAGCTTTTGCCCACACCGGCACTCATGCCAATATAGATCTTCAGCTTACCTTTTTGCGATTGCTGAATTTTTTCTAACCATTTATTTGCTTCACTGTCCGGCATAATAAACTAATATAAGTTAATTCAATTCCCGCTTAAGCCATAATTTCCCAACCGGGCTTACTACCAGCGGATATTGTTCTACCAATACATTGTTTGCTTCCAATCCAAAATTTTCTTCTTCCCTGACTGCGATCTTCTTAATATTATAATAGGCTTTCAACAAAAAACTTTTCCAGGCGGGCAATTCATTATCAAAGGACAAGTATGAGTTGCCAAGAATGAATTTGTAATCACCGATCTTACTTTGTGAATATTTAAAATCAGGTGCGGCTTCCAGCTTCAGCTCACCACTTTCAATTAATTCTTCCAATATAGTGCGGAAGAAAAGATCAACCCTTGGTTCTATCCTGAACCCTAAGTTGATAGTAAGGTGATAAATATCATTCAGCTCCAGTGTTTTCACTTTATACTCCATGGTGTAGGGTTCATCAGTAACATTGATATGCATAAACCAGTACACATCTGCTTTTTTAGAAGGTGAGCGGAGAATGGAATCAATAGATTTTTTTTCCACCATATTATCATTGTCAGCATTACTGAGATAAATGAGGTGGGTGGAGTATTTGGGAACTTCCTTATCCCGGCTTAGTTGCCGCAATACCGGAATTTGTTGTTGTAGTGGAACCTGTACAATAAACTTTTTCTGCGCCTGTTTTCCTTTGTACCATATATACATAACAGCAGAAAGAACTGACCCTATTAACAGTGTTATCCATCCGCCATGCTGTACCTTATTAAGGTTAGCTACGAGGAACATTCCCTCAATTGAAAGAAAAACAAATGCAAACAATATGATTAAAGTTTTTTTCACTCTTTTTATATGCAGGTATAGTACTACAAGAAAACTTGTTACCAACATGGTTAATGTAACACTAAGTCCGAAGGCGGCTTCCATATTAGTTGATTTTTCAAAATACAGCACCATGCCAATACAGGCCAGCATTAAAAACCAGTTGATAACAGGAATATATAACTGCCCTTTGATAGAGCCGGGAAAGATTACTTTATGCCTTGGCCAGATATTTAACCGGATGCCTTCATTTATTAGCGTAAAGCATCCGCTGATGAGTGACTGGCTGGCAATGATAGTGGCTAAAGTGGCCAATATAACAGCGTATATGTAAATGGAAGAAGGAACTGTGCTGTAAAACGGACTGATGCTTCCTATCACTTCTCCCTGGTGAGCAACAAGCCATGCTGTTTGCCCCGCATAGCTGAGCACAAGGCAAATTTTTATATACATCCAGCTCCAGCGGATATTATTTCTGCCCACATGTCCCATGTCGCTGTACAATGCCTCGGCACCGGTGCTGCATAAGAAAATACCACCAAGTAACCAGAAACCGCCGGGATATTCTTTTAATAAATGATAGGCATAAGAAGGATCCAATGCTTTCAGTATTTCCCAGTTGCCATTGATAGATAGCAGGCCGATAACACCAATGAAAGAAAACCAGGTAAGCATTACCGGCCCGAATATTTTCCCGATTTTACCGGTACCTAATTGCTGAAAGGCAAAAAGGGCAACAAGTATCAGTATCACCCAGGGAACTGTATTCAGTTCCGGGTTGAATTTTTGTAATCCTTCAATAGCAGAGGCAACAGAGATAGGTGGAGTGATGATGCCATCGGCTATAAGAAAAGCGGCACCTATAATAGCGGGAATAACAAGCCATTTACCAAAATAGCGTCGTACCAGTGCATATAAAGAAAAAATACCGCCTTCTCCGTTGTTGTCTGCACGGAGTACGATGAAAATATACTTGATGGTAGTAAGTAGTAACAATGTCCAGAACACAGCACTGAGTACACCTAAAGCTTTTGCAGCATTGATCACTTCACCCTCATGAAAAACAGCCGTATAAGTATAGAGTGGGGATGTACCAATGTCACCAAATACAATACCCATTGCAATCAGCAGCCCTGCTGCCGATACATTGCGATGGAACCTTGTATGTTGTTGGTCGGACATATCTGATAAATAAATAAGCCGCCGGCATAACCGGCGGCTTATTATTAGAAACTCACTGCAACCGAACCGGTTACGAATGTATTGTTATTCGTCACTCCTGACGGCTTATTAAAGATATCATCTTTACTGCTCAGGTTTCTTACCTCCAGCCTTACTAACACATTTTTTGCCGGGCTGTTATCAATGTTTATTGAATAGCCTGTTGTTTGAAAACCATTTGGTGAGCCGGTAGCAATGATAACTCCGTTCTCATCATTATAGTGCTCCAGTCTTCCGGCGATAGCCCATTTATTATTAAAGGCATATTTTAAGATAAGCACTGGTGTGTACCAGGTATTCTTGTTATCACTACCCGGAAATTTCTCTTCTGTACCGATATCAAAACCTGCTGTTACGCCAAACTTGTCAGTGACATTGAATATACCATATATATTATGGAAGAACCGTGAAAGCCTTGCACTGTCAGGTTTGTCTGTCCCGATAAAAGTGCTATAGTTCAGTAACACTTTACCGGACGGTTTGAATTGTATTTGAGTGCCCCAACTCATCAATGAATTGCCACTTACTCTGGTAATACGCTGCCACCCATTTAATGCCATCCCGCTTAAAAACCATTTGCCATCATCCGTTGTGTAGGATATCTTTGCTCCGGCCTCAAAGTAAGGTGAGTTTTCAGCAAGGATACCCCTTGTCAGGTTCCAGCAGTCTTTTGAAACGGCGCTTTCAAAACCAATATGCGAAGGCATGATACCGGCATCAACCCACAGGTTTTTTTTCTTGCTGATCTTAACCCCGGCGTTGGCTTCTAAAATATTCTTCAGCACACCGGGCTCAGCAGAATAGTTGGCATTCATATATGTGCCTGCAGCCAATGCAATATTTGCCCTAACCCTTTCGGCAGTATAATTCGCCTTGATAAAACCGAGATTCAGGTTAAATTCATTGTGCCGGTTATGACTGTAGATAAACCCGGGGCGGTTGTTGTCGGAAGGTTTATTAAAATCATACTGGTAATAAGCTTCTGCATAGCCGCTGATGGTCAGCGAACCAGTTGAATCCTGCGCCATCAATTGGGTACTCACCAGCACTATGGCTCCAAATAAAAACTTTTTCATCTTCATTCAATTTTAATTAATCTGTTATTTTAAATTATCTAATGCAACATTCAGTTTCAACACATTCACTTTTGAAGGGCCAAGCATGCCGGCCAGTGGTTTTTGAATATGCTCTTCCACTAATGCTTTTACTTTTTCTTCTGGCAAGTTGCGTATAGAAGCAATACGTTTTACCTGTATATATGCTCCTGCAGGTGAAATGTCAGGGTCAAGACCACTGCCAGAAGCGGTTACCATTTCTGCGGGTATTTCTTCTTTCTTTACGCCTGGGTTATGCACTAAAAAACTATCAATCCTGTCTTTTACAATTTGTAAATAATCAGGATTGGACGGCCCCTTGTTGCTGCCGGCCGAACCCGCTGCATTATAATCCACAGCAGAAGGCCTGCCCCAGAAATATTTATCATCGGTAAATTTCTGACCAATTTTTTCATAACCCACCACCTTACCGTTTACAGAAACAGTTTCGCCTTTTCCACCACCGGGGGTTGCTTTACCAATGCCTGCTATCAGCAAGGGATATAAAACTGCACAAAGAATGATCATTAAAAGTGTCAGTTTCAGGGATATCAATAAATCCTTTTTCATTTCTTCTTATTTAAATAATTACATAAATAAACCCAGGGCCATATCAATTAATTTGATGCCAATGAACGGAACAATAACACCTCCCAATCCATATATCAATAAGTTTCTTCTTAACAATGCACTGGCACCGATAGGCCTGTATTTTACCCCTTTCAATGCAAGCGGTATCAGTAATGGAATGATAATGGCATTGAAAATGATCGCTGATAAGATCGCAGACTCAGGGCTTTTCAAGCCCATGATATTCAAAGCCTGTAGTGCCGGGATAGAAGCAATGAATAAAGCCGGAACGATGGCGAAATACTTGGCCACATCATTCGCAATCGAAAAAGTTGTAAGTGTCCCTCTTGTAATCAATAGCTGCTTACCTATCTCCACTACTTCAATCAGTTTGGTTGGGTCATTATCAAGATCCACCATATTACCGGCTTCTTTGGCAGCCTGGGTGCCGCTATTCATGGCAACACCAACATCTGCCTGAGCCAAAGCCGGGGCATCATTGGTACCATCTCCCATCATCGCTACCAGTTTTCCGCTTTGTTGTTCTTTGCGGATATAATTCATTTTATCTTCTGGTTTAGCTTCAGCAATAAAATCATCCACACCGGCTTTCTCCGCAATATATTTTGCAGTTAAAGGATTATCGCCGGTTACCATTACGGTTTTTACGCCCATTTTACGAAGCCTTTCAAAACGCTCCTGTATACCGGGCTTAATTATATCCTGCAATTCAATAACACCCTGCACCTTATTGTTTACAGCGACAACCAATGGTGTTCCGCCATTCGATGCTATCTGGTTTACTCTTGCTTCCGTTTCTTTTGGAAAGGAGCTACCATTACTGGAAGCAATATTTTTAATGGCATCAAAAGCACCCTTTCTTATTTTTATTCCATCGGGCAGATCAACGCCACTGCTTCTTGTTTCAGCTGTAAATTCTATCATCCTGGTGTTTGCGGGTAATTGTTTCGCATTGATGTTTTTTTCTCCTGCCAACTCAACGATCGATTTACCTTCAGGAGTTTGGTCAGCCAGCGAAGCAAACACACAATTGCTTATAAAATCTGTGGTCTCTATACCATCAGCAGGCCAGAAGTTGGTTGCTTTCCTGTTACCAATGGTAATAGTGCCGGTTTTGTCTAATAACAGCACATCTATATCACCAGCTGTTTCCACTGCTTTTCCGCTTTTGGCAATTACGTTTGCCCTTAAGGCCCTGTCCATGCCTGCAATACCAATGGCGGATAATAAACCACCAATTGTAGTTGGTATCAGGCAAACAAACAAAGAAATGAAAGCAGCAATAGTGATGGGAGTGTTAGCATAATCAGCAAAAGGCTTAAGCGTTACACACACAATAATAAAAATGAGTGTAAATGCTGCCAATAAAATTGTTAATGCAATTTCATTCGGTGTCTTTTGCCTTGATGCGCCTTCTACCAAGGCAATCATTTTATCTAAAAAAGATTCTCCCGGTTCAGTGGTCACCTTTACTTTAATCTTATCACTGAGTACTTTGGTCCCACCTGTTACAGATGATTTATCACCACCTGATTCCCGGATAACAGGAGCTGATTCACCAGTGATAGCAGATTCATCAATCGTAGCAATACCTTCCACGATCTCACCATCCATAGGAATCACATCACCTGCTTCGCAGATAAAGAAATCTCCTTTGCGAAGCTGAGAAGAGGGCACAACTTTTACTTCATTCACATACATCTCACCCACGGTGAATACTTTTTTGGCAGGGGTGTCTTCCCTTGTCCGGCGCAGGCTTTCTGCCTGTGCCTTTCCCCTTGCTTCGGCTAATGCTTCCGCAAAATTGGCAAACAGCACAGTGAGTAAAAGAATGGTGAAGATGGTAATGTTGTACCACAATGCACCCTGTGAATTATCGCCGGTAAAAAGTTGATACAATGTAACGGCCAGCATGACAGCAGTGCCAATTTCTACTGTAAACATGACCGGGTTCTTTACCATCAACCTGGGGCTCAGTTTTACAAAAGATTGTTTAACTGCTTTGCCAACCAGTGCCGGTTCAAATAATCTTATAGTACGTTTATGTTTTGACATGGTCTGTTATAATTAATGCATTGAAAAATATTCAGCAATTGGCCCAAGTGCCAATGCCGGGAAAAATGATAAAGCGTTAAAAACTATTATTACTGCAAACGTCATCATACCGAATGTCCAGGAATCAGTTCTTAAGGTGCCGGGTGATTCGGGAACGAATTTCTTCTTAGCCAATAACCCAATGATAGCCACGGGACCAATGATGGGAAGGAATCTTGCCAGTATTAATACAATACCGGTGGTTACATTCCAGAATATATTGTTATCACCCAGTCCTTCAAAGCCACTTCCGTTATTAGCATTGGCAGAAGTGAACTCATAAAGCATTTCGGAGAAACCATGATAGGATGGATTGTTGAGCCATGCCCCCGGTTTCACCTGCCAGGCGATCTCCGGATGATGTGCCACCATATAAGCAGCTAAAGCGGTAAATGCCTTGACGAGGAATGCAGAAAGCAGCATAACCAATGAAGCGATCTTCACTTCCCTGGCCTCCACTTTATGTCCCATGAATTCCGGTGTCCGCCCCACCATCAATCCTGAAATAAATACAGCGATGATGAGGTAAATAAGATAGTTTAATATACCTACGCCACATCCTCCATAAAACGCATTGATCATCATGCCAAGCAATTGCATCATGCCCGACATGGGCATTGAGCTGTCATGCATCGAGTTAACAGAGCCGGTTGAAATAATTGTAGTGACAATACTCCAGTAGCCCGAAGCCGCAGGCCCAAATCTCACTTCCTTGCCTTCCATGGCGCCTGTAGGTTGAGCCACTCCCAATTTTTCAATCGCCGGGTTACCATTTATTTCTGTTATGATCGTTGGAATAAGTAAACATAACAGACCAATGGTCATTACCCCAAAAATTACCTTAGAAAGTTTTCTGCGGTTGATATAAAAACCTAATGCAAAAATCATTGCAACAGGAATCAATACCTGGATAACCATTTCCAGCATATTGGTAAAATAGTTGGGGTTTTCCAACGGATGTGCCGAGTTAACGCCGAACCATCCACCACCATTAGTACCCAGGTGTTTGATGGCGATCATACCTGCAGCAGGGCCTCTTGATACTTGTACACTATCTCCCTGTAAAGTCACAATGCTGTCTTTTCCATCATAACTTGTCGGGCTGCCATTAAAAGCAAGGAAAATAGCGGCTATTATACAAAGGGGTAATAAAACCCTTGTAATGGACTTTGTAAAAATGCTCCAGAAATTGCCCAGGTTCTCTGTAGTTTTTTCTTTTAACCCATTAAATACAGCAACTAATGCAGCAATACCTGTTGCAGCACTTACAAACTGTAAAAATGTAATAACGAATAACTGGGTGAAATAGGTTAATCCTGATTCACCGGAATAGTGCTGCAGGTTGCAGTTTACCAAAAAACTGATAGCGGTATTAAATGCCAGGTCAGGTGTCTGGCCGGGATTGCCATCCGGGTTCAATGGAAGTTTATGCTGAAAGATGAGTAAAAAGAAAGCATAGACCAACCATAGCATATTAATGGTAAGCATAGCTTTAAGGAACTGTTTCCAGTTCATACTTTCAGTGGGATTAATGCCGCAAACCCTGAAGAAAAACTTTTCAACAGGATTCATAAAGTCGGTGAGAGTCCGTTCCCCCTTAAACACTTTTGAAATGTACTTACCCAGCGGGTAAGCCAGCAAAACTGTAATAAGAAAGGTTATTACTACACCCAGAATTTCGCTATTCATAATAGTCAGAATTTTTCAGGTTTAATTAAAACGTAAACGAGATACCCGAATACGAGAATTGACAGAATAAATAATACAGTCATCATAAAAAAAGATTTTCAATTTGCCAGGCTGATCCCGCCAAAAACGGGAGAAGCCTAAATTTTTTCGAACCAGTCAATAGATTTAAAAAAAAGCCAGAAGCAGATAAGCCCGGCTAAAATCAATAAAATACTCAGGAACATTGTTTGAAATTTAGTATTAGTCAAATAATGATTTCACTCCGATAAGGGCCAGAATTATAAGTACTGGAGCTACCAGTCTTAAAGTGAGGATAAAAAGAATTTGTTTTAGTCGTTTACTGCCCTTCATAAAAATAGAATTGCATTATTAAAAATTAAATGATCATTATTGCTATCTCATATGAGAATACTCAATTTTGGGCGGGCTATCTTGCTAATCCCCTTTTCTTACAACCAGTTATAAATAAGACCGGTACCCTGCCCAGATCATTGTAATAACTATCCTGTTCTGTCAGCCGGCTTTTCCAGATGCTTTTTTTGCTATCATTTAAAAATCATAAATAGCATGGCCGCTGCAATCACAGTAATAATGATGCTCTTCAAGGGATACCCGTATTTCTCCTCATTCGGTATTTTTTCCCTTTGCTCATCTGTCTTATTCTTATACATTGTTTATGTTTTGCCGGTTGCTACTTGCCAGTCTCATGCCTGAAAAAAAGTATATTGAAAAAAGAAGGCGGAATGCAGGCCGGTACTGGGTTTGCAAAAGGGGTAGAGCAGAAATGCGAAAACCCAAACAATAAAAACCCTTCCAAAATGGAAGGGAGGGTTTTCAAAATGGAAGGGTCTTATTGAAGGTGGTATTCTTCAATCTTTCTGTACAATGTGGTCAACCCGATATTCAGCAGCCTCGCTGCTTCCGTTTTATTCCCGTTAGTATGCTTCAGCACTTTTTGAATATGTGTTTTTTCGACACCTGCAAGATCAAAAGCAGAGAAAGATGACCCGGAGCTTTGTAGTTCAACCGGGAGGTTAGCAGCGGTCAACCGGCCGCCATCATTTAAAATAACACAACGTTCAATGATATTTTTCAGCTCCCGGATATTGCCCGGCCAGTTATAATGCTGCAAAGATTCCAGGTAATCTTTTTGCAGAACGGGAACCGGTTTATTCGTTTTGGTGGCAAAAAATTCAGCAAAGTACCGGGCAAGTGCCGGAATATCTTTTGCCCGTTCCCGGAGTGAAGGCAAGACAATTTGAAAAACAGATAGGCGATAGAATAAATCAGAGCGGAAGTGACCTTCTTCCATTTCTTTTTGTAAATCTCTGTTGGTAGCGGCAATGATGCGGACATTTACTTTTATTGTTTTCGTATCACCTACTTTTATAAACTCACCAGACTCAAGTACCCGGAGCAGTTTGGCCTGCAACTCAGCGGGCATTTCGCCAATCTCATCTAAAAAAATAGTACCGCCATTGGCTTCTTCAAATAATCCTTTTTTATCTTTTACTGCACCGGTAAAAGCCCCGGCTTTGTGGCCAAACAATTCACTTTCCAATAAATCTTTGGTAAAGGCACTGCAATTGACAGCTATAAATGTTTTATTGCCCCGGTTGCTGTTGTGATGAATAGCTTGTGCAAACACTTCTTTGCCTGTTCCTGTTTCCCCGAGTAATAAAATCGTGGCATCAGTAGCTGCTACTTTTTCAGCAAGAGTGATCGCCTCTTTGATTTCTACCGAATCACCGAGTATGCTTTCAAAAGAATATTTCTGCCCGACCTGTTTTTGCAGTTGTTCCAGTTTTTTGGCTAAATGAACTTTCTCCAGTGCCCTGTGCAGTAAGGGAATAATTTTATCGTTGTCATCACCTTTTGTGATGTAATCAAAAGCGCCATTGCGCATAGCCTGTACCCCGTCGGCAATATTACCATAAGCGGTAAGCAGGATAAATTCTGTTGCGGGATATTTTATTTTTGATTCTTTTACAAAATCAACGCCGTTACCATCAGGGAGTTTTACATCGCAAAGCACTACATCTGATGTTTCTTTATCTAATAATTTGACAGCTTCTTTCAGTGAGCCGGCTTCTGATACATCAAAGCCTTCAAGGCTGATGATCCGCTTCAGCAACTGTCGTAGCTTTTCTTCGTCGTCTATAATTAAAATCTTGTTCAGAAAGTGTTCATTTAATTTCAAAGCTATGCTTTCCTGATTTCTTTGAAATAATCAAGACTTCTTTTTTCGGCGAGAGTTTGTAACTGCACCGCATCTGTGTACAGTTTTCGCCGGAGAGATTTGTAAATACTGATACAGTTATCCAGCGCCTTAATGACAGAAGTTTTATTGTACTGCGCAATAGTGATCTTCAGGTTCTCCAGGTCAGACGGGCTTAGCCCTGTTTCTACTCTCCTTAGTCCTCTTGATTGTTTATTATTTTTTACTTGTAGTAAAGGAGAAAGCACCGTCATCCGCAGGAAGGAAAGAAAATCAAAAGCTTCCATCAGTTCGCCCCGGCCGATTTTTAAGCAGGCATAATGCACCCATGTCCAGAACCGGTCTTCGATCCACTGAAAATCAGGTTGCGGCCATTCAGCCCTGGTGGAGTTGATTATTTCAGAAAGCTGGTTATTTCTTTCAAACACGACAACAGGGTTTTCTACCCGATCATAAAACTCTGGCAGGGTAAGAAATTTAATGTCTACATGCAGCAGTGGATTGTCGTATAAGCAGATCAGCACCCTTGGTTCGCCTACATGTTCGCCGGTAAAGCCGGAAATAAGGTCACCAAAGCTTTTGGCATATTGAAGCATTTGTTCTTTATTTCCAGCCACTTTCCCTTTAGTGATCAAAATAAGATCAAGGTCGGAGTATTCATCCATTTCCCCGCTGGTCCAGGAGCCCCCTGCAGCCAACCCGAGGATTGTCTCGTCTCTTTGTACGATCCCGGCAACCCGGTATGCAAACTCCTGCTGTATCATTGATTAAATAATAATGATTGAAGGTAAAAAAACTGGACTTTTTGCCGGCTTTTTATTTACTTAGATGTTGTACCATAGCGTTCATATATGAAGAAAATTGTACTGTCACTCATTTTAGTAGTATTTGTACAAAGTCATACTATGTATGGCCAGGCTTCTTTGCAGCAAAAGGCAGTTGTATTAAAAAGAATGATCGAGCTGAACCACCTGCTACCCAAACCCATTGACGATGATTTTTCTGCAGCCATGTTTAAAGCTATCATCAACCAGGCGGACAGAAGAAGACTACTTTTTACTGAGACTGAATTCAAATCATTGCAGGCTTACAGCAATAAGTTAGACGATGAGCTGAATAAAAAAGAGTGGGGTTTTTATGATCTGTTTTCACAGTTATACAAAAAAGCATTGACAAGGGCCGATTCTATCATCAGCAAACTAACCCAAAAACCATTTGATTTCAATAGTAATGAGACAGTAACGAACAATCGCAAGGATGAGTTCAATTTTGCAACAGATATTTCTTCTTTATCATCCCGCTGGCTTCGGTATTTAAAATACCTGGCACTGGATCAGTTGTTTGATATAGCAGCGGAAGACAGCACCGGTACAACATCACTGAAAACGGTGATCAGTACAGCAGAGCTAAAAGTGAGAGAAAAGCTGAAGAAGACGGAAATAAAAAACCTGAAAAGAATTACCGGTCACCCGGGAGGCATTGATGGCTATATAACAGAGCTTTATTTAAATGGACTTGCTTCGGTCTTTGATCCGCACACCAATTATTTTTCACCACAGGGCAAACAGGAATTCCGGGAATCATTAAGTACAGAAGCATTGT
>JAEUVO010000085.1 GCA_016786885.1 Chitinophagaceae bacterium | reverse complement strand
ATATCGCTATCAGCCCATATCCAGCCGACGGAATTCTATCAGCTTTTGTTGTTATCTTCATCATCAGTTTTTCAATCGGCTGCGGCTCCGGGCTGGACATTATAAAATACCAGCACAGCAGCAAGCCCCAACGTTGCCTGCCATTATTCGGCGACAGTTCAAACCTCAACTAACAAATTACAATAGTGAATTACACAGACAGAATTAAACCAGAAAATAAAGGGTTGACAACTTACCTTGATGAATTGCTCAACAAAAATTATCAAATCCCAACCTTTCAACGGGAAGTTGTTTGGGAAAAAGAAAACGTAAAAAAACTTTGGGATAGCATTTATAAATTCTATCCACTTGGCAGCATATTAATTTGGAAAACTGATTTGCAACTTCAAAATCATCGGCAAGTTGGTGGACACATAATTACAGACACGAATTTTTCAAGAACCGAGTATCAATATATTTTAGACGGACAGCAACGAACAACTTCGTTACTTACTTCACTTTATGGCGGCAGCATTGACGGCAGAGAAGGATTTAATCCAACACTATATGTTGACTTGACAATTCCTATTGATGGCGACACAGATGATGAAAGCTACAAAAATCGTTTTCTGTTTTGGGATGAAATTGAAGATAGGAACGGAGAAATTCGCCAAAATATTGGAAAGAAAAAACGCTACGATGAAAACCTGATTGTTAAACTCATTGACATCAAGAATAATTTTGGTTCAGTAGAGAGAAATCTTGTTGACCATTCAAACCAAGATTATAAAGATTACGACCACCCTGTACGTAAAGAATTACGGCGGATAAAAGCAATACTTGACAATTATCGGGTTTCATTCATTGAAGTAAAGGGTATTCAAGTTTCAGAGGTTTGCCAAATCTTTGAACGCATTAATCAGGCAGGTAAACCACTAAACATCTTTGATATAGTTGTAGCCAAAACATTTAGACCTTTGAGCCAAACTAATGGCACTCAACAACAAGGCTTCTATTTGCGGGAACTGATAGACAACTTTAGAACAACAAATCAAAGCCTGTTTCTACAAATCAGCGACCTTGATTATTTACAAATTCTTGCAGTTCTTATTAATAGAAATATTCCTGATAACGGTGTACGAAATATTACAGACCGCTACTTAAATGAGATTAAGACAGAACACATCCTTGCAGTTTGGGATGACGCAAAAAAGGCAATCCTAAAGACTTTTGATTTTTTTGAAAATCACTTGCATCTAAAAACTCCTTACCTAATTCCATACAGGTATTTTTATTTTACAATTGTTGCCTATTTTTTCCGCAACAATAATCCTGATTATAACTTTATCAAAAAATATTTTTGGTTTAACTCAATGCACAATGACGATTTGTTAAGCAATACTACCCAACTCTTTCAGCATATTGATTTTTTGGACAAAGAGAAAAACAAAGAACAATATCAATTCTCTCGTTTCCTAATTGACAAAGAAAGATTGCGTTCTGCTTCATATAGTTCAAAGGGACGTATGAGCCGTGCAATTTTATCACTTTATGCAAGCCTACAACCAAAAGATTGGGAGCATTGCAGTAGAGAAGTATTAGTTCAAAACTTCTTCTTCTCAACTGACAAACCAAATCTTCACCACATTTTCCCGACCAATTCGGATTATGTATTGAACAACAAACATCATAATGAGATTGATAGCGACAGTTTAATGAACATTGCATATTTAACCCAAATAACGAACCTGGACATTACCAATCGCAACCCTTTAGAATATATCAAAGACTACGACAAGCCAGAGTTTGAAGCTATTATGCCAAGTCACTTATTACCAAATCAAATTTTACTTTGGGCAAGGGCAGCGACAATGCCAGACAATGCACTTGACATCTTTATTGAGGATAGAGTTAACTTAATGATTGAAGATTTAAAACAAAAGCTCGGTGGCATAACAGTTGAAGTAACTGACACAGCTCAAACTGTTTCAGCAGGACAACCAGCAACAGCGGACACATAACGGCAGGCAACATTGGGTTTGCCAAAATGGGGGCAGACGGAAGCCGTGTTTCAACTTTTGTTTTTCAATTTGGCTTCATATCCAGCTTGACGTTATTAATTTAGCTTTAGAATATGTCATCAACTTTTTATCTATATTCAGCAGCAGTTAGCCGGGGCGGACGGAATTCTATTGCCCCCACTTCGGCAAGCCCTGCTCGTTGTGCGTCATGCCACACAAAATTTCACTCATAATGAGATTTAAACCACGGTTCATTTTTATTTTCTTTTCTACTTTTTTGATACTTGGAATTTCTTCCGGTTGCAACACATTAGGCATGCTGCTATTCTATCGTGATTCAAAAACCTCCACTGTTTTCAAGAGTTCGACTTCAAAGAAGAATTACTATGTCATCAAAGCGACAACACTTTCGCACTGCGGCTGCACTGACTTGTATGTTGACAATTACAAACAAGGGAAGAAAGATTTTCAAATTTTTTATAGTGACAATATTGCCAGGAAAACAATATTTGGATACAATGACCAAACAAATCAAAAGGACACATTTAGACTACTTGCTACACCGTACGATAATTTTACAACCTCTTTTGATTCCCTAGACCGGGAAATTTTTGGACGAATTGACTCCATATCAATTCAAAAACCAAAAGGAATAGTTTATCAAATTAAGAGACCAGCATACAAAGGATTTATCAGTGACCCATACTTCAATCACTGACATTTCTTAAAAATCGACTTTTGATTTCAAGTGACAGGCTACACGAAGGCACGAAGTAATAATTTAACCAGCCCGCATTTTGCGGCTTACCTCTGCAACTGAAGCTCACTACCAGTTGCCAGCAGGTACAGTTTATACCGGCTGCTATCAGAAATCAAACTCCCGGCGGTGCATATTCCACCTGAAACCAAAAGTGATGACTGAAGTGTTATTGGAAACAAGAGGAGCAGTCTTTGTATCCAGTTTTCGAACCACCGCATTCAGTTCCAGGAACATATTCTCCCGCAGTTCATACGACAGCAGGAAAGAAGCAAGGAATACATTCGTCTTCCAGCCGCTGCCGATACTATATCCAAAATCTCCCTGGCGGAAGGGTGGCACATTTGGATAAAAGATATTACTGCCATAGCTCTGGCTGCTGCTGTCTCTGCCCTGTGTGTAATAAATAAGTTTACCAACGGCCAGCCACTTAGGCGCCGGCTGATACCGGGCTATACCAATGAACTCACTAAAATTGGCCATGAGCGGATGTGCCATCGGCTGGTTATAATGGGTATAGTTGGCTACTGAATCCCGGTGCGAATAGGTGAAGGGCCGCACCCGGTTATGTTCCAGTTGCAGATCAAGATTGGAAATATTAAATGCATCAATGTATTTGGCGCCGAGCTGTATGCCCCATTTGTTGGCCCACCAGCCCCGGTTATTTTTTATTTCAGACAATAAGAATTCATCAAGACTCAGTTGCCCGTAGAGTTGTATGCCTTTCCCGATATTGGCTTTCGCATCCAGGCCTGCCACTGAGTTATCAAAACTGCCGTTCTGCTGTTCAATAGAACGATAAAATATGATCGGATTCAGGTAACCAAAATCAAAACGGTTTTGTCTGCCGAAAACGACTCCTTCAAACAAACCAATATTGAGCCATTTGGTCACATTTACATCCAGGTGATGCATGGCGGCGTATTTCTTACCGATCAGTTTATCCCCTACCCTGTTATCTGCATTGTGCAGTTCCATGAAAAGGTTTTGGTAATTGATCTTCCATATCCGGGTATTCAGTTTTAAAAACAAATTGCTATTACCAAAATCGCTCAGGAACATACTACGATGTCCGTTGCCGATAAAATTGCGGTCGTACCCGAATGTTACATCAATATACTTTGTAACATTAAAGGTGAAATAACCGCGGGCATCAAAATAATCATAGCCGGTCCCTTTAAAGTTTTTATAGAACCCCGCACCGGGCACTGCCCTGCGGGCTGTTACAAAATCTCTTACATAGAAAGCTGTTTTCTCCTGGTTATCGGTAATGTAAGCAAAGAAACCGATCTTATTGGCAATGCGGCCCCGAAGACTGAGGCCCCGGGTGTTTTGATACAATGTTTCGTCATTATCTTTTTCTTTGGAAACAGTCACCTGTATCACCGGGTTGATGACAAGGTCAAAATCCTTCACATGTACTTCATAGAGATTGGCCGGTGTGGTATAAAAATTCTTGAGAACAGGTTTTTTACTTTTAAAGGCATTCTTTAAGGAATCAGGCAAGTATTCATAATTATTCCGAAGCAGTGCATATAAGTTGTACATATCCACTTTAGACAAGCAAACACTTTTTGTTAACCGGTAGGCAAGCTGGTTATTATCCCCGATATTATATATCGAGCTGATAGCTTTGAGTCTGCTAAAGGGTTTAAGTTTTGAAAAATTAAGGGCGGAGTCTTTTCTTGCCTTTATCTCCAGCCTTTCCAGTAAAATATTGGCCTTATCGCCCTGTGGCAGGTATGTTGTCTGTGCTTGTGTATGTATAGTGCTGAAAAGTAAGCTGAGAATAAGGAAATAATAACTCGTCTTTAGGGGACGGGGTTTAATTTGTTTAAATTGCATGGGTATTGGCTTTGAACTTAAATTTCACCGGACAAGATATGCAAAATTACCTGATAAAGAATATACAGATTGTCAACGAAGGGCAGATTAAAAATGCAGATGTGTTGATAACAAATGGCAGGATAGAAAAAATTGCATCGCAAATAAATGCGGGTGCAATTGAGATCAATGGCGAAGGAAAATACCTGTTGCCCGGTTGTATAGATGACCAGGTACATTTTCGGGAGCCGGGGCTGACGCATAAAGCAACGATTGCCACAGAAGCCAAAGCGGCTGTAGCAGGCGGAGTTACCAGTTTTATGGAAATGCCGAATACTATTCCCAATGCACTGACACAGGAACTGCTTGAAGATAAATACCGCATTGCTTCGCAAACATCATTAGCCAATTATTCATTTTATATGGGCACCGCTAATGATAATGCAGAGGAGGTGCTGAAAACAAACGAAAAGAAAAATGATATCTGCGGCATCAAGATATTCATGGGCAGCAGTACAGGTAATATGCTGGTGGATAATCCTAATACATTAGACAGGGTTTTTCGTGAGAGTGAATTACTGATTGCCACCCATTGTGAGGATGAAAGTATCATCAAAAAAAATCTTGCACAACTAAAATCCACCGGAAGAACATTGGCTCCGGCAGATCATCCTGTTATCAGGGATGAAGAGGCCTGTTATGAATCTTCCTTGTATGCCATACAGATAGCAAAAAAATATGGAACAAGGCTTCATATACTTCATATCAGCACAGAAAAAGAACTGCAGCTGTTCACCAATATGCTTTCTTTAAAAGATAAACGTATAACGGCGGAAGTGTGTGTGCATCATTTACATTTTACCAGTAATGATTATGCTGTGCTGGGCAATCGTATCAAATGTAACCCTGCCATCAAAGCCCCGCATAACAAAGAAGCATTATGGAAAGCCTTGCTTGACGACAGGTTAGATGTAATAGCAACCGATCATGCGCCGCATACATGGGAAGAAAAGGATGGTCCTTATGAAAAGGCTCATGCCGGGTTACCATTAGTTCAGCATTCATTATTACTAATGCTCCATTATTATAAGCAGGGGAAGATCAGTTTAGAAAAGATAGCGGAGAAGATGAGTCATGCGGTAGCAGATTGTTTCCAGGTAAAGGAAAGAGGCTATATCCGTGAGGGTTATCATGCCGACCTGGTGATCGTTGACATGAATAAAGAATACAAAGTGACAAAAGAAAATATTTTGTACAAATGCGGCTGGAGTCCTTTGGAAGGTGCTTCATTTCCGGCTACCATTACCCATACGTTTGTAAATGGTCATTTGGTGTATGGAAATGGCATATGGAATGAATCTCAAATGGGACAACGGCTATTATTTGAAAGATAAGTCAGTCGTGTATGATGGGTAGTGAATAACTAACCTATTCACCACTCACTATTCACCAATAACCACCATGCAGATAGACAACACATCCTTCAACGATATTTCTATCTTTCACCAGGAAGAAGAGTTCTCTATTTTCCATAAACTGAACTTTACCCGTACCGTAGGTGGCCGGGAATGGTTGCGGAAATTTTTCAGCGAACCGCATAATGACCTGAAGAAAATCATCGGCACCCAAAAAGTGATCCGCACTTTCATGGAGCATGTGCAAGACTGGCCTTCTGAAATTACTAATGGCACTGTGCTTGTGGTAGATAAATTCCTCGACTACCCACTGGATCCTATTAGTGAAGCCCCGGCGTCTTTCAATAACCTGCTCTATAAATGGTTGCACAATGCGGATTATTCCATGGTCAAATACTCGATGACACATTTTGCTGATTTCTTCCGCGGTATCCGTAAGATTGTTGAGCTGCTGGAAGATCTTGACCTGCCTGCCAACATCAAATTATATATTGACCGTATCAACGGGATACTGAGGGAAGCACCACTGCAAAAACTTTCAGAAATTGAACCCGGAAAAAAAATATCAACAAGACAAAACCTGTACTTCGGATATCACCTTCGCGGCCGTTATAAAACGAACACTCTTGAACTGATAGATATCTATAGCCGGCTGGATGCCTGGTATTCAATGGCAGTGGCAGTAAAAACGTATGATCTTAGCTTCCCGGAATTTGTGGAACAGCAAACACCGCTGGTAGATGCAAAAGGGCTTTATCATATTCTATTACCACAACCGGTGGCCTACGATCTGCAGATGAACCCGGAGCATAATTTTCTTTTCCTGACCGGGGCCAATATGGCCGGCAAAAGCACATTGATAAAATCGGTGGGCTCTGCGGTTTTCCTGGCACATATCGGAATGGGTGTACCGGCAAAAAAAATGAAACTGACCTTGTTTGATGGCCTGCTAAGTAATATTAATGTGGTTGACAATATCGCAAAAGGCGAAAGTTATTTCTTCAATGAAGTACAGCGCATCAAGAACACTATTGAAAAAATAAATGATGGAAAAAAATGGCTGGTACTTATTGACGAATTGTTCAAGGGCACCAATGTACAGGATGCCATGAAATGCTCCCTGGCGGTGATCAAAGGGCTGATCAAAATAAAAAACTCGCTTTTCATTCTTTCCACTCATTTATATGAGATCGGGGATGAACTGAAAAATTATCCCAATATTTCTTTCCGGTATTTTGAAACAGATGTAAATGATGACCAGCTGAAATTCAGTTACCAGCTGAAAGAGGGCATCAGCAATGACCGTATCGGTTATGTCATCCTGAAAAGAGAAAAAGTAGTGGATATGCTGGAGAAGTTATAAGCCGAACCGGGATTTACGGGATTATTATGGATATAAAGGAGAATTATTTACTATTTTGAATTCATGAAAAAACGATTGCTTTCCGTCTTTATTTTGGGGTTATCATTCATGTCTGCAGCGCAAAGCAAGATAGATGTATTGCATTACATTTTCAGGATAGAACTAAATGACCTGGACGACACTCTTTACGGAGAAGCGGCTATACGATTCGTATACACACAAAATGCTTCTGCCATAGAAATTGACCTGGAAAATATCAATACCACGTTGAAAGGGATGAAAGTAATGACCGTGAAATATCCTGACGGATGGCCTGGAGAAATTGTCATTAAAGAAGCATCTTTCAGTCACAAGCATAATAAAATTGTTATTCCCCGGGGAGAAAAAACTGTCAAAGGCGATACTGGTTTTTTTATGATAAGCTATAAAGGTGTACCGGCTGACGGACTCATCATCTCAAAAAATCAGTTTGGCAAAAGAACCTTCTTTGCTGACAACTGGCCAAACCGTGCCCATCGCTGGCTTCCCTGCAATGATGACCCTTCCGATAAAGCATCCGTCGAGTTTATTGTAACTGCTCCTTCCAGTTACCGGGTTATTTCGAATGGTGTTCTCATGGAAGAATCAAATTTACCCGGCGATAAAAAGTTAACACACTGGAAAGAAAATGTGCCTTTGCCAACAAAAGTCATGGTGATCGGTGTGGCTGATTTCGCTGTGCAACATGCCGGCTTTGTAAATGATTGTATTCCTGTGAGCAGCTGGGTATACACCGAAAATAAGGATCACGGATTTTATGACTATGCCATAGCAAGAGACATACTTGCTTTTTTTATAGACTATATTGGTCCATATGCGTATAAAAAATTAGCCAATGTACAATCGAAGACCATCTTTGGGGGTATGGAAAATGCCGGCGCCATTTTTTATGCAGAGCATACGGTCAATGGCTTGCAAACAGAAGAAAGACTGATAGCCCATGAAATAGTACACCAGTGGTTTGGCAATATGGCTACCGAAAAAAGTTTTGCTCATTTCTGGCTCAGTGAAGGTTTTGCCACTTATCTCACACATATTTATCTAGAATCAAAGTACGGAACAGACAGCCTGAATAAACGGATGCAGGAAGACAGGGAAACGGTCATAGATTTTGTAAAAAATGCCAAGAGACCTGTGGTGGACAGTACCCCGGATTATATGCGGCTGCTGAATGCCAACAGTTATCAGAAAGGCGGTTGGGTGCTGCATATGCTGCGCAGGCAACTGGGTGACTCAATTTTTAAAGAAAGTATACGACAATACTATGCTACCTATGCCGGAAAGAATGCTGATACCAAAGATCTGCAGCAAATTTTTGAGAAAGTATCAGGGAGAGGCCTGGAACAATTTTTCAAGCAATGGCTATATACTCCGGAAAACCCATCGCTTAAAATAAAATGGAAGAATTTAAGTAAGGAAAACAAAGTAGCCATTACAGTTGAACAACAACAAAACACGGTCTTTGAATTTCCATTAGACTTATATTTTACTACCGGTCTGCGAAAAAATAAAGGAGAGAAGCTATTTATTTCGAAAAAGACAGAGACATTTTATTTTTCTGTTACTGGCCCGGTGATTAAGGTTGATGCAGATCATACTACTTCTCTTTTATCAGAAATAAGTATACAACAAGTCAATTAGCCAATCTATACCACTTTCCGGTAATCAGCAGAATGGCATTTTTCCCTATCTTCCGGCCATGCTTGTAAAAACGTTTGGCAGTGCTGTGTATGGAGTGGAAGCCATCACCATTACTATTGAAGTAAACTGGCTGACCACTGGAAAGGATCCTATGATCGTCGGCCTGCCTGATAATGCTGTAAAAGAAAGCCTGCAACGAATCGAAAGTACTTTCAAAACCAATAATTTCAATGTACCCCGCACAAAAGTGGTAGTAAACCTGGCCCCGGCGGATATCAAAAAAAGCGGAACTGCATTCGACCTCCCCATTGCATTAGGTATACTGGGTGCTTCTGAACAAATTGAAAATGCAGAAGCTCTTGCCAGGTATGTCGTTATGGGAGAATTATCACTGGATGGTGAAATTCGTTCCATCAAAGGGGCCCTGCCGATTGCCATACAGGCAAGAAAAGAAGGATTCAAAGGATTGATCGTTCCAAAAGTAAATGCCAAAGAAGCGGGCATGGTCAATAACCTGCAGGTATATGGCGTCACTCATATCAAAGAAGTGATTGATTTTTTTGCCAATGAAGAAAAGGGACTAGAGCAGGTTATCATAAATACTAGGGAAGAGTTTTTTAACTCTCAATACGATTTTGAAATTGATTTTGCAGATGTAAAAGGACAGGAAAACATCAAAAGGGCTTTGGAAATAGCCGCTGCAGGTGGCCACAATGCCATATTAATAGGTCCGCCGGGTGCAGGCAAAACCATGCTGGCAAAAAGATTACCTACTATACTTCCGCCGCTCACTTTGCAAGAGGCGCTGGAAACAACCAAGATACATTCAGTAGCCGGCAAACTTCCTGAAAACTCCACCCTGGTTTCAAAAAGACCGTTCCGTTCACCGCATCATACGATCAGCGATGTTGCTTTGGTTGGCGGCGGCGGCATACCGCAGCCCGGTGAAATCTCTTTAGCACATAATGGGGTTTTGTTCCTGGATGAACTGCCTGAATTTAAAAGGACGGTTCTGGAAGTGATGCGTCAGCCAATGGAAGAAAGAAGGGTAACCATTTCAAGAGCCAAAGTGGCTGTTGATTTTCCCGCCTCTTTCATGCTGATGGCATCTATGAATCCCTGCCCATGCGGTTTTTATAATCACCCGGAAAGAGAATGCACCTGCCCTCCGGGTACAGTACAGAAATACCTGAATAAAATTTCAGGTCCTTTACTTGACCGCATCGATCTGCATGTAGAAGTAACCCCTGTCGCATTCAGTGAATTGTCATCCATCAAATCGCAGGAGCATTCTTCTGCCATCCGTGACCGGGTAATAAAAGCGAGGGAAATGCAGGCAGAGCGATATAAAAACAATCCGGGTATTTATTGCAATGCACAAATAAGCAGCAAAATGCTGAAAGAAATTTGTGTGATCAATACAGTGGGGGCCAATTTACTAAAAGCAGCTATGGAAAAACTCAACCTGTCCGCCAGGGCTTATGACAGGATACTGAAGGTTTCCAGAACTATTGCAGATCTGTCACAGAGCACAGACATTAAACCTGAACACCTGGCAGAAGCAATACAATACAGGAGTTTGGACAGGGAAGGCTGGGCCGGATAAAACAGATTTGTTGCCCGATCGGCTCAGTTATTTTAGTTACATATAGAAAACCATTAATGTAAGTAACAGAATATCTTAATATTGCAGCGTGATACCCAATGTTCTTCATTTTGTTTTTGGAATGGCAAAAGATTTTGGCGGCAAACCCTTTTCTCTGTCGCATTATCTTGCTATTAAATCGGCTGTTGAAATCAATAAACCAGAAATTGCCTGGTTTCATTATGAATATGAACCCTCCGGCGAATGGTGGCAAAAAGCCAGGCCCCTCCTGACCTTGAATAAAATAAAAGCCCCGGAAAAATTTATGGGGCGCCCTATCTGTCATGTGGCACATAAAGCCGATGTGGTGCGATTGTTATCACTTTATGAAACCGGAGGCATATATCTTGATCTTGATACTATTAGTGTACGGCCTTTAACTCCCCTGTTAGGTTATACCTTTGTCATTGGTGAGGAATTCAGCGCTCCTTATCAACCGAAAAATTTCCGGCAAAAAATGAAATACTATATCCGAAAAAAAACAGGCAGACTGAAAAAGCAGGCTGAAACTTCCACAGGTTTATGTAATGCTGTACTCCTGTCCGAAAAAAAAAGCGATTTTATAAGCCGGTGGCTGCAGGAGTATAAAACATTCCGGTCTGCAGGAAGGGATAAATACTGGAATGAACATTCTGTACGTATCCCCCAGCAACTTGCAAAAGATTATCCGGAAACAGTCAAAATACTTGGTCCTTATTCTTTCCATTATCCGCTTTATAATAAGCAAGGGTTATATTCCATGTTCGAAGAGGTGACCGAATTCCCGGATGCCTATTTGCACCATTTATGGGAATCCTTTTCCTGGGATCATTATCTTAGTAAACTGACTGTTGAAGATATATTAACGAAACCAACGACGTACAACCTGATTGCCAGAAAGTATTTAGAAAACATTCAATAACGATTGCAAATGAAAATTGGCTTTGCTGCAAGATGGAGTCCGTTGGATAAAGGATCATGGTCTGGAACTTGTCATTATACTTATAATGAATTAATAAAAGATGCCGAAGTTAATATCTACACTTACAAATGGCCCTGGCGAATACGAGAATGGCTGACCATGCAAAAAAGTTTTTATAAAAGGATCCGTAAACAACATACCTCTGTAGAGTTTCTTAAAGATTATGCAAGATTTTTCAGCAAGCAGCTCGAAAATGACCTGGAAAAAAGGCCTGTGGATATTCTGTTTGTTTGTGCTTCCCCACAATTGATTTCTTACATCAATACCAGGATACCAATTGTGCTGATGACAGATGCTACATTCAAACAAATTCAGGAGTACTATCCTTATTTCAGTAATCTCTCCAAAAGAAATGTGAGACAAGGAATAGAACTGGATAAGAAAGCATTCCTGAAAGCTTCCCATTGCCTTCTTACATCAGATTGGTGCAAACAATCAGCCATCAATGACTATGGTGTAAGTGAAGAAAGTATATCAGTATCTAACCTTGGGGCCAACCTGGAAAACATTCCGTTACAAAATGAACTCTCGTTGGATAAAAAGGACACATGCAGGTTATTATTCCTTGGAGTGGAATGGGAAAGAAAGGGTGGAAACATTGCTGTAGAGGCATTTCGGCTGCTGAAAAAAGAAGGCATCAACGTCCATTTGCAAATAATTGGCTGTACACCACCGGAAGATTTATCAACTGACAATAATATCAGCATTATTCCATTTCTTGACAAAAAAAATTCTTCTGATCTGAACAAATTGCAGAAAATCCTGCTAGACACTGATTTCCTGCTATTACCAAGTCGTGCCGAATGTGCCGGTGTCGTATTCTCTGAGGCATCAGCCTATGGAATACCGAGCATAACTACTGATACAGGCGGTGTATCTTCTGTTATAGAAAATGGCATCAATGGATATACTCTTTCCCCGGATGCTACACCTGAAGAATATGCCTTCCTGATCAGGAATATCTATTCCGATGACGAGTCATTTCTCAGGCTCCGTAAAAGCAGCCGTGCACACTATGATTCGCATATGACATGGCAGCTCTGGCATGACCAGTTTTTTCAAATTGCGAAAAGTATTTTAAACAAACCAGTGCCATTACCTTTATAATTTTCTAAGGGCATGAAAGATTTTTTCAAATACCTGAACATTCATTACGATAAAATTTATGTTTTAAGTGTTGAAGCTGCCTGTCAAAGGAGGGAGAAATTTGCCAGGCAGTTTGAAGGACTTAACTATAGTTTCTTTTTTGGTGCAGACAAAACAAAATTCAGCATTAATGAAGTTGAACACAAAGGCCTGTTCAGCGAGAACCTGACCCGTAAAAATCACCGGTTCGGGAAAACCATGAAACACGGTGAAATCGCTTGCGCCTGGAGCCACAAGATGATTTACCAGGATATGTTGCAGAACAACTATAGCCAGGTCTTGATCTTTGAAGACGATGCCCTGCCGGATCAAAAAATGGTTAAGTACATTCCTAAAATACTGACAGAGATACCGGCAGATTGCGAACTACTGATGTGGGGCTGGAATAAAAATGGTATAGCAAACTTTGGAAACTCGTTAAAACAATTTGTCTATCACATCCAGCATAAGGTAGGAATATTGAAATGGGAGCATAGTATCATCCGGAACCTGTATGCCCGTCCTTTTTCAAAATACCTGAGAAAAGCAGGTTTTCATGATTACACTTATGCATATGCTATCAGCAAAAGTGCTGCAGAAAAACTGGTTGCGATGCAAACTCCAATACAATATTTGGCTGATAACCTGCTGGCACATGCTTCTTCAAGAGAAATTGTTACCGCTTATATCACATGGCCACAGGTTTTCCTGCATGACAGTTTGCCTGACGGAACACACAGAGATTCGTATATTCGGTAGGGCTTTTCATTAAAACCATGTCATTGTTTCCGGATCATTTGTTGTCATGGTTTTTGCGGATAAAGATCCTCACCTCTTAATTGCATTTATGAAAATACTTATAAAGTACCTGAAACCTTATAAATGGCTGGTTGCTTTTGTGCTGCTGCTGGCTGCAATTAATATTGGTTTTTCACTGGTTGATCCAATAATATTTGGCAAGCTTATCAATCTTGCTTCACGGCACCAAAACCTTGAATCATTCAACTGGAATGACTTTCTTTTTGTGAATAACGGATTTCCGGAAGAAGTGGTTAAAATAAAAACGGGCGGAAATGTTGAGAGAACCACGGAAGTAAAACATTACTATGGTGTGATGTGGTTGTTACTGGCATCCATTTCAGTTGCTATGATCAGCCGGATAGCAAAAGCCTTCCAGGATTATTTTTTAAACCTCATTACGCAAAAATTTGGCGCCACCGTTTTTACGCAGGGTTTACAACATGCCATGAAACTTCCCTACCAGGAATTTGAAGATGCACGGAGTGGTGAAACATTAAGTGTGTTGCAAAAAGTAAGGATTGATACGGAAAAATTTGTAGCCTCGTTCATCAACATACTTTTCCCGGTAATCATCGGTATTATTTTCGTAGCAGTATACGCCACCAGCATCCACTGGAGTTTGCCAATGGTTTATTTCGGAGGCATCTTCCTGCTTACCATTATTTCCAACCTGCTGAGTAAAAAAGTAAAAGTCATTCAGAAAAAAATTGTAGGCCAGACCACCGCATTGGCTGGCGCCACTACTGAATCGCTCCGCAATATTGAACTGGTGAAAAGCCTTGGGCTTACCCAGCAGGAAGTCAGCCGGCTGAATAAAAACACTTTTAAAATTCTTGGGCTTGAACTCACCAAAGTAAAACGCATACGCAGTATCAGCTTTGTGCAGGGCACTTTTGTTAATACCCTCCGCCAGATTATTCTTTTTCTGCTGATGCTCTTTATTTATCGGGGCACCATGGATGCGGGGCAGATCGTTACTATGCAGATATTTTCCTTCTTTGTATTTGGTCCTTTACAGGAGATCGGGAATATAATCCTTACTTACCGGGAAGCGCAAGCCTCCCTGGAAAATTTCGGCAACCTGATGAAAAAAGCCCCTGAACCTAGGGCTTCCAATCCCAAGCACCTTGGAAAAATAGAAACCCTTGAATTCGACCAGGTAGCATTTAAACATTATACAGCTGCCCATAAAGCTATCAATGATATCAGTTTTAAAGTACGAACAGGAGAGACTATTGCCTTTGTGGGGCCTTCAGGTTCAGGCAAAACGACACTGATGAAATTATTAGTGGGCTTGTATCGTCCGCAGGAAGGAAAGATACTATACAATGGCATGGACGAAAACAACATTGATTTTGAAGATCTTCGCAACCAGATCGGTTTCGTTACCCAGGACACACAATTGTTTTCCGGAAGCATAAAAGAAAACCTGCTTTTCGTAAATCCCGAAGCCTCAGAAGATGAAATACATGATGTGCTGCAAAAAGCCGCTTGTCAAAACCTGCTGGCCCGGGCAGAGAATGGATTAGATACGATGATCGGAGAAGGTGGTTTGAAATTATCCGGAGGAGAGAAACAACGTTTATCCATCGCAAGGGCCCTGCTTCGTAAACCTAAGTTGCTCTTATTTGATGAAGCAACTTCAGCATTGGACTCTCTGACCGAAGAAGAAATAACCGACACCATCCGTGATATATCAAAAGAAGGAAGCCAGGTAACTATACTGATTGCTCACCGGCTCTCAACCATTATGCATGCCGACAGAATATATGTACTTGAAAAGGGCGATGTGGTAGAAACCGGTAGTCACCAGCAATTATTGGATGAGAAAGGATTGTACTATGCGATGTGGAGGCAACAGATCGGTGAACGAAAAAATAAAACTGTACTTTCTTAAATAAAGAAACATGGGATTTCTATCATTATTTGGACTGGATAATGGCATAAAAAAAGCCCTTCGCAATAATGCCGTGATCATTGATGTAAGAACCGCCAATGAATATGACAGGGGAAGGATTCCCGGCTCACTTAATATTCCGGTAGACAGGATATCAGTAAGTATTGAAAGAATAAAACATCTGAACAAACCAGTGATCGTTTGTTGCTCCTCCGGGCACAGAAGCAGAATAGCTGCCAACACACTCAAACAACTTGGTCTGAAAGAAGTATATAAAGGCGGAAATTGGGAGAAAGTGCTGAAAAAGATTGAATCATTATGATACAACCTATTTGGCCGAATCTTTCTTATCCCTGCTATTCCACAAATCAGTAATGAACTTAAACTTTTCTGGTTCTTCGATATCACTTAACTCCAGCTCAAGTGCTTTGGTGCTCTGCGTAATTTCTACCAGTGAAATAATCAGCGAAACCAACAAGCTTAGCAATGATATAGCGAATATATACCGGGACACTGCTGTCCATTCGCTATAAATACTGTACATGGTAAAAACTGAACAAACGAAACTGAAGATTCCTAAGGTCTGCATGTACCTTACTAACCTCAGCCGGTAGCGAAGGCTGTGTATCTGCTTAACTACAATGGGGTTTTCTTTTCCCTTTTCATACTCATCATGCAGCTTCCGCACAAGATTGGCCAATGCCAAAAACCTGTTTGTGTATGCCAGCAAGAGTAAACTGATGGCAGGAAAAAGCAATGCCGGTGTATTAAAAGATAATTCCATACTGCAAATGTCTGTATAAAAAAGAAGCCCTGCAAGACAGGGCTATATTTATACTAGCCAGCCTTTACATTATCATTTTTTGCTTAACGCCAATGGCACATTGAGTTTTACAGAAAAATTTCTGCCTGAGTTAAACACACCTGATCTGCCCGTTACCATGTTTTCTGCCGTATATTTCAACCGGCTGAGATGGTTTTGCCAGGCCACATCACCAATATTCGTAACCCCGATATGAAGACTGAACAATATCTTCTTTTTAGCATTTACAATATCACTTCCTATACCAGCATTCAGCAACAAATATCCACCTGTGGTTGTTTCTGTATCATACCCCGAAAAAAAATTATCTTGTTTAAACGTTTTATCCGCTTCAAGCTTTGCATATAGATTCCGGAATATACCACCTGCTTTCTTAAAATCTGCTTTTAACTCGCCATTCCACCTGGGAGCCGGAATAAGTGGAATGTTATCACTCCCAATACGATTATTATCGAGTTTTTCATCAAATCTGCCTCTTACAAAAGAAAAAGTATTTTCGAAATGCAACCAGTGCAAAGGATGCGGATGAATATCTAAAGACAACTCTATACCAGACAATTTCGTATTATGCTGGTTAAAAATAAATGCAGGTACATCTTCTCCGTCAACATTCACTAATGAATCCCCGCCAAAAGCAGATTCCAGTTTACGGTAAAAAATAAAATCACTGATATGATTGTAAAAAGCTGATAAGCCAAAACTAAAATGCTCATAATTCAGGTCAATACCCCCGTCCAACTGCAGGCTTTTTTCGGATTTCAGATCCTGTACCCCATATTCATAGCGGTTAGTACCCTCATGAGTTCCATTGCTGGCTAACTCAGCTAATGTGGGAGAACGGAAACCTCTCGCAATATTTGCTTTCACCGTGACAAAATCTGTTGGCTCATAGCTCACACCTATACTACCCGAAACATTTGAAAAATTCTTGGTGAAGGCCGTAAATTTCAGATCAGCGCCTTCAAAGAATTCCTTTGAATTTACTGAACGGTTATCAAAACGTAAGCCACCGCTAAATGTTCCTTTTTTAAAGAACCGCTGTGTATAAACAAATGCGCCAACATCAAAGAGGTTATATTCGGGAATCAGCACTTCCTTTCCTTTATTCAGATTGTTCTGTTGCATTCCGCTAAAACCTGCGGCAGTATGCCATTCCTTTACTTCTGGAAACTGCCATTGTACATTATAGTTCAAGGTTTTCAGATCGAAGAACAATTCCTGTTCAGCAGGGTCTTCAGGGTTACCAAATTCTTTACGCAGGTTTTGCTGGTAACCAATATTTATTTTCAGCCTGTTTTTACCAATAGCAAAATTATTATCATTTACCAGTTTATAATGCTGTACCCGTTGTTGCGGTACAAACAGATCTCTTAAATCAAGGTCTTTGTCGGTAGCTATGCGTTCAAATGTTGTACCTGCAAACAAAATAAATTTACCAGTTGCATCATCCCGGTCACCTTCCACCAGTCCGATTTTCTGATCAAAGCTGCTGAAAATAATATGGCTGTACCCCCAGCTTTTATTAACACCTGCATAACCACCAAAGTTTCTTTCATTAAACCTGGAATTCAATACTCTCCCATCATATTTGTTCTTGTAATCACCGGCTGACTTATATGAACCATACAAATTCCAATTAAACCCATTTTTATTTCCTGCAAAATTTCCGTTTGCACCAAATAATCCATTATTTGTTTGATAGTTGGTAAGAAGGCTCCCTTTAATTGTGCCTTCTGCAGCAGGTACGTTTGTAATAAAATTCACTACTCCGGCCAATGCATCGCTGCCGTACATAAGAGAGGCCGGGCCTTTTAATATCTCTACTTTGGAAACACTCATCTCATCTATTTCAATTCCATGTTCGTCACCCCATTGCTGACCTTCCTGTCTCACCCCATCGTTAATTGTAATTATTCGGTTATATCCCAGCCCCCGGATTATCGGCTTAGAGATTGCTGGCCCTGTAGAAAGTTGCGAGACCCCCGGCACATGAGTCAATGCGTCTACTATATTCGAAGAAGGAGTTTGCAACAGGGAAGATTTTCGGATAGAAGTAACTGGCACCGGAGATTTTCGGATACTGGTAGCCCCCGAAACACCTGTAACAATTACTCCCTGATTTTCTACTACAACAGGCGATAAGGCAAAATCCTTTTGCATATCAGCTGCCAATTCAATATGCTCTACCAGGTTACTATAACCAGTATGAGAAACTTCTACGACATGGTGCCCAAAAGGTATATTGGTCAATAAATATTTTCCATCTGCATCAGCCACAGTACCAATTTTATCATCGATGAAATAAACTGAGGCCCCGGGAAGTGTCTCTCCGGTCTTTGCATCTATAATTTTACCTGATAAGCTGGCCTTAAAGAGTGAATGGGATGCCTTTATCATGGCAGACTGGCTAAAATTTTCCTGCGCCGCAACCAGCTGTGAAATACAAATGGTTGATAAAAAAATAAAGAGGTGTTTTTTCATGTAAATTGTAACTATGTTGCAAATATAAAATGCAACAACGTTTCATACAAATTTTATTTTTTTGGTCTCCCCGCTAATCTTTAGCGTCGAAAAAAGGTCTTATCTACCGGGAATTAATAATTCACTTCTTTGTACCAGATAATGTTTTTACTTTTAAATACTTCAATACCAAACCCATGCTGTTGAAATACAAAGCAACTATTGGATCTTTACTATTCTTGGTTTTTTTGTGGTCATGTAATAAAAAAGACAGTTCTCTCCCGGATCCCTGCCTGGGAGTCAGCTATGATGTACAATATTTTAAAACTGAAGCCATAAGCACTTCTAATAATGGGACTATTGCTATTACATTTCCTGTGGGAGATACTATCAGCTACCAGCTGAACAATGGGGCTTTCCAGGCCTCCCCCTCTTTCACTAACCTTGCTCCGGGTAATTATGTGATTACAGTCAAAAATCAGAAGAACTGCACCGATACAGCTCAAATTACAATACTTAACTACGGCCCGAAATATGCATTGGTTAAACAGATCATTACTGGCTATTGTGGTCCCTGCCATCTGAATGGTGCAACAAATGGTGGTAAAAATTTTGATACAGATGCGAGTATTGTCGCCGGTTGGGATCGGATAAAGGCCAGGGCTGTTGATAATAATCCTACCCAGATGCCGCAACTACCCAACGCCCCATTGACAGCAGTTGACAAACAAAAAATTACTGATTGGGTGAATGCAGGGCATCGGCAAAGTGATTGATTAAGCTATCGATAACTAAAAAGCCACTGAAATTCAGTGGCTTTTATTTTTATAGATCTTTTTCGGTTACCTCACTTTCATCATAGCTCTCACCTGTTGAGTAATACCATTCTGGAACCGGGCATAATAAATACCCGTTGGCAAACCTTCGCTGTTAAAATTGGCTGTATAAGTACCTGCAGTATACTCCCTGTCAACTAATATTTTTATTACACGACCTAATGTATCAATGATCTGTATTAACACATGGCCACCTTCTGTAGTGAATTTGATTGTAGTGCTGCTGGTGAACGGGTTGGGTGAATTCGTAATAACCACATCCGTTGGCGCAGGTGGCGGCGGAGTAATGCCAGAACAAGCTCCGGCTTTCAGTAAAGGCAGGCTTTGCAATTGGCTGTTGATATTCGGCGGGAATAATGAATCCACCACTGTCTTATCCAGGCAGAACCATTTTTCCAGTAATGTGGCATACACACTCCGGAAATCATACTGCATAGGAATATTATCATTCACTGTTGCATTGACAGGAATGGTAGGGTTCACACCCAACATACCTGCATCTATTTGGCTGCCGAATAAAAACATCGGGGCTGCGGCGCCATGATCTGTTCCGGTACTTGAATTTGATTTTATCCTTCGTCCGAATTCACTATATGTCATTCCTACTACCCTTTCCTCAACATTTAAAAACCGCAGATCATCCTGGAAAGCTTTGATGGCATCAGAAATCCGTTGCAATAAAGTGGCATGTGCGCCTGTAGTTGTATCGCCAGCGTTCACCTGAACAGAGTGAGTATCAAATCCACCAAAGCTTACCATGTAAACCCTTGTTTTCAATCCACCTCCAATCAATCTGGCCACAATCTTTAGCTGATCAGCAAGCGAATTATTAGTTGGATAAGCCGATTGTTGTGTTACGGCATTCGCAGCATTCTTAATAACAGTTGAATACTTCTGTGTTTGTTGGTTTACCTGGCGGATAAAACTCAATTCTTTTCCTGCAGGAGTATTAGGTGCCGGATCGGTGGTTCCATTAATAAGGTTATAGAAATTGGTGGGATTGGTAATGCTCATTCCCATATTAACTGTAGGTCCCTGCGTGGTTAACGTAGTAGTCGACCCGATCTGGATAGCCAGTGGGTCGGGTACATCAGCGTTTGGATAACCAGTCGGAAAATCAGGATATTCATAATTAAGGTAACGTCCGGCCCAGCCACTGTAAACTTCCTGGTTACTGTTAGATCCGCTCATCCAGATATCTGTAGCACGGAAATGCGAAAAATTGGGTTGAGGATAACCTACTGCCTGTACAAGTTTTGCCTTGCCTTCGCTGAACAGTGTTTGCAAACCCGTCATCGATGGATGGATACCTGTTCCTGTAACACCAGCAATGGACAACACCCTGTTCTGCGGTATAGCAATATTTGTTCTTGCATTAAAGTAATTAGAATAATCAGCTACAGGTATCACCATATTCAACCCGTCATTACCACCGGACAACTGAACAATAACCAATACATGATCGGTAAGTGTATTGCCCCGCATCAATGCCTGCACCAGTGGTGAGTTACTGTTAAAGGCCTTTACAGAATAGCCATTTATCACTTCCGGCAAAAGGGCTGCTGCTGGTATTGAATTGAGTAAAAAATCTCTTCTTTTCATTTTATTCATTTAAATATGAAATGAATGCTTATGCTAACTGATACTCTGATAAATTAAAAAAGTACTGAAACAATGATTTCAACCTGGTGTTCACTGTATTAAAATTGGCCGTCGTCGGGCTGGCCTCATAGGCTGCCCAGGCATTCGTCCAGTAATAATCCCATTGCTGACCTGTCAGCAATATTTGAGTCTTTATCTGGGCTTTTGATTGTACAGACAAATCATTTCTGAAAAATATTCGCAGCGCTTCCTCTATCAGATCATTAGGATTACCCGGATTACTTAATCCTTGCGCAAATGCGACACAGTTGAACTGTACCCTGAAACCATTTCTTGCATAACCGCTATTGATCATTGTATCAGTGAACTGGTTTCGTTTTGGTAACGAGTCGGAATTGATCCATATTTCATGGAAACTCGGTTCCTGGTAGTAAGCAGGCATACCAGAAACATTAGGGGGATCATGCGGATTTTGCCCCATATTTACCATCCATGAGTAGAAAGTGTTCCATAAGCCATAGTTGGTATCCCAATCTGTATCCGGCCTGAATTGTACATTCATTTCTCTTAAAGAACCAAGCACCTGGTCTGAGGGTGTCTTGATAAGACAACCTCTGTTGAGCATATCGTAGAAGTGTTCACTTTTAAACAAAGCGGCTAACAAAGGCTTAATCTCGTAATTATTCGCTCTGAAAATATCTGCCAACGGCTCAATTACGTTTGATTCAGTACCGGCATCTATAGTATAATAAACAAACCAGCGGTAAATTTTTCTTACTAAAAATTTGGCTACTTCCTGCTGGGCAAAAGTCATATTGAGAAGATCGTCCAGTTCAAGATCACCTGCAGTGGCACCGGTTCTGCCAATAATAACAGTATTATTAAAAAACGAAGAAAAGGTTTTATTGGTAGTGGTATGCCGGTTGATATTAAATACCGAAGTGTATGTGGCACCGTTAATCTGCCAGCCTGTGAGGACTTTTGCAGCTTCCTTTACATCATTTTCGGTGTATTGTGATCCTGGTCCTTTGCCGATTGTAAATAATTCAAATAATTCCCTTGCATAGTTTTCATCAGGTGCATTTTTATTATTCAGGTAACCGTTTAAATAGCGAAGCATGGCTACATCTTTGGTTATATCCCGTACAAGATTCTTAAAGTTTCCCAATGCATACTGACGGATGAGGCTGTGTTGCTTGTACATCCAGTTGGCATTTCCCACTTCTGTTGACTCGTTACCAAAATGATCAACCCAAAACATGATCAATTTTTCCCTGATACTTCTGTCCTGAGTTATCATTACACCGGTCCACCATTTCTTATAAGAAGCCCTGCGTTGTGACTGAACTGTTCCGTCACTGTTAATATCATTGACCCAGGTTGTTCCCTGAACAATATTTGTATCCGGAGTAGTAGCATTCCCGGATGTTGCATACTCTTTTACTGGCGGAGTTGGTTGAGGCACTGTTGGGGTCAACAACTCATCTACAGCCTGGCTCATACTGAGACTTCTGAAATAATTTATGTCTGCTTTTTTAGCGCCAAACATGGTTCGCTTAAGCAAATGAACGATTTCATGTTCTGTCCAGGGGCCGGTATAAGTATTTATGCCTGAATTGGTACGAAAAGGCTGAGAAGTTGTAGTTGCCTTTTTTCTTTTACGGGCAGTAAGGAAGTCTCTTCTATCCATGGCGATAATTTTGGTTCAGGGATGATATACGACTTTAAAGGTACAAATAGGTTTAAGGATTGCTTAACAAAATTTGTATACAATCCTTTCATTTGCAATAGTAAAATAACCAACGGTTTTTTATAATATTAAAAAAGCTGGTTGAGTACTTCAACCAGCTCTACTATTTTATAGAACACTTTACAGGTTTTCGATGACACCTGCGATACCCTGTCCTCCTCCTACACAGGCTGTCACCATCCCGTATTTTTTGTTTAACCGTTTCATATCATGCAGGTTCTGTATAGTGAGTTTGCATCCGGTACAACCTAAAGGGTGACCTAAAGCAATGGCACCACCATTGATATTGACTTTGGAAGGGTCTAAACCAGCTTCACGAATAACTGCCAGGGCTTGCGAAGCAAATGCTTCATTCAATTCGATTAGATCAATTTGTGAAAGATTCATACCCACCTGCTTCAATGCTTTGGGAATAGCAGCCACCGGACCAATACCCATAATTCTGGGATGAACTCCTGCTACAGCTGTGCTTACTAATCTCCCTATAGGTTTCAACCCAAGTTCATTCATCATCTTTTCACCCATTACAATTACAAATGCAGCGCCATCAGAAGTTTGAGAAGAGTTACCAGCAGTAACGACACCATTAGCTGCAAAGGCAGGTTTCAATTTTGCAAGTGCTTCCACCGAAGTATCAGCTCTGGGTCCTTCGTCCGTATCTACCACATAATTTCTTTTTTGCTTTTTCCCTTTTGCATCAAGATAAATTTCCTCTACGCTTACAGGGAGAATACCCGGTTTAAAATGACCGGCCTTGATGGCAGCTATTGATTTTTGATGTGAGTTATAAGAAAATTCATCTTGTGCTTCTCTGCTTATATTATATTCTTTTGCTACTGCTTCAGCAGTCAGCCCCATACTTAAGTAATAATCCGGCTCCTCTTTGGCAATTGAATAAGCCGGAACAGTTTTCCATCCAGCCGTTGGTACCATACTCATACTTTCAGTACCGCCAGCCACAATACAATCCGCCATACCCATCCTGATCTTGGCTGTTGCAATGGCAATTGTTTCTAACCCTGATGCACAATAACGATTAACCGTCATTCCCGGCACATCAAAACTAAGTGCTCTTGCAGCAATAATTCGCCCCACCTGCAGCCCTTGCTCTGCTTCCGGTACCGCATTCCCTACTATTACATCATCCACTCTCTTGGCTTCTAATTGTGGTACTGATGATAATAGCCCTTTAATAACTGTAATAGCCAGATCATCGGGCCTTGTGAACCGGAACCCACCTCGCTTAGCTTTTCCAACTGCTGTACGATAGCCTGCAACAATGTATGCTTCCTGCATGTGAAAAAGTTTATAGTTTTTAGTTTGAGGTTTGTAGTTGTGGTCGCTTATTTACAGTAGTTCTGTGTCTGTTTAAACACTTAACTACAAAGCAGGAACCTGAAACTACAAATTGTTTTTAGTTGTTTATGCAACTTTCTATATCAAAAATAAAGAGACTTGTGGTTCTTACCAAAACTGGCCCAAAACTTCATTTATCTTCGCACCTGCTATGTATAAATTATTGAGGAGTATTCTTTTTTGCTTTTCTCCGGAAGGGGTACATCATTTTTCTATGAATGCTTTTCGGTTCCTGTGCAGTACTGGTCTTAGCCGGAAAATGCTTTCTGGTATTTTCTCAAGCCGGGATGCTGAATTAACAACCGGGATATTTCATCTCGAGTTTCAGAACCCTGTTGGCCTGGGAGCCGGGTTTGATAAAAATGCCCTGTATTTGCGTGAATTGGAATGCCTTGGATTTGGTTTTGTAGAAATTGGAACTGTAACACCATTGCCACAGGCTGGTAATGATAAGCCAAGATTGTTTCGCTTACCAAAAGACAAAGCCCTTATCAACAGGATGGGATTTAACAATGATGGTGTGAAGAAAATAGCCATGCGTTTAAAGGAGTGGAAGGAGAAAAACGGGAACTCCCGTTTGATTATTGGAGGTAACATCGGGAAAAACAAAGTAACACCTAATGAGGATGCCTGGAAAGACTATGAAATTTGCTTTAAAGAATTACATCCTTTTGTTGATTACTTTGTGGTGAATGTAAGTTCCCCTAATACACCCGGGTTAAGAGAACTGCAGGAAAAAGAATCACTCCGCAAAATTCTGATGCACCTGCAAATGATCAATAATGGGAAAGCAAAAGCGAAACCAATATTGCTGAAGATTGCACCAGACCTTACACAGGAACAGATTGATGATGTAATAGACCTGGCACTGGAAATTAAACTGGATGGGCTGGTAGCAACAAATACCACAATCAGCAGGGATGGCCTTATAACCAATAATGCAAAAATCACCACTATAGGAGCCGGCGGACTTAGCGGATGGCCATTGAAGAATAGAAGCACTGAAATAGTAAACTATATTTCGAAAAAAACAAATGGATCCATCCCCATTATTGCATCAGGGGGGATTTTTTCAGCTGCAGATGCAAAAGAAAAATTAGATGCCGGTGCATCCCTGGTGCAGGTATGGACTGGTTTTATCTATGAAGGACCGGGTATTGTCAAACAAATTTGTAAATCATTATACAAGTAACAAATAATGGAGCATTTATTTACCAGTGAAAGCCTGATAAGTTTTTTTGTCTTAGTCATACTTGAAGTAGTACTTGGTATAGACAATGTGATCTTTGTCAGTATTATCCTTAACCGGTTAAAAGGTATTAAAGAACAAAAAAGAGCCAGGCGTTTCTGGATGGTGACAGGTATAATAATGCGCAGTCTTTTGTTGATGGGACTTGGCTGGTTATTAGCACAAAAGGGAAAAGCTGTTTTCTCCATTAGCGGAAAAGGATTTGACCTTGCAAGTATTGTAATGCTGGCAGGTGGATTATTTCTAATCTATAAATCCGTGATGGAGATCCATCACAAGCTGGAAGGTGAGGATCCGAATGAAGCATTAAAAAATAAAAAACCTCTTTCATTCGGGCAGGCTATCGGTCAGATCATATTAATTGATGCTGTTTTTTCATTCGACAGTATTATTACTGCAGGTGGTACCGCCAAATATGTAGAGATTATGATTGCAGCAGTTGTGATTGCTATGACGATCATGTTTTTGTTCAGTCCTTCCATATCAGGTTTTATTCATAAGCATCCTACTTTGAAAATGCTGGCTTTATCATTCCTGGTGATGATCGGATTAAGCTTGATTATTGAAGGATGGGATAGTGAAGCTGCGCATGCATTACATCTCAAAAATTACATTTATTTCGGAATGGCTTTTTCATTTGTGGTAGAAATGCTGAATATGACCATGCGGAGCAGGGCAGCTAAAAAGAGAGCTCATGTCGTAGAACTGAATGAGCTGGTGCTGAAGAAAGAGGATAATTAATTCTTGCAGGCATTGTGTAAGAAATTATTAAAGGCTGCATTATTAAGAAATAATGCAGCCTTTAAGATATTAGTGAGGTTTCACCCAGACTTTCCACATAAATTTTACCCAGCCATCATTTTTATTGTTGCTCTCATAGAAATTCAGCTCAAAGAAATTATCATCCCCGAATTTAATATTCTGGAAATTCCCATTATTAGCCAAAGTATTTATAGAGGTTTGGGTAATACTTAATTCAATAAACTTTAGCTCTCTTGTACCATAATCTCCCGAGAAAGAAGAGCAGTCATTACACTTAAACACTCGGGAACCGAATATCCCTTCATCGTCATATAGTTTTCCTCCTGCTGTGAGTTCAATATTTCTCAACTCATCAAATGTGAGGTTTTTTATAAGGTTAAATCTTTTGTCAATTGGCGCATTTCCATTGCGGTAGTTATTTGAATTAGCATTGTCCTCACTTTTTGAGAAGAAAGTAATATTGCTTGTAACAGTTTTCCCGCCAGCTTTGAGATTTGTAAAATCGATCTGCCCATAAAGGTCTTCTGTACCATCAAGATCCCTCACATTGTTTACTACGATATGATCCAATTCAAGGTCTACATCAAACAAGAGGTCTGTTAAAGGAGTTTGTGTGCATACTTTGTTAGGGAACTGCGTGGAATAGGAAACCAGCGCCTGTACACCATCGTTCAAAAAATTCATAGTGTATGCTATTGGGCTTCCCTGGTTACTTGCTCCCCATGAACGAAGATTGCCGATCAGGTTGAGAAGATTATCAAGACTGGCAACAGGCATTGAAGATCCGGGGGGAAGTCCCAGCCCTTTCCCAAAAGCTACCATTTTGGTAACGGTAGATGAAAATTTTGCACGGGTCTCAGCATTGATACTTAGTGATGCACTGCCTTGATTCAAAGGTCCTGCCACTCCTATAGTTTCCTCAATGGTTGCCTGCAATTCCGAAGCTGATTTATCTGATTCAAAATAGACATACCCAGTGGTGCCATACAACACACTTGAAACAAAAACAACATTGGTTGGGATATCTATACCGGGTTGGGGGCTAAGAAACTTCTTTGAATCATCATTGGTAGGAGAAGCATTGACAGAAAAGAAATTGTAGTTTACTTTCAAGATAATCCTCGATTTCTCATTGACTTGACTGGCAATTGTACCCACACTTACATTTGCATTAACCCCAACAGGTACCCCTGCAATTAATGCAGAAATCTCTGCCGGAATATTGGCGCTGAAATTATAGCCAAGTTTAATAGCAACTTCTTCTCTTGTGGTTGCCTGTATGTATTCTATAAAGGCTTCTACAGGTGGATTGGCCTGTGCATTTCTGTTTAATATTGTGCTTAATGCATTTCTGTATGATGCCAGCGAGTAATCTTCATTATCCCCGATCATTTCAGTTGGGTTCTGCGGTGTGCCTGTCATTGTAAACAAATTAGCCGAAATACGATAGGGTTGCCTTTGATAAGATGCCGGAACCGAGTAATAACCCATCTGGTTATTAATAAGTAACGCAGCGTTGAATAAGGCTCCCGGGTAAATAACATCCCCCTGTGAAAATAAAGGCTGACGAAAATAATCGGTTTTTTCATTCACGTTTCTTGTTATACAGGTATAATCACCTGTTCTTGCCGGCTCGGTGCTTGTAGTTTGAGAAGGAGCACTTCCTTCAACTCCTCCTTTGTTTAGAGCCACAGTTATTTTAGGAGTGGCGCCAGTGTTCGTAGAAAGGTTCGATTTTGGATTTGTTTTCAAAAACTTTTTAGTCGATTCGATGTACTTGGGGCTTATACTTTTATTAAATGTTGAAATTGGTATGAATGTTTTGAAAACCGGGATTTGATTGGTCTTTAACACCGGGGGTTGATTGATTTTTAGTCCTGGTTGTGGCTGTCCAAGTGCAGTCAATGACAGCAAAAGGAATAAAAACGGAAGAAGTATTATAAAACCTGACGGTTGTTTAGCGTATTTCATATCTAATATTTTAAAGTTTTATACACATATTTTGTTATTTATTGATTTATTGTCTTTAACTGTTTTGAATCAACAGGCTTCAGTTTATTCTTCATGTCTATCCAAAACTTGTTCTGCTCTGATATTAGGAGTGATAGCCTGGAAGTGTTACTCTGCATTACAGCTTTAGCCCTGGCTTTGGCTTTAGCCGCTTCTATTGCTCTGTCCTTTGCATCTTCCTTAAAATCTTTATGAAACTTTGAAACGGAATTTATCAGTTGATTATATAGAGCATCCCGGTATATTTCCCTGAAGCCGGTTACATTAGGATGCATAGTTCCGTAAACATCTCCCTGGCGCAACATTGACTGGCCAACTGTGTTGAAATATCCTTCACAATTACAAATCCCTTTCCTCAAAGCATTGTCAGCTATATCTACAAAATCCCAGCCGTGTGTCGCAGCTGCTTCAGCTGCCCTTTGATTTAATTTTAAAAACACATTATCATGAACATATTTCCACTCATTATTGTCAATATTATTTTCTAATGGTCCCCAACAATCAGCTGGATTTGCAGCCCTCAGATGATTTTGCTTACAGAGATTAGCATCATAACCTCCCCCAGAAAGAGGATTTCCGGTCATTGGATTCGGGTAATTGAACCAGATATAACGACCCACTGTGGTTTTTGACTCAATGTAATTCTTGAACAGGTTATATGACTCAGGCAAACGGTTTAGTTCCCGTTGTACATCATTCCGGAGCTGCTCATTTTCACTTAAATCACTGAAAAAAGACAGCAGGCCTCCTGAAACAATATTACCAAACCCAATATCGTTACCTCCTCCATCAGCAAGCAATATATCAATACCATCATAGTTTTTAGAGTTTAGCCAGTTAATCACTAAATCAACCTGGATACCTTGCTTTACTGGTGTTTTCCCGGGTTCTACCTTTTGTGCTTCAGCAAAGTAATCAAGTAAACGAGCACCACTGCATGTAGTATTAGTGTAGTCTATTTCAAAGTCTTTTCTCTCCTGCTTTAGTTTCTTTATGGCCAATTCTCCGCCACTGTTCGCCGATCTGTGACAAGGTTCATACATCCAGTTGCCACTTCCTTTGCCACCTTCACCTGAAGCATATGAGTCACCCAGGTAAGCGATCGTAAGTGGTCGTGGCATGATAAAACTATACACCGGGCTATTCAATGTCAGGTCTTCAGTAAAACCGGCCGGACGATTGGTTCTTGTCCAGGCATAAAATACTTTAGTACCCTTAGAGAAAATCTTACCCCTGCTATTAGCAGGGTTCCCGCTATGTGGAAAAATGACAATAGCTTCAGCCTTTCCTCCTCCGATATCTTTAAGCGTTGCAGGAGTTTCATAGTACTTTGAAGGATCTCTTTTGCTTATATCAAAAGCATTTTTTACTGCTAAAGAATCAGTACCATAAACAATACTTGATCTAAACTGGCTGACAGCTACTCCTTTTAGATCAATAGTTACGCTGGCCTGTCGCTGGCCGGGAGCAAAAGGCTCTTTAGGATTTATGAAGAACTGTGCTGATAAATAGCTGGCGGGGGTAATCATGATTGTCAGCGTAAATACTTTTACTAATACATTCATACAATAAGTTTTAGTGGTTAATGAAAAATTGTTTTATTGGAATTACTTTTTTATCGCATCATACAGCTGATAGTAGCAACCGGTGTAAATGTTTTAAACTTCCATTTACTGTCAAATACGCAGCGCATCCCATAATTAATAATCACACTCTGGCTAATTCGCCAGTCGCCACCAAATGTTAAGGTGTTGGGATTTACCTCATCCCATTTCAATGAAGAACCAACGATTTGCACATTACCGGGAACTTTATAGTTCTGATTTACCGCTTCTATAGGTGTGTTTAGCTTTTTGTATTCATACAACAGCTCAACGAAAAAAGTATATATAGCTCCTCCATACCTGAGATTTAAACCCATACTGTACAGGTTATTCCGGGCAATGGTCTTATCTGCTGTTTCATCACCCGTAGTATTATCCTTAATGATGAAATCAACCTGTTCGTTGTACCAGAATGAACGCAATAATCCTGTCAGCAAAAATTGCTTACCAATACCAACGTTTCCATTCAGCCAGGCTCCCCAGCCGGAACTCCTGTTAGAACGCTTCATACCAAATGTTCCCGAGCTATCAGACTTAAAAGTGTGCATTCTTCCAAACGCCACATCCAGCGACGAGGCATTCCAGTATTCATTTACAAATATTTTTGCCCTCTCATTGATCTCCCCCATCCTTTTTGAATTCTGGGAATTCAACTGATCTTCCAGCGATCTTATCTGTGTTCTCAATGCAGGTTTTTCCAGGATATTTGTTATGGTGTCAAGTTTTTGTTTTGCTTCTTTTAACTGAAGTAACAATTCCTCTTTTTCCTGCTTATATTTTGCTCCAATATCTTCATACATTCCTTTCTCCAACAAAGGATCTTTTTGACGGTACAGGTTTAGTTTAACAGCCCCGCCAATTCTCCTGTAGTTATCATCATCCTGAATACTTCCGAGTGATACATCAATAGAAGCCAATTTTCGCATAAAGCCTGATGCTTTCTGATACTTACTCAAATCTTTCCTGTTATAAAAAAACTCCCAAAAAGGTTGGGATTGAATAGCCAGGTTTGGATTCACACCATATTTTAATGACCAGTCCACTTTAAAATCTTTGATATCGGCCATCCGGGTTACCTGTGTCGGCGTAGCCGCCATCAGATCAAAAATCGGTGAAGGCGAAATGGCGAGCTCCTTCGGAGACACCCTGCCGGCGGGTTGTTCAGTTTGAGCAAACATTACCTGTGGCAAATTCGTTGATATAAACAACCAAACTGCTGAAATAAAGACAGGTTTCATTTCATGTAAGTTTTGATGTGATGAATGATGGCTACAAAACTATTTCTGCTGCAAGGCGGAGTCAATACCAATAGTTGGTCAAAATGCGGAATAAGAAATACCTAAAATCCGGTAGATTACAGAAAAAATATACTGATTACCTTCAGCAGGGTTTCGTTTACAATTATTTTGAAATCATTTGTTATGCTCCGAAAAAAAACCTTCATTTCGCCAGCGCCAGTTTTAATATGCTGGGGATTTTTTTTGTTTTCAATTCCTGCGTATACACAGTTATCCAATGTACAGATTGACAGCCTGGTTAAAGAACTCGGCAAAACAAAAGAGGATACTAATAAAGTAAACTTGCTGATGACGATTGGTAATGAAATCGGATACCAGGATGTGAACAAGGCTCTTGAATATGGTCTGGAAGGTTACCAGCTAAGCAAAAAACTCGATTTTAAAATGGGTATTGCCAGAACGGCTTATCTCACAGGTACCAGTTATATTGACTTGGGAAAGTATCCGCAGGCTGATTCTTTTCTCCTTATTTCAGAACAAATGTATGAGCAACTTCATGATACTAAAGGTCTTTGCAAAATACTCAATGCAAAAGGCAATAAGAATTATATGATGGGTAACTACAGGCAAGCAGCCGAATATTATACGAAGGCAGCCGAAGGTTTTGATAAGGCCGGCGATACAGGAAATTCACTTATAGCTTACACAAACGTAATTGCACTATTAGGCCAAATAAAGCAATATGAAAAAGCAATTGAACTGGGGAAAAAGGTATTGCCCCTGGCAGAAAAAGCAAATGACAGTCTTTCCGTAGGCTATGTGCTGCAGGCAATTGTTACCGATCTGCTATACGTAAAAAAATACGATGAAGCAGCCACATATATACCCCGGCTCGAAAGTTTTAGCAATACAACTCAGGATCAAAACCTGGCAGCAGAAATATCCAGCACACTCGGTACTTATTATTACGGGAAAGAAGATTTTTCAAAAGCAGTTAATTATATCAGCATTGCCGTTAAAAAAGCAGAAGCCCTTAATAATAAGTACCAGGCCGCCAATCATTATAATTCACTCGGACAAGCATATTACCGGAGCAGAAACTTTGACCAGGCAAAAGAGTCTTTGTTCAAAGGAATGTCGCTGGCAAAAGAATATAGCAACAAAAGAGCTGAAGCGAACCTGGCTCTCTCATTAAGTACCTTATATGATTCCATCGGCGATTATTACAATGCTTACAGGAATTTGCTACTGCATTCAGAAATAACAGACAGCATCCTGAACAGTGAAACAAGAAACTATACAACAGAGCTGGAAACACAATACCAAACCAACAAAAAAGAAAATGAGATTCTCCGTCTGCAACAGGTACAGCAGCAAAAAGATTATGCCTTGCGAAAGAGAAACACTTACCTCGCAATAGCAGCCGGATTGCTGGCAACTGCTCTTATAATTCTGGCTTTGATTCGGAAAAACTTCCGGGCCAGGCAAAAATTGTCTCTACAGCAGGCAGTATTGCAGGAAGAAAAAATAAATTCAATGGAGAAACAGCAACAGGTTGTCTCTCTTCAAGCTATGATTAACGGGCAGGAAACTGAACGAACAAGGATTGCTAAAGATCTGCATGACGGGTTAGGAGGAATCTTCTCAACAGTAAAAATGCATTATAGCACCCTGCAAAAGGACACACCGGAAATAAAAGAAAATCCGCTATACAGAAAAACCCTGGACCTAATTAATAATGCTTCAGATGAACTGAGAAAAGTAGCTCATAACATGATGCCCGAAGTATTGATGAAGGTCGGCCTTGCAGAAGCCCTGCAGGATTTCTGTAGTAATATCAGCTCAGGTAAGCTTCTGAAAGTAACACTGCAAACTTTTGGAATGGAAAAAAGGCTCAGCAGCTCAGTTGAAATTATGCTTTACCGCATCATCCAGGAATTGATCAATAATATTATCAAACATGCTTATGCTACAGAGGCTATTATACAAATAAACCGGGAAGGTAACCGCCTTAGTGTGGTCATCGAAGATAATGGCCGGGGTTTTGACACCGAAGAAGCCGAAGAAAAAAGGAGCATGGGTATGGCAACAGTAAAGAGCCGGGTGGATTATCTTAACGGAAGGCTTACTATTGATTCCCGAAAAGATATTGGTACCACAGTGATGATCGACCTGCTTATTAACGACTGATAAAATAAGCCACATACTGGTTTTTAAATTTGATTGATTAAATTTATAGCCGGCTTACGGCTATGATAAAAATTCTAATTATTGATGATCATCCTCTCGTCATTGACGGCATTAAAACAATGCTGAAAGATGAAAGCCAACTGCATATAGAAGCAGCCGCAAAAACAGCTAAAGAAGCATTGACCTTCCTCGATAATACAACACCAGTGGATGTGATATTGCTGGACATTAATCTTCCGGATATTGACGGGTTGCGCCTGTGCGAATTGATAAGAGAAAAAAATAAAACAGTAAAAATTATCGGTCTTACTTATGTAAATGAGGCTGGCATCATCACCCAGCTCATCCGCAAAGGTGCAAACGGCTACCTGCTAAAAAACATGGAACGGGAAGAACTCATTGATGCCATTTATAGTATAATGGACGGGACGATTTACCTGAGCAAGGCTGCCAATGAAAAAATATTGCAACAACTGCAAAATTTTAATCTTCAGCAAAATAATATTCCTGCACTTACACGGAGAGAAAAAGAAATACTTCAGCTGCTGTCCGAAGGAATGACAAGTACTGAAATAGCCAGCCGGCTATACTTAAGTAACTATACTGTGGATACACACCGTAAAAACATGCTGCAAAAATTTAATGTGCACAACACCCAATCACTGATGAATGTGGTAAGAGAGCTGGGAATAATCAGTTAAGCCAACATCAGCAATGCTGCTGCCACCACTCCAGCCGTTTCTGTTCTTAATCTTGTTTCCCCTAATGATACTGGAACAAACTGATTAGTCAAAGCCAGTTCTATTTCTTTCGGAGTGAAATCTCCCTCAGGGCCAATGAGGATGATGGCTGATTGGTTATATGATTGACTGGTCAACTGGTTTTTGGCGCCGTCATCACAATGCGCTATGAATTTTTGATTTGCTGCTGATGACGTTACCGCTCTACTAAAATCCATCGGCTGATGCAACACCGGCAACCAGCACTGTTGGCTTTGCAACATAGCACTTACACAGATTCCCTGCATCCTGTCATACCTGAATTTTTCTTTCTCCGTTCTTTCACATATCAGTGGAATGATCTCATTCACTCCAATTTCTGTTGCTTTTTCAAGGAACCATTCAAAACGATTACTGTTCTTTAGTAGGGAAATGGCTATAGAGACCTTTCTTTTAGGTGGCTCAGTGTACTGAGTTTGTTTTACTGCTACACTGCAATGCTTCTTATGCTCTTCTGTTATCACGCAGGTAAGCAGGTTTCCCTTTCCATCTGTCAGGTTTATCTGTTCTCCGGCTTTCATGCGCAATACCTGCACCATATGCCTGCTGGTGTCTTCATCCAATGTGATGTCCCCTTTCAAAGTATTATACTCTACTATGTAAAAAAAAGGAAGCTCCATTGACGTAAAAATAAAAAGTCCAATTGATAATTGGACTAAAGTTTTATGTATGAATTCCAGGCACTATAAACCTACTCACATTTTACATCCTGCTTCATAGCCGGTAACATGGTTTTGGCAGAGTTCTCCGTCACTTCCTGGCAGTATAAATTATTGACAAAAGCACCAGGCTGAAATATCATCTGTATATAATATGCCTTGCCTGCCTCTGTTTCTATATAAACGGCTTCTGCTTTCTCCTTCGATTTCTTTCCTGCAAACTGGACTGTAAACTTGTGCTTACCTGGAGCTATTGAATGAATGGAATATCGTTTGTTATTGAGTTTGCAAACAATAGTATCGTCTATGAATGCCGTGAATGCCGTTGCAGAACCCTGGAAACCGGTAGAACGCATAAAATAAACCGTTGCCATACTGTTGTTGACAGCAGTACTATCCTGCGCATTCACCTCTGAAAAAACTCCGGCACTAAGTAAGAGGGTTAATAACAATGATCTCATACCAATAAATTTTAGAATGGAGTGTCCTCATCTTCCGGCAGGTCATTCATCCGGCTGCCTGTTTGTATAAATACTTTGGCGCCGCCATCACCATCCACATCGCTTACTGGTTTCCAGTTCCCTGTTAAACCAGTACCACCTAAACTGCCTGCATCATCCTCGGTAAATTTCTGGATATGCAGCAATGCCCGCAGTTTAATAGTTTCCAAAGAGCCGTTACGGTGTTTGGCTATTCGTACATGGGTTTCACCCCTGTTATTTTCTCCAAGTTCATTAGTGGTGATATCATAATATTCCGGACGATACAGGAACATAACCATATCGGCATCCTGTTCAATGGCTCCTGATTCACGCAGATCACTTAATTGGGGCATTTTATTTCCATCCTTACCAGCACCCCGGGTTTCTACTGCCCGGCTTAACTGCGACAGCGCAATAATTGGAACACTTAATTCTTTGGCCAATGCTTTCAGGTTACGGGAAATATTACTGATCTCCTGCTCCCGGTTGCTGTTACGATTCTCGCCGGTACCGCTCATTAACTGCAAATAGTCAATGATGATAAGACCGATATTATGTTTGTTTTTCAAACGGCGGCACTTAGCCCGCAATTCAAAAATGTTTAGCGCCGGTGTGTCATCAATAAATAACGGAGCTTGTGCTAATCGCTGAACACCTCTTGCATACAATTGTTTCATTTCATGCTCTTCCATTTTGCCCCGGCTGATCTTTTCCAGCCATATTTCACTTTCAGCTGAAAGAATACGTTGTACCAACTGGCCGGCACTCATTTCTAAAGAGAATAAAGCAACTGCAGTTTGCTTTCCCGGATGCATCACGGCATTCCTTGCCAGGTTCAAAGCAAATGCAGTTTTACCAACAGCCGGCCTTGCCGCTAAAATGATAAGATCGGTATTCTGCCATCCATATGTTACTCGGTCAAGCGAAGGAAAGCCGCTGGGTACACCGGTTACATCTTCATTCTTATGACGCAGGTCTTCTATCCGTTTAATAGTATTAACCAAAACGGAGTCTATTGTTTCAAAATTCTTGCGAAGGTTGTTGTTGGTAATTTCAAACAACTTGCTTTCAGCCACATCCAGCAGATCAAACACATCGGTTGAATCCTCGTATGCATCACCAATGATCTCACCGCTGATGCGGATCAGTTCCCGCTGAATGAATTTTTGCAGAATGATCCTGGAATGTGCTTCAATATTGGCAGCAGAAACAACAGCATTGGTAAGCTTGGTTACATAATAAGCTCCGCCTATCATTTCCAGTTCTTCCCGGAAGCGGAGTTCTTCGGCTACAGTTAAAATATCTATCGGCTGACTTTTATTTGCCAGGCCTTGCATAGCGCTGAAGATGCGCTGGTGAGCTTCTACATAAAAACATTCCGGTTTCAAGATTTCTACAATGGTATCAAAGGCGCTTTTTTCAAGCATAATAGCACCCAGCACCGCTTCTTCCAGGTCTTTTGCCTGCGGGGGCACTTTACCATATACCATGGTGCCTAAGTCAAGGGTGGATTTTCTTCTTGTCTTGCGGTCTTTATTAATATTAGTCAGATCCATTGTTCAGGTAGGGAGATAAAGAGTTAAACCATCAGTTGTTCACCAATGACCACCGGGTTAGTTCCATCTTGTTTTAAGAAATTATTACTTCTTCGTTATAGGAATGTGTCCGTCAGTCAGTGAGGCGAAATAAAGAGCAAAATGGTTTGGAAAAAAATTTTTCTTTCTGCACCATTTTTTCACCTCATTTCCGGGGTTATCCACATTCTCTTTTACCCGCCAGGTCATTGACAATTTACTTAAAAAGATTGGTAAATCTCCCTATAAGATTAGCACAATCTGTTATTAATTTTATAACTGATTTTTGTCAGTCGCACAATAATACCCGGAAACGGGAGTTTCTGACATAACACCAGTTCTTTTTTTACCATTACCAGCTGCAACCGTACCCCCGATTTGTTTATTTTAAAATGCAGATATATTATGGAAACTAAAAAACACAGCAGCCATTCCCGCCCGGTACTTAGCCAGGCACAGAACAACACTACTCTCTGGATCGGTCATCTTAAACCCCATGCCCATGACCGCCTTGCCGGACAAACATTTATTTGCCCCTCAGAAGGATTAGTCAACAACATACAGGTATATGCCTCCGCCGTGACACAACCCGGTGAAGTGGCTCTTACCCTGCATGAATTTGATGCCGCTACTAATACCTGGGGACCAGCCATTGGCAGTACCAGCCGGCCGGTAGATAAAAATGACGGCACGCATTGGATCCGCTTTGAACTGGAACCTGTAGCGCTAAAAAAAGATGCTACCTATGGTTTCCGACTGCAGACCAATGATGGTATTGTTGGTATCGGCGAAGCTGCCAGCGGTAACAAACATCCCTTTACTTTTGGCCAGGCCTGGAACGGCTACAGCAGTAACGACAGAGGAGAGTTCTTCCGCTACTTCAGCCTGGCGTTCAAAGTGGAGCTGTGTGCATAGATATTAACTGAGACGGTATACATAAAGAGCCCTGTCGCTCCGATTTCCCTCCCCGGGATTTCGGATGACAGGGTTTTTAATTTTTAAGATTGACTAACCCAAAAAGGGTATTGACTTTTGTTTATATAAAGCTCAACTTTCCAGTATTGAAATATCCGAAACCATTTCTTAACTATTAAACAAAAGGAGGAAAAATGGCAAAACTCGGTAGTAAAGTAAGCGCCAAATCAACCAGAAAAGGAGTACCTCCTGTTGTATTTGCTGCACAGGTAACATCGTATGTACGACTTACGAAACCGGAGCAGTTAAAACAATGGGAAAAGGACCTCCGTGATTTCTATGGGATTAAAAGTCCTTTAGGAGGGTTAGTTGGAGCAGGGACAGAATCTTGCTCAGGGGGCTGTTCTGATGATTGTGATATGGATTAGCCTCAAAAAATACCCCTTTAAAGCAATTTGCCTGAAGGGGTATTTCTATAAACTAAAAACGCTTCAAACTATGATACTTATTATTACAATAAAAGACGACATACATGCAGTCACTATCAGGAATACGCTGAAAGGTAAAGGATATGACGACTGCCACATTATAGAATGTGATCAGTTGACTACTACAAACAGGGTAATGTGGAGAAACGTCAATAATGAAGAGAATGCATATCTCTACACCAGTGATGGTATTTCTATCAATGTAAAAGAAGCTGATTTAATATGGTGGAGAAGAGTAAGAGCCGATCAGCAGTTCGAATTTGAAATGGAAAATGATCACCAAGTGAAGCTGATCAATAACGATTGCAGAGGCAGCCTTGGCGGAATCCTTGAATCGGCATTTACCGGTAAATGGATATCGGCACCGTCTGCAACTGATAAAGCAGCAAATAAGATATACCAATTATCTGTTGCTAGGAAGTGCGGCTTCAGGATACCTGATACACTTATCAGTCAGTCGCAGAATGAAGTACAGGAATTTATTGACTCACAAAAGGGTAAAGTAATTGTAAAACCAGTTGTAGGCGCTGCCGGCCCGCTTATGTTCACTACGTTTATGGATGATGCCCGGAAAACAGACCCCGCTTCGTTCCGTGTTTGCCCTGCTGTTTACCAGGAATATATTGAAGGAACAAAACATATCAGGCTCAATTGTTTTGGTAACAAATCATATGCGGCAATTATTGAAACCGAAGAACTTGACTGGCGGCCTAACCTTAATGTTCCAATAAAAAAGTGGGATGTGCCTGATTCACTACATAAAAAAATAAGAAAGGTACTTGACCACCTAGGCTTAGCCATGGGTATTCTTGACCTTAAGATCACACCAGAAGGCGAATATGTATGGCTGGAGGTGAACCCCCAGGGGCAGTTTTTGTTTCTTGAACCGCTGGCCCAAATGCCGCTAGCTTCTATCTTTTCTGATTATCTGCTTGATGAGGCAAGTGGCAAAGAATTAAAAGTTCTGGACAATGCTGAACTATTAATGGGCGAAAATATTAGTTGAATATTGTGCTGCGGTTCATCCAACTTTCTGAATTTGTATAACGAATAATTAGAATTGGCTATTGACATTCTAAAATAAATAATAACATTTGTATATTCTACGACTCCATCTGAAAGAAAGCACACCTGCCATTTGAGAGCTGTATTTCATTTTTTGCATAACTGTTACACATAAGGCTGACATCTTTTAAAAAAATGGCTATGAGAATATTTTTTTTATTACCAACAAGGTTTCATTTTCGGCGACGCCGGGCAACTGGGGTTGTTTGCCATTGAATAAATCCTCAATGGTAATAATCTGTATCTTATCCATGGGGAACTCTGCGTTGCGGGGTTATTTTAACAACATCAATCAATTTCTGTAAACCCCTCCATTTTTGAAAACATCTCCACCCTTTTGTAGCGGTACTTGCCCTTTTTGTATTTCTCCAGCCATTTATCACTGGGTTGAAGGAAAATGTTTGCATCCTTTGTGGCCCTGTCCTGCTTAACGTTACTATACACTGCCCGGAAATAGTAGTGATTGAAAAGCCTGTTAAACTCTGTAAAGTAAATATCAGCAGCCCGCTGATTGCCACGGATGATAATCATGTTCTCGTCATTAGCATTGGTGGATGGTTCGCTAAAGTTTGCAGAGCCTGTTACCACCACAGGGTCATCACTCAGCGGGTCAACTAAAAGGAATTTAGAATGGATATAAACTACATGGGTATTTAATCCCAGCTGTCTGGCAGAAGTTTCTTCGGCCCACTGGTAAAGATTATCATTGATATACGAACCCCAGGCCTGGTAAACATTTTGCTTAGCGCCAATCTTTACAAAAGGCTGCTTACTGTTCTTTTTGGGTTTGTCCTGTTTTTCCAGCAACAGGAAACTGATATGGTTCTGATCTGTATTATCCAGCAAATAATCTTTAAACAATTTGTTTATGCCAAATGCCAGTGTAATACAGGCTGCGTCTTTGGCGTTGTCCATCATTTTTACATAGGTTTCCAGCATGGTCAACCCTTTCCGGGGGCTGAATATCGGTGTAATGCCGATGGGTACGTCATCCCAGTCTTTGAATTCGATATCGTCTTGTAATTTCATTATATCAGCCTTAAGGGCATTATTTTTCTTCAGGACAGTTGACCTGTCATCCCCTTCTTTTCCACCGGGATCTTTAGAAAGTATTTCCCAATATTTCTTATACAATTCCGCTGTTTTTTTATTTCGTACCCAATGGCCCACATTTGTCTGGCCATGAATGCCTCCCATTGAAATATTGGTTGAACCAGTCCAGACAGCAACCGGTGCATTGTTTTGCTTTTTACTTACAAATACGATGAACTTGTTATGCTGTATATCGTTTGTTTTAGCTGTGCGTTGAAAAATTATCTTATCTGATTTTTTTAGAGAGAACCCGGCCTTTTTTAATGTTTCAAGGTTTTTTACCCTTGGAAAGCTTTCATGAAAATTTCCATCTTTATCCGTGCTTTCATTTTCTTTGGCATCAACAATAATCTGCACTTTCACACCTCTGTCAAGCGCTTCTTTAAAAGCCTGTACCACCGGCTGGTAATGAAATTCATAAAAACATCCCAATAGGGTATCTCCTTTTTCTGCTTGTTTGATAAAATCAAGTAGGGCATCATCCAACTGCCGGCTAAGCCAGTTCATTGCCCGCAGGTACATATCGGGATTATTCATTTTATCGGGTGGGAGATTAAAAAATTTTCTGCGGTACGCCTGGCTGCTGGCTACTCCGCGGTTGAAAAAAATATCATGTGCTGTATCACTGAATAATTTCTCTGTCTTCACTTTTATGGAAATCTTTCTCCCGGTTCTGTCAATTGCTTTAGGAGTTCCTTTAAGAGGGAAGAAGTAGTATTCATATTCAGTATCACCAAAACAGGTGAAATCGTCCCAAACAAAACTCTGTACCGGATGTGTATAGGTGCTTACTTCCGTATCTTCAGTAGGAGAAGGCAGCAGTTGTTTAAATACTTTATAGCCTTCCATGAACTTCCGGCCACCATTTCGTTTATCAATTCGTTCCACGGCAAATCCCAATAATTTTTTTGTGTTCGCATCCCGGAAATCAATCGCAAAAGAAACCGTATTAGTGCCTGTTACAGCATAAACGATATACCCTTCGGTTTTGGCAGATTTAAATCGCATAAAAGAGTTTTGAGTTAATAGTAGGATTCACCCGTAATTTCCAATTTATACATTGAAAAGTCAATAACCATTTTATGGTATTTTTTTCCCAAAAAAGCAAAATGGAGAGCAGGCAGCCCTCCATTTATTAAATCTGTATTAAGGTAATATTATCTCTTCACCGCAAATCTCAGCTGCTGTTCTTTACGACTACTAGAAGAACGCAGCACCAGCAGGTACACTCCCCCGCTCAGTGTGCTTACATCAAGCCGGGCCGTGCTATTGTTTATTGTTTGCTGAAACAGCAGAGTACCCAGCATATTGTACACCGCTATATGGTTGTAGTTCTCTTTTTCAATATTACTTATGGTTATATGGTCCTGCGCCGGGTTTGGATATACAACCGGCTTACCTGTCAGTGGTATTTCTTCCGTTTCAGTCATTGCTGCCGACGCTGTTTCGATACCGGGTTTTCCTGCATCATCGCATCCATGATGATGACGGTTGCTGCCAAACCGGACAGCAAAAGAACGATAGTAGGTACCGGCACCTGCCAGGGTGTCCAGGTCATTGGTATTACCAATAGCGATCAGTTGATCATCTCTGTCTGTAATACCCTGTAATAAGTAATGGGAACGTTGAAACCCTACACTATCCGGAGAAGGGAAATGACCATCCGTATTGCCATTCTTTTTTATCCGCAGGGCAAAGCCTTTGGAAAAATAATTGCCGCTTCTTCTTTCTCCTACCACATAAAAACGGTCATTGTTGCCATTTACAATTTTGGTGAGCACACAACTATCCTGTGCAAAAGGGAAAGAACGGCTCCAATAAATATTTCCGCTGCCGGCACTGATGCGGCTGACCCGGCACATACTGCCCGTGGCGAAATACTGTGTTACCAATGAAAATATGTTTCCGTCCTCATCAAGCTTCAGATCATCAAGCTGTGTACCGGGTGCTGTGAAATGTGTTTTACGATACACTACATTACCCGTATGTCTCGAGAGTTTATACAAGTACATGCTTTGTGATTCACCGCTTGCCTTTCCGCCAAACAATAACAGGTTATCATCTTTATCCAGTGCAGAAGAGAGACTTTGTCTTCCTTCATCGGTTTGTATAATCTTTGTTTGCAACAACTGTCCGCCGGCACTTATTTTTTGAATCTTGACAGCAGGAAAGAAACCAAAAAAATCTTCAATCAGCCTTACTGTTCCGTTGCGCTCTACATGCAGGCGGCTGTACGATGTTTGTACAGAATCCATATGGCTCCATTTCGTCACCAGGTTTTTGTCTGTCTTCATCACAAAGGAAGCAGGGCTAAACCCGGGGCCATCAGGATATTGCCCATCACCGGCGAGGTATACATTGCCTGCATCATCCAATTCAAACACATTGAGGTTGAAAATGCTGTACGCATCAGGGAAACTGATATTTTTTTGTGCTCTTATCACCAGGTTACTGTCCAGCTTATAGACAGTGTATTGCGGATCCTGTGCAAAAGGAAAACTGCGAAAAAGGACATACACAGTATTGCGATACCCTGTTTTTATTTCAGCCATACCGGAAGGGCCACTAAGGAAAAAAGTTCGCTGTTCTGTTCCATTAGTATGCGACTTGGATATCTTCCAGGTAAAATTTTCATTATCCATCCTCCAGAGGTAACAGGCAACAAAAGAATGTTTCGATAATGATTCAATAGACGTGGCATAAGTGCCATTGGGTTGATTGTGACCATCCTGGTTTTGGTACCATTGTACCTGTGCGGTAAGCACCAGTTGGCCAAGCAGTGCACACAAAAACAGGACTTGCTTTACAGTTTTCATAAGTTCGGATTTAGTTGTTTTAAGCTGTAGGGTTATTCCAATAATTACAATAACCATGCAGGGATTGGCATGGCCGTGTATTTCCGAATCAGTTATGGTGTGCTGAAAGTAGGGATACGTAGTAAAAGCAATACTAACTGTAAAGGGTTAATTCATCACCATTTCTCTTGCATTTTCCATAGCTGCAGCAGTTGGTTTTTCACCACTGAGCATTTTAGCAATGGTGGTAATTCTTTCTTCAGTAGACAAACGGCGGATATTTGTTTTAACAGCATCCCTACCTCCCGGCGAGGCAGGCTTTACTATCTCTTTGTATACAAAAAAATGTGCTGCTGCCTTGCCGGCGATCTGTGGCTGATGAGTGATGCAAATAACCTGTCGCTGTGCTGCCAGTTCTTTCATGATGATGCCAACCTGTCTGGCTGCTTCACCAGAAATACCAGTATCAATCTCATCGAAGATCATCGTGGGCAGGTCAACAGATTGCGCTACTAACGATTTAATACAAAGCATCAGGCGGCTGAGTTCGCCGCCACTGGCTACCTTGCGAACTGGCTGAAACTGTCCGCTTTTACCTGCCTCGCCGGCAGGCAAGTTGGCATTAAAAAGAAAATCGATTATATCTACTCCAAAAAAATTCAATTCAACTAGATTAATATCCACTTTAAGTTTTGCATTGGGCATACCTACCTGTGTAAGCAGCTTATTTACTTTATCCTCCAGTGGTTTTACCTGCTTTTTCCGGCCTTCAGCTATCTTTTTGGCTAGTAGTATGGCGTCAGCAAAAAGTTTATCCTTTTCTTTCTCTTTTTGCTGAATAGAATTATCAATATTGAGTACAGACTGCAGTTTAGTTGCCAATTTTTTTTGAATGTCAAGCAGTTCATTAGTAGAACTGACGCCATGTTTCTTTTGCAGCTTATATCCCAGTGAAAGCCGCTCATTCAATCGTTCAATTTTTTCCGGATCATAATTGATATGATTACTGATACGATCCACATCATCAGCGATGTCCTGTAATTCAATTTGTGTTGATTGCAAACGTTGCAGCAGAGCAGGCAGATCCGGATGATAAGAAGCATAGGTATTCAACTGGTTCAGCAATGCTTTTAGTTGCTGCACCACCGGGCTTTCACTTTCTCTGAGTTCAAAATAAGTTTTACTTAATGCCGCTTTGATGCCTTCTGAGTTGTTCAGCAATTTCAGTTCGGCATCAATTTCTTCCAGTTCATTTTCCTTGAACCCTGCTTCTTCCAGCTCTGTAAACTGAAAACGGTTATAATCAGCTTCCTTATCAAATTGTTGTTTCTGGCTTATTAATTCTTCACATTCCTTTTTCACCAACTGCCATTGCTGGAAAACCTGCTGGTATTCCTCCATTACTGTCGAATGCCCTGCTAAAGCATCCAGTACTTCCCGCTGAAACCCGGATTCACCCACTTCTACTGTATCAAACTGCTGATGCAGGTCTACTAATAGTGAACTCAATTCTTGTAACTGTGAAAGATTCACAGGAGTATCGTTTACAAATGCCCTTGATTTGCCATTGGTTCCAATTTCCCGTCTTAACACCAACTCATCATCCGCATCCAGTTCATTCTCCTTCAAAAATGCAAGCACCGCCTTTTTCTTATCTGCTTTGAACACTCCTTCTACCACACATTTCTTTTCTTTATTCACCAGTGCGGTTGAATCGGCCCTGTCTCCCAGGATCAATCCCAAAGCACCAACAATAATGGACTTACCGGCACCAGTCTCTCCTGTAATAACGTTAAGACTGCCTGGAAAATCAATTTCCAGTTCATCTATGATGGCATAATTATTTATAGAAAGACGGGTCAGCATTTGAAAAGCAAATTAGGGATTTTAGTTACAGGTTATACAGATCGCCAGAGATTTGGTTACTGCTAAATTGATGTCAGCAGCAGAGCAATAAAAAAGTCCCGCAATTATTGCGGGACAAATATCTCATTGAAGTATTCAGACCAGTTTGACCTGGAGTTTATTTTACTTCTACGTTATTGTTCAGTTCTTCATCCACCAGGATCCGGCCACAGTTTTCGCAGATCATGATTTTTTTGTGCTGGCGGATCTCACTTTGTTTTTGTGGAGGGATAGCATTAAAACATCCGCCGCAGGCATCTCTTTCAACCGGCACCACAGCCAATCCATTTCTGTAGCTATGGCGGATCTTCTCATAACTTGCCAGCAAACGGGGTTCTACATGCTGCTTGGCATCAGTAGCCAGTTTGGCAAAATGCTTTTCTTCTTTTTCATTAGCGGCGATGATCTTTTCCAGCTCCCCTTTTTTAGTAGCCAGTACACCTTCTTTCGCAGCAATATTCTTTTTAGCTTTCTCAAGCAAGACAGCTTTTTCTGCTATTTCTTCCGTAGCATCTTTGATATGTTTTTCAGCCAGCTTTACTTCCAGCTGCTGCATTTCTACTTCTTTATTAATAGCTTCAAACTCCCTGTTATTTTTAACGTTGGAGCTCTGCTTGTCATATTTTTTTATCAATGCTTCAGCTTCTTTGATAGCATTTTTGCGCTGCTCAATAAAATCTGTTACACCATTTATTTCTTCTTCAATACGGGTCTGGCGGGCATGCAAACCGGTGATTTCATCTTCCAGGTCAGCCACTTCCATTGGTAATTCCCCTTTCAGTATCTTGATCTCATCCATCTTACTTTCTATCTTCTGAAGGGTAACGAGAGAAGTAAGTTTTTCTTCAACTGAAAATTCTTTAACGTGTGCCATATTTTAGTTTAAAGTTTCTTGTTTGAAGCCTGCCAGCGGACAGGTTTGTTTTCAGTGGTTTTTACCAGTTCCGGTTAGCTTATAAAAAATATCTGACGGGATTGGTTTCCACTTCTGTTTTAAGGACGGCAAAGGTAGGGAATTTTTCCGCTAAAACTTCTTGCAGCAGGTTGATAGTGAACTGCTCACTTTCGTAATGACCGACATCCGTGATAAGCATTCGGCCATTAGCATCAAAAAACTCATGATACTTCATATCTGCAGTAATATATGCATCTGCTCCGGCCGCTAAAGCTTTGGAAATCAAAAAACTACCAGCCCCCCCGCAAATAGCTACTTTTTTAACTGGTCTATTGACCAGCGGGGTATGGCGGACCACCGATAATTTGAATAACTGCTTTACAAGAGATAGAAATTGCTTTTCATCAACTGACGATGGCAGCTCCCCGACGATACCTGAGCCGATACCCGGGTGAGCATTGGATAAGTTTACCACATCATACGCTACTTCTTCATATGGATGGGCTTCCTTCATCGCAGCAATGATCTTAGTTTCAAGGAAACCTGGAAAAATGACTTCTACTTTGACTTCCTTTTCAAAATGCCTTTCACCTACCCTCCCCACAAATGGATCCGTTCCTTGTCCGGCTTTAAAAGTTCCTGCACCTTCTGTATTAAAACTGCATTCACTGTAATTGCCAATATGGCGACCACCTGCCTCAAAAACAGCCGCCCGTACCTGCTCTGCCTGTGCAAGTGGTACAAAAGTGAAAAGCTTCTTTAGTATATTATCCCTGGGAGAAAGCACAGACAGATTTTGCAGGCCCAACATGGCAGCAATCTTTCCATTCACACCTTCTATTACATTATCCAGGTTTGTATGTATAGCATAAATGGCAATATCATTTTTAATGGCAGTAATGACTGTTTTCTCCACATAATTCTTTCCATTGATCTTCTTTAGCCCTCCGAAAATAATTGGATGATGCGCTACAATGAGATTACATTTTTTCTCAATGGCCTCGTTCACAATTTCCTCTGTCGCATCTAATGAACATATAACACCGGTACAGTCCCAATTAGTATCCCCGGTAATAAGGCCGGCGTTATCATATGCCTCTTGTAAAGAAGTGTTTGCCAAAGATTCCAAAAAGCCGGTTATGGTCGAAATTTTCATTCCCGAAAGTTACAGGATTACTAATTTGCACCCTTGAAAGGTGGAAAAACAAAGTTTTATCGTGTATAAATCTTTTGTACCTTTTACTCTTCTCACCCATGATGACTCCCGTCCGATCAGTTCATTTAAAAAATGTTTGCCATGCTTAAAAGAACAACAGGCCGATTATTACTTCTATTATTGGTCGTTACAGGTTCTGCCGGAACGATCAACGACAATTCCATTTCAAAATCAGAAAGAAAATATGCATCCGGTTTGATGAAGGACACTTATAAAGATGCCGTTAACACCACCAAAGGATTATCTGAAGCACAATTGAATTTTAAAGTGGCCCCGGATAAGTGGTCGGTAACAGAATGTATGTATCATATAGCAGCTGCGGAAAAGACACTGTGGGCCATGTTTGAAGGTGCTATGAAAACTGCAGCTAACCCTGAAAAACGTTCGGAAATTAAAGCTACAGATGAGCAAATTGTAGCAATGGTACAGAACAGGACACAGAAATTTCAGGCACCTGAACCAATACAGCCTAAAAATACCGGCTTTACCAGCTTAGATGCAGCACTGGCAGATTTCAGGAACAGCAGGACAGAGCATATAAAGTATATTAAGAATTCAACTGAGGATCTTCGCAATCATGTGGTACAAATGCCTTTCGGCTGGATCGATTGTTACCAGCTATACATTTTCATTGCCGCACACAGCAAACGACATACTCTCCAAATGATTGAAGTAAAATCAGACCAGGGGTTCCCTGGTAAATAATTTTATTATTAATAGCTAAGAGTACCTTCTTTATAGTAAGGGTTGTTAGTTAAAGGTGTATATCACTTGCCGGATTCAATTAATTTTTCCAGGCTGATCATCTTTCCTGAGGTAGTCATTCCTTCTACAATCACCCTGAATTTTTTAGTGCGGTCGCTGTTATAAAAACTCACAGGTATTACAGGGTTGATGTTATTGATAAATATATTCGGACGCCAGTCCAGGGTAATACGGCTGTCCGCTTTGCTCATCAATTCCGGCTCGACTTTATAATTCGGTGCATAAAACTCTTTTACGACTGAAAATCCTTTGTAGGTAATCAGATCTCCTCTGGAAGAATTGCTGATATCAGAACCTTTTTTGGTATAGATGGCCATTGCCCCGCCAGCCCCGCCACCGGCTGCACCTACAAATGTGCTGAAGACTTTCACCAAAGCAATTTCCGTAGCAGGAATAGTTGAGATAACATTGGCATCTGTTTCAATCTCGTTCAGGTAAAGCGTCATAGGTATTGGCCCAAGAGAACTCAGGGACGGTCCCTGGCGGTAATACACCCTGTAGTCAACCCCATCATTTGTTACATCCAACCCCGGCACCCTTGACATAAGGTAATCAAAAATATTATTCTCAGAAATGTATTGCTCTGTATTGACCAGGTCAATGGTTTTTTGTGAAAAACCACTAAACATACCTCTTGTATACTTCTCATCCAATTCTTCTGCAGGGCTTTTTTTCCTGACCTTAAGCGTAACTCCTTCCAGCATCAACCCATTGGCTTTTTGAATAGCATCATAATCTGCTGCCAGTACTCCCTGCTTACTAATAGAAGGACTTTTGTCTATTTCAGCCGCTTGTTCAACAGGAGAAGTAACAGTATATACCTTTCCCAATGAATCACTGGTCATATTCACATCAATATACTGGCTTTTCCTCCCTCTTATATCAATTAGATAGATTCGGGCATTACCAAAAAAAAGTAATGAATCCAGTTTGAAATCACCTTGCTTATCAGTGCTGATCATCTGCATACTTCTTGCCATTCCCTCTGCAGAAATAATAGCCACTAATGGTCTTTCAGCAAAAGGCTTTTTTGTGCCCTGCAGATTTACCCTTCCTGTAATAGTTATATAAGCAGGATCTGTATAGGCAAGTGGATTCCTGACTTTCCGGGCCAGTTCACTCCACTTAAATCTTCTCCAGCCATTCGTCATCATCAACAGATCAAGTGCTGTTCTTACAGAATCATTATCAGATAAAAAATACCAGGACGGGTTATGTATATATCCTTTCAGGTCTGATGTGAGGAGCAGGCTTGAATAAATAGACTCCTCTCTTAGTCCATGCAGGTTATAATCTGCATCTGTAACAGATACTGATATGCTGCCCTGTATTGTATCGGGCATTAGTATTTTAAAATGATTCCTGCCTTTTGACGAAAAACTAAGTGTATCCGTTCTTAATGATACTGCCTGAACATACTCTTTATTATTGACAAAGAACAGTCTTTCAGCAAGCGGAATATCATCTTCATTAAAAACCGTTACCTGCAAAATGCCCGAATTTAATTTTTCAGTGTTAATGATTCCCTGAACCTCTCCTTTGGCCGAAGCAAAGTTTTGACGAAACACTACATGATGCTGAATCTGCCCGATCATGTAAGCCGCTTTTAAAGAAGGATCGCTGGTTCCCTGCTTTATCTCAAAAAAGCCTCCTTGCGGATGAGGGATCATAGTAAAAACGATTCCTTTATCAGTTGGAGCAGGCAATTGATATTTTTTTGAACCGATATCCCCATCCAACACAGCAAAATACACTTCATTGATTTCTGGTGTGAGTTCTAACATTCCCATGCCGTCATGATATGTAGTAAAAGCAGTTAGCTTTTCATTCTTACTATTATTAATATAACCGTTTACCTGAGCCGGCATACCTTTCTCATCAGTTGCTTTAAATGCAATTGTATTAGAAAGGCCACTGATAAAATTCCCACCTTCCGGAAAGAATTCAAGCCTTATTTCTTTTTGCTTTACTGTAACTGCTTCTTTGGCTTTCTTTCCGAAAATGAAAATATTTTTTCTGTATATAAAATCTGTTCCGTTATTCAGCATTGTCGGAGACCATGCCCTGACAGAGTAATTACCTGTAACCAGTGAATCTGGCAATTCAAACTGACCATTTGTAACTCCCAGCACTACAGGTAATATCTTTTTGCCCACTAAGGCTGAAGACCCGTTAAAAAGCTCAACATATAATACAGAGCTTGCTGTATCCGGCTGGTAGTCTGAATACAAATAAGCCTTGAACCAGAGGGTTTCCCCGGCCAGGTAATTATCCCGGTCAAAATGAAGATATACTTTCTCTATCGGTGATTTTTTATACCATTGATTCAGCAACTCCGCCGGTTTTTGAGAATAACCGACCGAAGAAAGAAGAAGAAACCCGTAGAATGCCAGTAAAGCTCTTTTCATTAGTTTTCGCAAATGTGGCTGTGAAATTAAATGCATTATCCTGAAAACCAAAAGAAGAACCCGTTAACAGTAGTATAATATAGGCTGACCAGGTTGTAATTTACCTGTTGGATAAGCTGTACATTATGCCTATTTTGTGTAGACTTTTAACCGGAAATATGAAAAAATTCACCCTAATAGCTGTTTTAGTTCTGCTGATGACAGGATGCAAAAAAACAGTAGAGGAAATACAGCAAGACCTTGTCATCAGGGCAATGACTGATGGGCAGTGGGCCATTACCAGTTTTACGCTTAATGGCTCGGATATTACTGCCGATTTTACCAATTACAGATTTAAGTACTACAGTAATAAGACCGTTGATGCTATCAAGAATGGAACTACTGAAAAAACAGGTACCTGGGATGGTAATGCCAGCACGATGACCACATGGGCCAATTTTACTGCTGCATCTTATCCATTGTCATTAATAAATGGAAGCTGGTCAATCACAAGGAACAGCTGGACTTATGTAGAGGCCACCCAAACCAATGGTACTGAAGTGAAAAACATGCGGCTTGATAAATTGTAAATGACCGTGTTTGCTTTAGTCCGCCCCTTTCGTTAAACAAATTATGCTGATCGGTGTCATATTCACCAGCCGCCTGACCTCTTTTGTTAAGCTGAAAAATCTTTTGCATAAAAAAGAGAACAGGTAAAGTAGAATAATCGTTGTTAGGAATAGTTTTTGTGTGTAATAGTTCCCTTAATTAAACCAGCTACCTGTTGAAGCCAATATATCACAATACCGGGAGAAGATTTTTTATCTTCTGCTTTCTTATCATCGGCACATTTATGGCCCGATCTCAGCCGGTTGCCAACTTCACGGGGTCTCCGCTTGCAGGTTGCTCCCCTTTAATTGTAAATTTTCAGGATCAATCAACAGGCAGTCCTACTGCCTGGAACTGGGATTTTGGAAATGGGAATACATCAACCCTTCAAAATCCTACAGCAAGTTATTTTACTCCGGGCACCTACACAGTTACTCTTTCAGTTACCAATGCCATCGGCAGTAATACATTGGTAAGAACAAATTATGTTACTGTGTACGAGCCTCCAACTGTTGATTTTTCTGCCAACATCACAAGCGGTTGTTTTCCGCTTAGAGTTCAACTCACGGATCTTTCAACTGCAGGCGCCGGTAACACTAATGTAAGCTGGGAATGGGACTTTGGGAATGGCACTACTTCAACTCTGCAAAATCCACTCATAACCTATACCACTGCTGGTACCTTTAATGTAACATTAAAAGTTACCAATGATAAAGGATGTACCCGTACTGTCAGTCGCCCAAATTTCATAACTGTTACACCTGGTGTTACCGCAGATTTTACACATACACAACCAACTGTGTGCAGTGCCCCTGCTAATATCACATTTACCAATACTTCTACAGGTCCGTCGGTATTAACTTATTTGTGGGGTTTTGGAGATGGAAATTTTTCTGCCGCAGCAAATCCCGTTCATACTTACACAGCCAATGGAACATATACAGTAACACTTGTAACCTTCAGTTCTGCTGGCTGCCAGGATACCATAATCAGCAATCCCATTATAATCGGAGGGTACAGCACTACTTTCTCATATCCACCAAATGTTTGTATTAATGAAATTGTAAGCTTTACAAACACATCAATTCCGCTTCCGTCCAGTTCGGGCTGGAATTTTGGTGATGGAGGCACTGCAAATGGGATCACCGTCACACATAGCTATGCTGTTCCGGGTGTATATGCAGTTAAGCTGTACAATACTTACCCTGGTTGTCTTGATTCTGTTGAGCAGAATATCACTGTTAATCCAAGGCCTGTAGCTGATTTTACGGCTCCTGTTACATCAAGATGTGAACCGCCGCTTACTGTGAACTTCCAGGATCTTTCAACAGGTGGTGCTGTTGGCTGGCAATGGGATTTTGGTGATGGCGGTACTTCCACAGCTCAGAATCCGGCTCACACATACACTACATACGGGGTATTTACAGTCACACTGATAGCGACAAATAGTTTCGGTTGCACGGACACTATTGTACGGCCTGATTTCGTCACTATACAAAGAGCTAACATCACCATTCCTGCCCTGCCCGACCGGGGATGTATCCCTTTCACTATTGCTCCGGTTCCTGTTATCACTGCTGTTGATGTTGTTACTTCGTATGAATGGGATTTCGGTGATGGTGGCACTTCCATTTTACAGAACCCTGTTCACACATATACTGTGCAGGGAACATATACAGTAAGATTAATCATTACTACCAGTACTGGTTGTCGTGATACCTTAACAATTCCTGCAGCAGTAAGAGTGGGTGATAAACCTATTGCGGATTTTTCTGCAACTCCTAATCCTGTTTGTGCCATGCAGCCGGTTCAATTTACCGATCTTTCTGTCCCAGCTGATGAATGGTATTGGGACTTTGGTGACGGCACAACTTCTATCTTTCAAAACCCCACTCATTCTTATACTGACACTGGATATTTTACTGTACGTCTTATTGCTTTTAATAATGGTTGCCCTGATACTATTACGAGAACGAATTATATTTATGTTTTGCCCCCAATTGCCCGTTTCCTTGTTACTCCCGATTGTGGCAACAGGATTCGTTTTACTTTCACAGACCAATCCGTAGCACCCCTCGCATGGGAATGGAATTTTGGTGACGGCAGCCCCCTTGTAACCATTCAAAATCCGGTTCATCTATTTCCGGGATTAGGAGCTTATAATGTACAATTGATAGTAACAAATGGTGGCTGTGCAGATACAGCTACTCAGGTTGTAAATGCACTGGATGAAAGAGCAGATTTTACAACTCCTCTAACTACGTTATGTAAAATAGGCAATGTGTTGTTCAACGGTATTGGGTTTAATCCGGTAAACATAACTAACTACAGTTGGGACTTTGGGGATAGTAATACTGCCATTGGTACTACTCCTGTCATTGCGCATAGTTATACGAACTCCGGTACTTATACAGTTACTCTTACCATAACAGATCTTAATGGTTGTACAAACACTATTGTAAAAAACAATTATATCCGCATCAATGGGCCAACAGCCAATTTTACAGCCAGCAATGTGGCAGGATGTACTGGACTTGTGACCACATTCAATGATCTCTCAACTACCGATGGACTAAATAATATAACCAACTGGCAATGGAATTTTGGTGATGGTGTTATTCAAAACTTCAGTAATCCCCCTTTTCAACATACTTATAATACTGCTGGTACATTCTCTGTTAAACTGATTGTCACAGATGCAAGTGGTTGTATGGATAGCATTATCATACCCGACCTTGTGACGGCGACAAACCCAATCCCTGATTTTGTTACTGCAGATACGCTAACCTGCCCTGGTGCAATTGTTACTTTCACAAATACTACAACCCCGGCTGGATTAGCCAGTTTCTGGGATTTCGGTGATGGCAATACTTCAACCATCTCCTCTCCAACGCATACGTATGCGGCTACTGGGTTATATACCGTTAAGCTTACAGTACAGGACACTTTTGGATGTGCTGACTCAATAACTAAAACAAGTTTTATACGGGTTGATCTGCCCATACCAAATTTTACTGTTAGCGATTCCGTTACTTCTTGCACACCCCTAGAAGTACAGTTTACCAATACGTCCACCTTTTATAGTTCAGTTTCATGGGATTTCGGACCAGGCCAGGGAAATTCAACATTGAACAATCCAATTCATTTTTATTCCACTCCTGGTGTTTATCCTGTAAAACTGGTTGTAACAAGCCCAGGCGGGTGCATGGATTCCATAATAAAAACTATCCGTGTTTATGACACGGCTGGTTCAAGAATCAACTATTTACCAATCGATGGCTGCAAGCCATTACCGGTCACACTTTCTGTGTTAACCCCAGGACCAATGGCTTCCTATTTCTGGGATTTTGGTGACGGCACTACTCAAACCACAACTACTCCCAACGCCAATCATATTTATGCATCATTCGGCAATTTTCTTCCGAAAATAATTATGGAAGACCCCTCAGGCTGCTTAATACCACTGCAGGGAATTGATACCGTTTTTGTAAGTGGCGCTGAGGCTAAGTTTGGCGCAGATACTACTTTCTTCTGTGATTTTGGTATGGTAAACTTTACTGACTCTACTACCTTTAATGATCCGGTCACTATTTACAACTGGGATTTTGGTGACGGAGGTAGTTCCACATTACAGAATCCTTCACATCAGTACACAGCACAAGGGCTATATACTGTGCAATTGATCGTTCAAACACAACTTGGCTGCCGGGATACATTATCAAAACCGGCTCTTATAAAAGTGATACAGCGTCCCCTGATTGATATTGGCGGCGATTCTGTTATTTGTATAAACTCATCCATCCTCCATACCGGTGTTTTTTTGCAACCTGATACATCCATCGTAACCTGGCAATGGACATTTCCCAATGGGAATACATCAACCTTGCAAAACCCACCAGCACAGACGTATACAGTTACCGGAAGTTTTGTTGCAACGGCTATTGCCACTAACAGCAGCGGTTGCAAAGACACTACCCTTCAAAATATTATTGTAAATCCTTTGCCGGTTGTTAATATGCCGGGGCAAATGACTATACAGGCAGGCTTTCCCATTACAATTCCTGCTACTTATTCACCTAATACTGTTAGCTGGCTGTGGTCTCCTTCTGCAGGTTTAAGTTGCACTACCTGCCCTGCCCCTGACGCCGGACCGAAATTTAATACAACATACCAGGTATATTTCACAGATGATAACAACTGCAGCAATATTGGCTCGATACAGGTTATTGTCATATGTAAAGACGGAAATTTATTTATACCTAATACCTTTTCTCCTAATGGTGACGGAAGTAACGATGTATTTTATCCAAGAGGCAAAGGCCTGGAGAGAGTAAAGATGCTACGGATCTTCAATCGATGGGGCGAAGTTGTATTTGAAAAAAGAGACTTTCCGGTAAATGATGCGTCAGCAGGATGGAACGGTACGTATAAAGGTCAGAAACCAAAAGCTGACGTATATGTATACCAGGCTGAAGTTTTTTGTGATAATGGTGATATAATCCGGCTTAACGGAAATATTGCATTGATATTGTAATTATGAAATTGAGAGTGACTATAAAAAAAATGGGTGTACTCCTTGCCATAAGCTTATCACAGTGGGCTGTGCAGGCACAGGATATTCATTTCTCTCAATTTTCAGAAGCGCCTCTTTGGAGAAATCCTTCACTGGCGGGAATATTTACTGGTGATGTGCGGGTGCAGGCTGTTTACAGAGACCAGTGGAATAGTGTGACAAACGCTTACAGAACCGGATCTATGAATGCTGAATACAAATTACCGATAGGTAAAGTCAACGACTTCGTTACAGTGGGCATGCAAGTCTTGTATGACAGGGCCGGGACTATCGGATGGACATCAACCCATGTACTGCCAGCATTGAATTATCATAAATCCTTAAGTACGCAAAACAATCGTTATCTCTCTTTAGGCTTCATGGGAGGGTTGGTCCAACGTCGATTTGATCCTTCAAAAATGACCACTAACAGCCAGTATGACAATGGTGGCCTGGGAGAAACTCTGGCTAACTCACAATACAGTTATCTTGATGGTAGTGTAGGGATGAGTTACAATTCAAATTTAAATTTCAACCCGGATAATACTTTTTACATCGGTGCTGCGTACCATCACTTCAACAGGCCCAACAATTCATTTTACAGAAATGCTACAATAGAACTTCATCCCAAATGGGTTTTCTCAGGCGGTCTTAAACTTGGTGTTTCTGATTATGCTTACCTCACAGTACAAGCGGACCATTCAAGGCAAGGCGGCTTTGCTGAAACAATGGCTGGCATCATGTATGGTTTAAAACTTGGCGAAGACCCTGATAACCCTGCTTACACCTTGCATGCCGGTAGTTTTCTTCGCTGGAATGATGCATTGATTCCTGTGATCAAAATTGACTATACTCCCTTCTCCGTAGCGCTGAGCTATGATGTAAATATTTCAAAACTGAAACCTTCAAGCTATGGCCGTGGTGGTTTTGAACTATCTGTTTCTTATGTTGGCTTCTTAAAGAGGAATGAAGGCTACTTACTTTGCCCAAAATTTTGAAATGGAAAAAAACCGGGAGAGTAATCTAAAAGTTTATTCTCTCAGACTTCACTTTTTATACTTAGTTACTCCTCCTTTGTTTCAAACAATCCTTTCCAAACTAATGCAGCGGCGATACCACCAACAATGGGTGCCGCTATAAAAAGCCATAATTGGGTTAACGCCTTGCCTTGCGCAAAAACTGCCGGGCCAAAACTACGGGCAGGGTTTACTGATGTACCTGTAATAGGAATAGCCACGAGGTGGATCAGCACAAGGGTCAATCCAATGGCAAGACCTGCCATGGTCCCATTACCCCATTTTGATGTGGTTCCGAAAATAACAAACAGAAAAAGAAAAGTTAGTACTGCTTCAGTTATAAAAGCGGAGGTCATATTATAACCACCAAGATATCCTTCACCCCATCCATTTGAGCCAAGTGCCCATTCACCCATTATAAATCCGGGAGATCCTTTCTGAATCAGGTATAATACTCCTGCACCCAAAACAGCACCGATCAGTTGCACGATAATATACTGAACTGCCTCACCTGCTTTTATTTTTCCTGCTACCATCATTGAAATAGTAATGGCAGGATTTATATGGCAACCACTGATACCGCCAATCGCATAAGCCATAACCACAACCGCAAGACCAAAAGCAAATGAAATTCCAAGTAAGCCAATTCCTGATGGCCCGGTTACGGATATACCTGATATAACGGCCGCACCACAACCAAAAAGAACCAGGGAAAATGTCCCGATCAATTCTGCTAAAAGCTTTTTCATAAACAAATAGTTTTAGGTGAAAAAAAGAGAATTTTGGCAACAACTATTTCGGCAGTTGCTTGTTTCTTTGAGGGTAACCGAATATAACATTATTATTTTTATTTAACTACAAAACCATGAGTATTGAAGTTGGCCAGATAGCCCCGGATTTTACATTACACGATAGCGATAAGAAAAAGGTTACACTTTCTGAGCAAAGAGAAAACAATGTGCTATTATTATTTTTCCCGCAGGCCTTTACAGGTGTTTGCACCAAAGAGTTGTGTTCTGTACGGGATAATATTGCCGTATATAATAATACAAACGCCAAAGTCTTTGGTATTTCTGTCGATTCAGTTTTTACATTGGCTAAATTCAAAGATGAACAACAATTTAATTTTTCGCTGCTTAGCGATTTTAATAAAGAAGTATCAGAAGCATATAACTGCCTTTATAAGGACTGGATATTAAACATGAAAGGTGTTTCGAAAAGATCAGCTTTTATCATCGATAAATCAGGCATCATTCAATATGCTGAGGTATTAGAAAGCGCAGGTGATGTTCCTGATTTTGAGAAAATCAATGCTGCACTTAAGAGCCTTAACTAAGGTTTAGTTAATAATTTTGCTTTAGGATCTCTAACTTATTGATTTAGAGGTCGTAAATTTCAATCGTAGTTTTACGTTGTACGTTTAAAAATTTAGGCCTACTTTTCGAATAATAAAAGTAAATTTGTTTCGTTGAGACGAATTCTACCCATACTATCATTTATTCTCTTGATTACCATCTCTTCTCAGGGTCAGTCTTCCAGACCGAACCCGGGAGGTGATGCAGACAGGATTGTTAAGTTGTATCCAAATCCGGCTACATCTTATATTATCTTTGATTTACAGGCCAATTACAAAAAAGGGCTCACTGTTCAGATCTATAATGGTGTATTAGGTAAGAAAATGTATGAAACTCAAAATATCCCTGACAAGTTTACCCTCAACCTGAATGATTATACCCGCGGCATTTATATCTACCACCTTGTAGATATATCAGGAAAAATCATTGAATCCGGAAAATTCCAGGTTTCCCGCTAGTTATTTCAGCAGTTATAGTTATTGAACCTGAACTATCAGGAATTTAAGGTATTGTGTGTTATCCATACCCCAAATAATCGGATGATCTGAGGCCTGCGCCTGAAAAGTAACCTGCCTGATTCTTCTGCGGGCATCTTTTGCAGCCATATCAATTATTTGTAAAAATAAATCCGGGTTAACAAGGTTGGTACAGGAAGATGTCACTAAAAAGCCTCCTGGTTTAACAAGTTTCATACCCCGAAGATTTATTTCCTTATACCCGGTAATTGCTTTCTGAATTGTTTCCCGGCTTTTTGTAAATGCCGGCGGATCTAACATTACCACATCATATTGTCTCCCTTCTTTTCCCCATTGTTTCAAGACATCAAATGCATTGGCTGTTTCAAATCTGCATATACTATCAAGCCTGTTGAGTTCAGCGTTCCTGTTTGCCTGCGCTACGGCGTTCGCCGAAATATCAAGGCCTAATACAGATTTAGCCCCATAATGTGCTGCATGAATTTCAAATGTTCCCGTATAAGTAAAAGCTCCCAACACATCGGCTTCTCTCACAATATGCTGAATAGCCCGCCTGTTATCCTGTTGATCAAGAAAGTAACCGGTTTTCTGCCCGTTTTCTATGTCAACATAAAATTTCAGGCCATTCTCATTGATGATGATCTGTGTATCAAAAGGAGCCGATAAAAAACCTTTTTGTTGGGGTAATCCTTCTAATTCTCTTACAGGCACATCGTTTCTTTCATAAATCCCTTTGGGCTGAAACAGGGCTTCTAATGCCTTTACTATCGCTGGCTTCCAGACATCAATTCCTAATGCCAAAGTTTGAATAACAAAATAGTCATTGAATTTATCAATGATCAATTGTGGTAATGAATCAGCTTCTCCAAAAACTAACCGGCAATTTTCAGTGTACCCGATTTTTTTCCGATACTCCCAGCATTTCCTGATCTGGTCAAAGAAGTATTGTTCATTTATTTCTTCTGCCTTACTCCGTGTAAGCAGCCTTACCAGGATCTGTGATTTCGGGTTAATATATCCTTTGCCAACAAATTTTTTATCGTGAGTGAACACTTCAACCACTTCTCCACCAACCGGATCGCCTTCTGTTTTTTCAACCTCGTTATTGAATATCCAGGGATGGCCATTAACAACCCGGGGTGAAATCTTTCTTTTCAGGTAAACTTTACTCATAAAGCGGCGAAGATAGAAGAAAGACAGAAAAGAGGCTTGTGCTATTGCTTATGGCCGGTATTATCCCTTCCCTCAAAACCTGCTGACTTTCAGACTTACTGATTTGCTCATACAGGTCATTTTGTCCCAAATCCACGGTTGGCAGTATTCTTGACAACCTTACCTTTGCAAACAATTTGTACAAAAATGACAGAAAAAGACACGAAGGAGCAGGAAACCATTCTCCCGGAAAACAGTGCTGGTATGGATATCAATACTGATGAAAGTATGAGTGGTACCAGCCACCTTAATGAGCCGGTGGCAGAGGAAACTGAACTGGAAAAGCTTAAAGCAGAACTGGAAGAGTCAAAAGATAAATACCTGCGGAAAGTAGCTGAGTTTGAAAACTTCAAACGCCGCAGTGCAAAAGAAAGAGTAGAGCTTATACAAACAGCCGGCAAAGATGTGATAACCGACTTACTGGAGGTGCTGGACGATTGTGACCGGTCACAAAAACAACTGGAAACATCAAATGATCCGGCAATCATTAAAGAAGGTGTAATGCTGGTATTTAATAAACTTCGTAACACCCTGCAGGCAAAAGGAGTAAAAGCGATGGAAACAGTAGAACAGGAATTTAATCCTGATCTTCATGAAGCAATAACAGAGATACCTGCTGCTACAGAAGCTATGAAAGGGAAAGTAGTGGATGAAGTAGTGAAAGGATATTACCTGAAGGATAAGATCATCCGTCACGCAAAAGTGGTGGTAGGGAAATAAATTACTCACTGTGAAAATTACGTAATGACTCTGCTGAGTCATTGAGCTGTTTTCAAATTTTCAAACCAGTATGTCAAAAAGAGATTTTTACGAAATATTAGGAGTTGGTAAAACAGCATCCCCGGATGAAATTAAAAAAGCATACCGCAAAGTAGCTATGCAATACCATCCGGATAGAAATCCAGGGGATAAAGCAGCGGAAGAAAAATTCAAAGAAGCCGCAGAAGCTTACGAAGTATTGAGTGATGCAGATAAAAAAGCTCAGTATGACAGGTATGGTCATGCAGGAGTAAGTGGCAATGGCCGTGGAGGATTTGGTGGTGGTGCTGGAATGAACATGGATGATATCTTCAGCCAGTTTGGTGACATTTTCGGCGATGACCTGTTTGGAAGTTTTTTTGGCGGCGGAGGGCAAAGAGGTGGCCGCGGTGGACAAAGAAGCAGAGGCGTGAGAGGAAGTAACCTTCGGGTAAAATTGAAGTTGACATACGAGGAGATCGCAAAAGGTGTTACTAAAAATATTAAAGTAAAGAAGCATGTTGTTTGTTCCACCTGCAGCGGTAGCGGGGCCAAGGATAAAGGAAGTGTACAGACATGTGGAACTTGTGGTGGTAGCGGTCAAGTGAGACGAGTACAAAATACTTTTCTTGGCCAGATGCAAACTGTAACAACATGCCCCACCTGCAATGGAGAAGGAAGCACTATAACTGCTAAATGTACTAACTGCAAAGGTGAAGGAAGAGTATATGGTGAAGAAACAGTTAGCATAGATATTCCAGCAGGTGTGCAGGAAGGAATGCAGATGAATGTAAGCGGCAAAGGGAATGCCGGAGAAAGAGGTGGTATGGCAGGTGATCTGATTATCCTGATAGAAGAAGAGCCACATAAAGAACTGCACCGGGAAGGATTAAATGTTGCTTACGAACTGCATCTTTCATTTACTGATGCCGTATTTGGCACCCAGGTAGAAGTGCCTACAATTGATGGAAGAGCCAAAATAAAAGTGCCTGCAGGTACACAGAGCGGAAAAATATTCCGGCTGAAAGGCAAAGGATTTCCTGCTGTAAATTCTTATGAAAAAGGGGATCAGCTTATACAGGTAAGCATATGGACTCCTCAACATCTTAGCTCTGAGGAGAAGGCAATTTTGGAGAAGTTGAGTCACTCTCCAAATTTCAAACCACACCCTGATAAAAATGAAAAAAACTTCTTTGATAAAATAAGAGAAATGTTTTCTTAATTACCAGTTTGTACCGCTTCCTTTTTTCTTCTTAATTTTTGAATATAGTGTCTTTGCATGTTGCAAAAGAGTTATAAATTCTTTTTGTAGTAAATCATTACTACCTGAAGATACCTGGGCCATAGTTATCACTTCATTCCAGCTAATATCTTTTACAAACGGCGAGTTGCGCAACAAAGAACCAAACATAGCAACCGATGCTGAAAAATGATAACATTTATCCACTTCTGCAAACGGGATATACTCGAAACGGCTGTTATGAATAAATTGTTGTTGCTTTTTATCATTTGGAAGCCTGTATTGCAATTTAATATCAGCAAACTTCCCGGTAGTAAAGTTATCCTTAATAGCACCTTTATTGATTTCAGTAGGCACTACTTCAAACATGGCGATCATTGAATGCCCTGAACCTATCTCACCTCCTTCTATAGTAGATAATGAGTCCCTTAGTGCTCCTACTTTATTATCGAAACCAACCAGCCGATACTCTTTTACATACTCAGGGTTAAATTCTACATTCATATACACATCATCGGCTACAGAATAGAGTGTCTGTGTAAATTCTTTTAGTAATACCTTTTCTGCCTCTTTATAATTATCGAGGTAGGCAAAATTTCCATTCCCCTTCTCTGCCAGTAAATGAATCTTAGAGTCTTTGTAATTTCCCATTCCAACTCCAAGACAGGTAAGATAAACACCCGATTCCCTTTGTGCGGTGATCATTTCATCCAATTCTGCTTCGGTTTTCAAGCCCACATTGAAATCTCCGTCTGTAGCCAATATCACCCGGTTATTCCCTCCTTTTATATAATGGTTGCGAGCCACACTATAGGCCAGCTTAATACCCGATTCTCCCGGAGTAGAGCCACCGGGGATCAATTCATCAATTGCCTTAAGAATTTTCTCTTTTTCACCACCGCTGGTAGTGTTCAACATCACACCGGTAACTCCTCCATAAACAACGATAGCAACAGAATCTTTATCCCGGAGATTATTGACCAGCAAACGAAATGCAGATTGAAGTAGCGGGAGCCTGTTTGGCATATCCATTGATCCTGATACATCAATTAAGAAAACCAGGTGACTTGGAGGAAGTGTATCAAGGTTCAGTTTCCGGGAAGACAGATTAATATAATACAACTGGTTATCCTGGTTCCATGGACAGGTACTTAGCGTAGTTTTTAAATGGAAGAGATCTTCACCTACCGGCGTTTCATAATTGAGGTTAAAATAATTCAGCATTTCCTCAATACGAACCGCATCAGGAGGAACCAATGAGTTAAGTGTAATAAATCTCCGGATATTACTATAGGAAGCCCTGTCAACATTCAACGACATTCCGGTATTGGGAAACCGTTTTGCTGAAATAAAATGATTTTCCAGCAGGCTGGCATAAGTTTCATCACCTGCAAACCATTTCTTTTGTTCGTCCTTACCCAGATCTTTTGTGAAAGATGATAGTTTATCCCTCCGGGCATTAGTTACGGACGCAGGCAATAGTTTTAGTTTTATTCTTACATACTGTTCTGCATCCACCACCAGTCTTTCAGTACGATAACCTTCAAGGGAAAAGCTGAATGTATCAACCTGTTGATTGGCAACAATACCAAAAGTACCAGACGAGCCACTACGAAAAATATAGCCAGTTCTGAATTGCTTTATTGTAACATTTTGCAAAACATTACCTGATTCGTCCTTTACCTCGCCACGAACATAATACTGCTGGGCGAATAAAGAAGAACTGAGGAGCAGAAAGAGTAATATATGACAAGCAGCCTTCAATTGGATACATTGGCTGAAAAAATACAAAAAAAATGGCTGAGATTTACTGAATTCATACCAGTTGGTAAATCTCTTTTAAATTTCGACCAAGTCCATCATAATCAAGACCATAACCTACCACAAACTTATTTGGAATATCAAAGCCCACATAGTCAAGATTAAGCGGATATTCAATAGCTTCTGATTTATGCAATAAAGTAGCAATCTTCATTGATTTTGGTTGCTGATGCTCAAGTTTTGGAAGAAAGTTATGAAGTGTTTTTCCCGTATCGACAATATCTTCAACAATTATCACTTCTTTCCCAAAAAGATCATCTTCCAGGCCGATAGAAGTAACCACATTTCCGGAAGACTTCATTCCTTTATAGGAAGCCAGCTTTATAAAACAAATCTCTGCTTCAATAGTAAGATGTTTAAACAAGTCAGCAGCAAACATAAATGAGCCATTCAGAATGGCAATAAACAAAGGTTTTCTTCCTTTGTAATCGTTACTGATCGTATCAGCAAGTTCTTTTATTCGTTTTTGGATAACTTCTTCCGGCAGGTAAGTCTCAAAAAATTTATCATGAACCTTTATGGTTGCCATACTTTTTATTTAAACTGTTGGTTGGTTGACTTCGTTTTACTTTCAGAGTACAGGGAATAGTTTTCTTTTATCGCCAGTTTTGGCATTACTGATGATTTCTTTTTTAGATTCAGCTGCTCTCCGGGAGCAGGACGGTCGTTTTCATTTAACCAGTTCAGCTCCAATAAACTTTCTAATCGTATCCCCTGTTTTTGTGCGATATCATGTAAGGTTTCACCCGGTTGCACAGTATAGAATTCAATACTACCCGTTTTACGTTTCCTTTGCAAAAAGATCAGCTGATCCTTATCTGATGTCTCAGTTTCTGATATCTCGTTAAACTCAAATAACCTGGCAAGTGGTATATTGTATTGTTGTGCAATTGACAAGAATGATGCTCCATGTTTGATAAAAACTACCCTGGTCTCATTTATTTTGAACTCCCCTGCAGGATAAAGAGCAGTCTGATGAACTTTCCTGTCAGTCTCCGGTTTATCTGCATATACATTCCCTATAGATTTAAAGCCACCAATACCTTTATAAGCAGAATCAGCCTGATCCTTTACAACTACATCGCTTTCTGATGATTTAACCTGCAAAGCTATTAACGTATATTCCTGCAACTGGTAGTCTTCTATAAGTTTAATAAGTACCTGGGGATATTTTGGATTCGTTGCATAACCTGCTTTTTTTAAGCCATTGGCCCATCCTTCATAATCCGATGGGTCTAATGCAAAGAGAGAAGCATACCGCTGGTTATTCCGTAAAAAATTAGAATGATCCCTGTAAGAGTCTTCCGGTGAAGGGTATTTTCTGAAACATTCACCCCTTGCATCATCATCATGACTAACCGATTGTCCTGTCCAGTTTGATTTGCATTTGATACCAAAATGGTTATTCGATTTCAAAACCAACTGGCTGGTACCAGCCATGGTTTCATGAATTCCCTGCGCTAATTTGATTGAGGCAGGCACCCCGGTTCGTTGCATCTCAGCAATAGCCATGCTTTTGTAGGTGTTAATATAACTCCTGATTATTTCAGAGTTTTGTGCAGCAGCTCTGAAAGCAACAAACAAAAAAACAATCCCCAGAAATTTTCTGCTGTTTTGCATGGAATAGTTCGTTATTTATAATTTCCGTATCAGGAAAAGTCCATCACGGATGGTTAATACCACTTTTTCTATATCCGCTCTCCCCTTCACAAATTCATTGAAAGCCTGAATGCCTTTAGCACTTTTCCCTTTTACATTCTCCTCCAGCACCTGGCCATGAAAAAAGATATTATCTGCTAAAATAAACCCGTTTTTCCGCAACCGGGGAAAAACAAGGTTAAAATATTCGATATAAGCAGGTTTATCGGCATCTATAAACACAAGGTCCCAATCTTCGTTGAGGCCGGGAATGATATTTAACGCCTGACCTGTATGAGATATTATCTTACCGGCGTACGGAGACCGGTCAAAAAAAGACCTTGCCTTTGCCGCATCATCCTCCCTTAGCTCAATAGTATGTAATTGACCGTCATCTAAAAGTCCTTTGGCCAGACACAAAGCACTGTAACCTGTAAATGTTCCGATCTCAAGAATCCTGCGGGGCTGTATCATGCAACTGATCATTTCCAGCAATTTACCCTGTAATTGCCCGCTAAGCATAACAGCCTCCCGATGATTTTGTATCGTAAAATCATTCACTTCTTTCAGCAGTTCATCTTCAGCTGAAGAATACATTGTTGCATACTCCTGTACTGATGGGTGTACGAGTTCCAATCCTTAAAATTTGCTGCAAAGATAAACTTATACTGCTTGCAATTTTTGCTTCGAGAGAGAAGGTTTTTTAGAAATAAGCCACAAGCCTGTGAAAGTAAATATTCCATTAATGAGGATAAGTTCATTACCGATCTTATAACCGTTGAACAGCCTATCAGAAATATCCTGTAAGCCTAATGACACATGCAATTTGGCTTCATACCATGCCGGATTGCTCAGCATATCCAACATAAGAGCCAGAAGCGGAGCAATGATACATACAGCCCAGATCAGTTTTTCTTTCAGTTCCCGTTTGGTGAGAATACCAAAAGCAAACAATCCGAGTAAGGGGCCGTAAGTAATTCCGGCAAATTTCAGAATGAAGTCGATTATAAGTTTGTCATTTACCCATTTAAATATCAATACCATGATAAAAAAGACAAGGGCAAAAGTGAAGTGCACTTTTAGTCTTGTTCTCTTTTTTTCTTTCTCGGTTCCTTCTCTTTTGCTGATGCCAAGTATATCGATACAAAAACAGGAAGTAAGTGATGTAATGGCTCCATCCACACTTGGGAACAAGGCAGAGATCAATGCTATGATAAATATTATACCAATCACCCCACTGAATGTGTCACTTAGAGCAATCGTTGGGAACAGATCATCAGGAGGCACATTGATGCCTTTTGAACCGGCATACAGGTAAAGCACACCTCCCAGCACAAGGAAGAGAAAATTTACCACCATTAGTACCGCTGTGAAGGTCATGATGTTTTTTTGAGAGTCTTTCAGTGTTTTTACACTAATATTTTTTTGCATCATCTCCTGGTCAAGCCCTGTCATTGCAATAGCAATGAACATTCCCCCAACAATATGTTTCAAGGCAAAAGATCCGGCCTTTACATCCCAGTTAAATATTTGTGTATACCCCTTATCAGCCATCATAGACATAGCACCGCCAAAATCAGTCCCCAATGCCTTTATTATTACAATAATACAAACGACGAGCCCTACAAGCATTCCTGTTGTTTGCAGCGTATCAGTGTAAATAATAGTTTTTACTCCTCCCTCAAAAGTGTACAGTAAGATCAATAACAAAATAACTAATGCAGTAGCTTCAAAAGGAATTCCAAGCTTATTGAAAATAAAAATTTGTAAGACACTTATTACCAGGTAAAGCCGGGCTGTGGCTCCAACCGTCCGGGAGAGAATAAAAAAGAAAGCCCCTGCCTTGTGTGCATTAATACCAAATCGTTTTTCCAGGTAAGTGTAAATGCTCGTCAGGTTCATCCGGTAATACAAAGGGATCAGTACAAAAGCAATCACCATATACCCCAGCAGGTAACCTAAGACAACCTGGTAATAATAGAAGTTACCGCTTCCTACTCCACCAGGTACACTTACAAAAGTAACACCAGACAGTGAAGTACCTATCATACCAAATGCCACCAGCATCCAGTTACTGTTCCTGTTGCCGATAAAAAAGGATTCGTTATCTGAATTTCGGGAAGTATACCAGGCCACTCCCAATAACAACAAAAAATAACCAATGACAAATGAAAAAAGAACAATAGGCGACATACAATCCGGTTTCTGTTAATCAATTGTTACCACTAAAAAATATGAATAACGAATTTTGAAGATAATCAAAAAAGTTATCCCTTTGCTGCAATATACTACGTATGGCAATACAATCACTTGCAGTTTTTTGCGGTTCTAAAAACGGAAACAATCCATTATTTGTAAAACAGGCAACTGAACTGGGAAAACTGATGGCCGAAAACAATATTACCCTTGTGTATGGCGGCGGCAGTGCTGGTATTATGGGCACTATTGCAGACAGTGTAATGGAAAATGGGGGGAAAGTAACAGGAATAATACCTAAGCTCTTGTTGGAATGGGAAGTACAACACCGGGGCATCACTGAACTCATTATCTGTGACGACATGCATGTAAGAAAGAGAAAACTTTACAGTCTTTGTGATGCTGCACTGATACTTCCCGGGGGATTTGGCACTCTTGATGAACTTTTTGAAATAGTAACATGGAACCAGCTTACCATACACGACAAACATATATATATTCTTAATTCTGGCGGATTCTACGATCATCTTATACAGCACATTGATAAAATGAAGGAAGAGGGATTCCTGTATGAGGAAGCAATAAAAAGGATCACCGTTATTGATGATCCTTCTGCCCTTTTACAATTTTTGTAACCTTATTATCTTCTCCATTGTTCTCCCTGGAATAGGGGTATCTGCACACCTCCCCTGATAATAGGTATGGTTCTTCCGTACGCATCTGTATATGGAGAAGTATCATTACCTGAAACATCAAACAGAACAGCCAAGTAAAAAAAAGGCTGACCACCTTTTCCCTGTCTGCCGGTTGTATAACCACCTCCAACTAACATACTGTTGGCCGACGTTTTGTATGTCTGTGTGATCCCGGCATTGGGAATGAATTTTTGCCGGATAAAATTATGCTCAAACTGAGCCTGTGCAAATAAAAACCTGACAGGATACAACTTCACAAATCCTCCGCCACCATATACAGTCTGGCGTAGTTTGTCATTAAAGACATAATTATAATCCCGGTATGATGTATAATTATAATTTACTACTATACCCGCATCTGCCCAATTCGTCAAACTATAGCCCAATACAGGGCTCCCGCCTACCAGGAAAGTGTTATTAAAAAAGGATAACGATATACTCCCCCCAGTAAAGAGGTTTTCCCTAAAACTATTTTTTTCTTCTTCGTCCTCTTTTTGTGCAAAAGAACAGAAAGATAAAGTAATGAATGAGAAAAGTATTACTGTACGTTTCATATTACGGCTATTTATATTGTTATTTATTCCAGTTCCTGTTGCTCTTTCCAGTCAAGATCAAGTTCCCTGATCAGCCTTCCTGGCACAGGTATTTTCGACAACATCATTATCAGCATTAATCCCGTTACAGCGAGAATTACAAAGTTACCTGTCAAAAAGAAAAAAATTACAGAAAACATTGCTGCAGCCTCGCAGATCGCCAAGTATAAAATCAATGCAGTTCTGTACTGGCCCAGTTTATCGTTTAAAGATTTACCAGACTGTTTTATAGCAGTAATTCTTTTTTTATAGAGTAGCCTTGCCCCTGCAATGCATGCTGATCCGATAATGGCTACTATTCCTAATGAAGTGTTGTTATCCGCCAGTAGTTCGCTATTAGCAAGCGGCGGAGTTTTGGTCAGTTGATTGACAAATACCACGACCAGGGTAAAAAAAACAACTCCAATTGACAATGCTGCCGTTAATATCCTCATCGCTCTGAGATTATCCTTTGGCTTTCCTGCTAATTCGGTTTGCTCTTTCATCTTCTGTAACGCAAAATACAAGATTGACTAATGGTAATGACAGGGGAATTAATATTTAAAGGAAGGGCACATAGACTCCCTTCTGTTTCCCCGGTACTTGTCTACTGCTCCCTGTTTAATAAGTGAAAACTCAAAAGCACCGCGGGTATTGTTGAAATTCTTCAATGATGAAGTAGTGGCATCATAGGTAAAAGTGAAAGTGATATCCTTTACACCCAACCCCACCATCGGTATAACAGCATCTTTGTACCGGTAATAAGCACCTGCCATCAATATTTTTTCTCCATCTCCTGATAAATTATAATGGGCATTAAGTCCCCCTACTATCTCGTACGATTTTGCCTGCAACGAAAAATAAGCATTGGGATTTACAATTACCATATCATTCAACTTAAAACTGCCATTGATGAATCCTGTGTAACGGACCGGTATTCGATTATCAATTCCTGCCTGTTCGTTAAAAAAAGATTCTTTGGGCTGATTGATATGCATAGCTGAGAATCCTGCATTCAGGTAGGTTCTGGAATCAGGAAAGTAGGCATAGTTCATACCTACCTGCATATCTACATAGTTAATGTTATTATAGTCCAGCTTTGGTGCTATCGCTGTTTGATGCGCATCAAAAAACTGCCCGTTCCACTGGCTGGGAAAACTAAGATTGGCTGTATTAATATTTTTATTGGCCCAGCCCACATTAAATCCAAGACTTACGAGGCTTCCTGCATTGATCATCTGGTGATAGGCGACCGATCCATATACTTTGGTAGAGGTTAGCACACTTGTTCCCGCCACATCCCGCAATATAACTCCGCCAAGGCCAAGCCAGCCAGTGTTCTCATCATTCTGCAGGAGTTGAAAATCTCCAAATGCACTCATTGTTTTATAAGGAAATGCCGTAATAGAAGCCCATTGATTGCGGTAGTTAATACCTATCCTGTAATCACCGTCTGGTATAAACCCTGTATTGGCGGGGTTGGTAAGCAAAGGAGAATTCATGAATTGTGAGAAATGAAGATCCTGCGAAGATGCTTCAAGCCAAAAACTGCAAGCTGCAAATACCAGTATTTTTTTAAATCGCTTCATTTCGCATTTCAAATTAACTCAATTCCTGTGATCTACTTATCTTATTAACGTTATATCCCCCTTTTTAGTTGTTTTTGCTCCATCAGAGAATTCCACAGTGAGTGTATAGGCGTATACATCCATCGGCTGTACCACTCCTTTTACTTTCCCATCCCAGCCTGTGTTACGGTCATTTGTTTCAAATACTTTCTGACCCCACCGGTTCCAGATAATGAACTGCATTTTAGCAATGCCAAACCCTTTTACCATTACAATACTGTTAATATCGCCGCTTAAAGGAGTAAAAGCATTGGGCACATCGATCAACGGTATTATTTCTGCTCTCACTTCCCTGCAAATAGTTCGGGGGCATCCGATAGCATTGTAGGCCGTAAGACAAGCATTGAAAGTACCTGTAGCATTATACTGATGCTGCAACGGTGCTCTTGAAGTAGTAAGCAGGGTATCTCCGTCTCCAAAATCCCATTTAAAGCTTACCGCATCTGGTGAAGAAAGATTGGTAAACGTTGTGGGTGTATTAGGTGTCGGCACAACAGGTGCAAAACTAAAATCAGGGGTCGGTGCATCAAACACCTGTATGGTAAACCTCGCTGTATCAGTCAGGTTACAGGTATTTGGATTAAAAGCTATCAGAACAATATTATATGTGCCGGGTGTCGGATAAGTATGTGTGGGACTGGTGGCCGTTGAAGTATTCCCATCGCCAAAATCCCAGAAAAAAGTTTGACCGGCTAATGATGTATTATTAAATACTGCATTATACGGTATACAACCTGTTGGTGCTGTGGTGAATTGTGCATCTACATTTTCTGCAACACTCACCGGAATCATCAATGAATCAGGCGCATTACAATAACCAGTATCCTGCAATATTAGTTTCACATTATAAGTACCCGGAGCGGCATATGAATGAAGTACTGAAGCCGCACCTGCTGTAATTCTTGGAGAACCATCCCCAAAATCCCAGATAAAAGATTGGGGCCCGAACGGTCGTGGTGGCGGAGCTACCGATAAATTATCAAACCGGTAATTAAATGATGTACAAGGGGGTAATTTGACAGGTGCAAAATCAACAGTAGCTTCCAGGTCACCTACCCTGATCCTTACATAAGAAGTGTCCCTGATATTGCAGGTGGTGGGATCAATAGCTATCAGCATTACTGTGAATGTTCCCACAGCAGTATATACATGTGATGTGGACGGAATAGTAGTGGTAACAACAGGTGAGCCATCACCAAAATTCCATTCATAGCTTTGTGCATTGGCAACTGTATCGATAAAATCTACAGTAAGCGGTACACAGCCGGCAGTATCTCTTGGTACACCATTAATGCTTGACTGTACTCCAGCCCTTACCCCGGAGAGATCCATATCTATTTTCAACATGGTGAGATTACATTCTCCACTACCTACTGCATTATTTACGGTTGACCAGGCACCGACTGTTGTGGGGAAATTTGGCATTGGGGGACTGCTTAACCCTCTGCAGTTACCGCAAATTGCCTGGTAAATTTTTCCATTTCGGTCAAAACGGCTGGTACCTCCGTCCACATGATCACATCCTTCTCCGGGCCTGTTGTTCTCACCAAAAAAACTACCAAATAATTGTGAGGTCGCATTTCTTTCTAATACAAAAAAATACATGTCTTTACCATCTGTAACAGATTTAAATGCATTAGCCGTTACCGGTAATCCATTCGTTCCGGCACTGCTATATCCATTGGTTGTGCCAAAAAAACCACCCCAGCCCGATATATAAACATTCTCACAACGATCCACAAGAAAGGCGATCGGTGAAATATTTGGTGTCAGCCCGCCCGAGCCAAAGGCTGTCGAGTACACATAAGCCGACAAATCTGGCTGCAGTTTTGCGATAAATTGTTTTCCTGCAGGATTATTATATGGCGCATTAATTATGGGCCATGCACCGGTTGTTTGCCCCATGATGTAAGGAAATCCATTGTTATCAAACTGAACGCCGAACACCTGGTCTATGCCGTTGGTACCAATATAAGCAGAGCGGATAACGGCAGTACCGGTGTTATTAATAATTGCCAAAAATCCATCAATAGGACCACTAAGAGCAGTACCAACAGTACCGGCCTGTGTACCTGCTAAAAGATTATTACTCTCTGTTCCTCCGGCAACATAGATATTCCCGGTTGTAGGATGCAACGAAAGAACATAGGCTGCATCATTACCGGAACCTCCGAGATAACTTGCAAAAAGTAATGTATTAAGGTTAGGAGAAAATTTTAAAACCACTCCATCCTGGCTACCACCAGAATTTGGCTGAAAAAAACCAGCAGTTCCGGGAAAATTAGTTGATTGTGTACTGGAGGCAACATATACGTTACCTGCGCCATCCAGGATAACTTCACTTCTTCCATCATCACCATAATTTCGTTGCAATGAATTTGTAGATGCTCTTGTTGGTGTAATGTTTACTCCATCATCTCCACTACCTCCGATTTTCCTGGAACCGATTAAAGCAGATCCTGCAGCATTCAATTTGGTAACTACAATATCGAACCCACTACCTCCTACCGTTCCATTGTTCACTAAAGGATAATTAGGAGAATTTGACCTTCCGGCCAGGACCAGGTTGCCCTGGGGATCAACGAATAAACTATGTGGCTGATCATCGCCCGATCCACCGATATATGTGGCATATACCCTGTTTGATCCATCTGGGGTAAGTTTTATAATTCCGATATCGAACTCGCCTGATTGGAAATTAGTTTGATAAGCACCTGGTGAAGTAGGAAACCCACCTCCTATGCCGCCAAATACTATTCCACCTCCAAACATACTTTCGTCCGGACCATAGGTAGCAGTAAAACCCCAGTTATCAGAACGGCTTCCGGAGAAAGAGCAAAAAACAATTGTAGGGTCAATAACCAATGTTGCTGAAGGATCATATCCCTTGACATCAAATCTCATCACATTATCTTTCACTACATATTTACATGAAACTTCTTTTCTTCCCGCCACATCAGCCTGAAAGGTATAAGGAGCAGATTCTTTAAAATCTCCAAGAGAAGTAGATATTACCAGCTCTTTATTTTTTACCTGCAGCTTATCAACCCCTTCGTACTTCAATGCTATTTTTGACACATCACCACCAGGTTTTACCAGGATATCATACTTCAATGAGCCCCTGTCTGTATAATACCGCACATCCACATTGGGATATACATTCTGTATTGTTATTCCCTGGTAGATTCGGCATTCAGGCGCCCATTTAGAAGGGTTATCACCAATAAAATAGTTATTATAAGTAGGAATTGCCTTCTCTGCAAGTATGTTCATACCCTCAGAAGCTCCAACAAAATCTACGTTCCATGCATGGGAACGTATTATTATACTTTCATTTGGCGAAAGTGGTTTGCCACTCGCATTAAAGCCATGCTTAAATTGGGATGTTTTGGCAATATCTGCCGGGTTATGCTGCACTACTGTAAAACCTCCGTTACGGATAAAAAAGGTTCCATTACTTACATCTCCCTTGTATTTAACACGGTTATCCCACTGACCTTTATTTTCGATAAACTCAATATTTCCCTGCGCAGAAATAGTAAAAACAGGAAAGAAAAAGGCGGCAAAAACAAAAAGATATTTCAGGGTCAAATTATTTTCTTTAAAATAACCATTTTTTGGCAGAACCAGATTGAAAACTTCTGTTAACAAATGTCTTATCATAGTAATATTTTCCGCTCTTCGCAAAAACCCCCTAAAATGGTCTTTACTTTTAAGATATTTTACTCCATTGCACCGGTCCTTTCCGATAGTGAAGGAACTTCTTTAGCTGCAAATTTTCTGCCGAAACAAGATCAGGGTCATTTTCCAGTAGCTCAAGGGCTTTGTTCTTTGCTACTTCAAAAACTGCCCGGTCTTGGACTATACTGGCAAGCCTGAAGTTTAAAGCGCCGCTTTGCCTGGTTCCATCAATTTCTCCCGGCCCTCTTAACTCAAGGTCCTTTTCTGCTATTTCAAAACCATTATTTGTACTCGTCATGATCCTGATGCGTTCCCTGGCATCATTACCTAATTTGGAGCCGGTTAATAATATGCAATAGCTTTTTTCTGACCCCCTTCCTACCCTGCCCCGTAACTGATGAAGCTGTGACAATCCAAATTTCTCTGCGCTTTCTATTACCATCACCGAGGCATTAGGCACATTTACCCCCACTTCAATAACAGTAGTAGATACCATGATCTGTGTATCATGCTCAACAAATCTTCTCATGTTTAGTTCTTTCTGATCTGTTGGCTGCTTACCATGCACCATACTGATCCAATACCTGGGTTCGGGAAACCAGGCCTTTACATTTTCGTATCCTTTCATCAGGTTTTCGTAATCTAGTTTTGAGCTTTCTTCAATTAAAGGGAAAATGATATACACCTGCCTTCCTTTATCAATCTCTGCTCTTATAAAATCCATTACTTTACTGCGATGAGACTCATAACGGTGAACAGTAGTGATGGGTTGCCGTCCGGGGGGTAATTCATCAATTACACTGTAATCAAGATCACCATAAGCTGTCATAGCCAATGTTCGGGGAATAGGTGTGGCGGTCATTACCAGTATATGTGGCGGTACCTCTGCTTTTTGCCATAGCCGGGCTCTCTGTGCCACACCAAAACGGTGCTGTTCATCGATAATAACAATTCCAAGGTTTTTAAATTGTACCACATCTTCAATTACGGCATGTGTGCCAATCAGGATTTTTAAAACACCTTCTGATAGCTCCTGTAATGTTCTTTTTCTTTCTGCCGTTTTAGTTGAGCCGGTTAATAGTTTTACCGTCACCCCAATTTTATCAAGCTGTCCGCTGATAGTTTGATAATGCTGTTGTGCCAATATTTCTGTTGGGGCCATCAGGCAGGCCTGGTAGCCATTATCTACAGCCAGTAACATGGTCAGTACCGCCACGATAGTTTTACCACTTCCCACATCTCCCTGGAGTAACCTGTTCATTTGTTTCCCTTTTGCAGTATCTGCTCTGATCTCTTTTATTACCCTCTTTTGCGCACCAGTAAGTTGAAATGGCAAATGGTTTTTATATAGTTCGTTAAAATATTCCCCTACCTTTTCAAATATTACCCCTTTAGAAAAGCGGTGACGCTGACTCCGGATAAGATTCATCCGCATCTGCGCCACAAAAAGCTCTTCAAACTTTAATCGCTTCACAGCCTGCTCATGCTCTGCTATTGTCTGGGGAAAGTGTATTTGTTTAAAAGCATTAAACCGGTTTACCAGATTCAATTGTTTAAGCAAGGATACCGGAAGAATTTCTTCGATATCTTTTTCCCTGAGCATGGTTAAAAGGAGCTGTGTCAATTTTCCAATTTGCCTTCCTCCAAGTCCCCTTGCTTTCAGTTTTTCTGTGGTTGAGTATATTGGTTCAAGATAATTTTTTCCCAACTGCTGATCTGGCACCAGCAATTCCAGTTCCGGATGAACTATTTGTGGTTTACCATTATAATAAGTAACCCTGCCATAAACCAGATATGATTGGCCTGCTTCCAATAATTTTTGCACCCAGCCTAAGCCCTGGAACCAGGTAAGTTCTATAAACCCGGTTTTATCTTTCAGCTCTGCAACAATCCTCCTCCCGGCTTTTTGACCGATCACTTCAAAATTGACTAGTACACCAGCCACCTGTACAAATTCTGACTGCGGTGTTATTTCAGAAATGAGATTGACTTTCGTTCTGTCAATATGACGATAAGGATAATGCTCCAGCAAATCTGCAAAAGTGAATATGTTCAGTTCTTTTTTAAGCAAATCTGCCCGCTGAGGCCCGACTCCTTTCAGGTATTCTATAGGATTTGATAATATGTGAGAGGTGGAGGATATAGCGTTGTCGTTTCAGACAAAATTAATACTTCATACGACTACAGTCGTTGTCTGACGGATTTCTCCCACAGCACTGTTTGCTTCTTCTTTAAAACCCGGATAAACCCTTTTGCCAGGCAATAATTCATAAATACAAAATAAAATGGGATTGCAAGCAGGCCAGCTCTTTTCCCCTTACGAAGGAATAGCCAACCGGCAAAAGCCAGCAGGTAAAAAAAACATTGTGCATATAACAATACTGTAAAAAGAAGAACTTCCGGTTGATCATATACCAGTTTAATATTCACCACTAATAAAATCACCAGTAAAACAGGGCAAAAAAACCAGCGTAGCACCCTTCTTGATATGTATTGAAAACTCAATAAAGGATACTTAATGATATTAAGACAGCTTCTTAAATAGCCAACCGACTGATATGCTCCTGCAGAGATCCTGATTTTCCTTTTTTCTTCTTCCCTTAATGAAGAGGAGGCTGTTTCTGTGGCATATGCTCCGGGTTCATATGCAATTCTGTAACCCTGGAGACAAACCTGCATTGAGATCACAAAATCATCAAGTATTACCTGGTCATCCATTTTCTTAAACAAGCGGGCCCGGATGGAAAATAGTTCTCCAGCTGCTCCTACCACGGTATAAAACCCTGCATCCAGTCTTTTTAAAAACGATTCATATTGCCAGTATATCCCTTCCACCTGCCCTACAGCCCCAACTTCAGGGTTAACTAATATTTTCTTTTCTCCCGCCACTCCCCCGATTACAGGGTTTTTGTAATGACCAACAATCTTTTTAATGCAATCACTGTTTAATATAGTGTTAGCATCACTAAAAACAACAACCGGAGTTCTTACTTCCCTCATAGCCCTTTTGATGGCAGCATACTTTCCCCTCCTTTCATCCTCATGAAGTAATGTAATACCTGGAAATCTCCGTATTATACTGACAGAATCATCAGTAGAGCCATCAGTAATAAAAATTATATTGAGTTTTTCGGCCGGATAATCTAATGCCATAGTATTAATTACCTTTTGCTCTAATACCAGTTCTTCGTTATAGGCAGCCACGATCAAAGTAACATGCGGCAATTCGTCCGTAGTTTCTCCAGCATTTTTTTTAATAAAGAGTCCAGTAAAGCCATTAATAATAAACAACAATATTCCATAGCCGGCGTAGCAATAGAATAAAACAACGATGCTTACATAAAAAAATAGATATTCAATGGACATTTCAGATGTGAAAATTACGATTCAATTGTAGCAAATATCCCAAGATACTGGCTATTTACTGCATACTGTTAAGCTTAAAACTTTATTTTCAGGTGAATACAATAAATATCTCTTTGTAAAAACTAAAAAAGCTTCTTATTTTGAATCGTAAATCCACTATTCGAAAACCACTACTAATGAAAAGCCACATCCACCTTTTACAGCTCGACCTGTATTTTTCGGGATATAAGTTTGCCCTGCTATGTTTTATCACTGCTTTTGTTGTAACGCTTATTACTATCCCTCCTATTATTAGCCTGATCAAAAAATATCGCTTGTATGACCTGCCAAATGCCCGTAAAGAGCACTCTCTTCCTATACCCACTATGGGTGGTATTGCTGTAGTAAGCGGTATGATGATTGCGTTAGCACTATGGTTCCCCTTTAGCAATCAACTGGCACAAATTAGTTTCTTTTTCTCTGTCGTAGTGCTGTTTGGGTTGGGTATTATGGATGACCTGAAAGATCTATCTGCAAAATATAAATTCCTTATTCAACTGAGTCTTGCTGCAATCATTGCACTCTCAGGAATCAGGATCACTACATTTGAAGGCCTGTTTGGTATCGATGAATTGCCTTTAATGGCACAGTATACTTTTACAATATTGGCAATTGTTGGTATTACAAATGCCTTTAACCTTATCGATGGTATAGATGGTCTTGCTGGTGGCCTCGGGTTTATGAGCCTTGTTATTCTTGGCATATTCCTGACCATCAGCGGTGATGCAAATACAGCTCTTATCGCTTTTGCACTAGCAGGAGGTTTATTAGCTTTTCTCTATTTCAATTTCAACCCTGCTAAGATATTTATGGGAGATACAGGTTCACTGGTACTTGGTTTTGTTACGGCTGTTTTGTGCATCAGGCTCATGCAGTTTAACAGCACTGCCGTTAATCCGGTTCTGCCTCATACTCCTTTATTCGTATTAAGTATTGTGCTGATTCCAGTATTCGATACATTGAGGGTATTTTCAATAAGAATCTGGAAAGGCAACTCTCCTTTTTCAGCAGACCGTACACATATTCATCACCTCCTGACCAACCAGGGTTTTAGCCATGCATTTGCCACTAAAGCAATCTGCTTTCTGCATGGGCTCATTCTTATGACAACGATATGGCTTAAAAATGCCAAACCGGAACTGGTCATGCTGTTTCTGTTGGCTATTATGATACTTTCAGTGTTTATTCTGAGAAATCTTGGAATCATTACCCGGAATAAGCACATTAGTTTTTTCAATAAAGCAGAAGAATAAGGTTACTTAACGCCACACCCAAAGTCATATTTTAACTTTCTTGTCCCAAAGTAAAAGGGATTGTACAAATCACTAACAAGTGTTAAGCAACTTAGCTTTTGCATCAACTGATAAAGGGAGTATTTTTGAGGCCAGAAAGCAACTACTGTTAATGAAGGAGAAACTGCAGCAACTAGCCGGTGAACTGGAAGGCGATCTGTTTTTCGATAAAACTATTCGAACACTTTATGCTACCGATGCATCTGCTTATCGTGAACTTCCCCTTGCTGTCGCTATTCCAAAAACAACAGATGATATCAGAAAACTCATTGCTTTTGCAAGCAAAGAAAAAACGTCACTGATCCCCAGAACCGCCGGTACCTCTCTGGCAGGCCAGGTAGTTGGGCCAGGTATAATAGTGGATGTATCAAAATACTTCACACAGATAATAGAATTAAATAAAGAAGAAAAATGGGTAAGGGTGCAACCAGGTGTGATCAGGGATGAACTGAATATGTTTTTGAAACCTCACGGTTTTTTCTTCGGGCCCGAAACTTCCACTGCCAACAGGGCGATGATCGGAGGTATGGTAGGCAACAATTCCTGCGGATCCAATTCTATTGTTTACAGAAGCACCCGGGAGCATTTACTAAGTGTAAGAGCCATTCTGAGCGATGGCTCCGAAACAGAATTCAAAGCATTGAGTATTGATGAATTTCACAATAAATGTGAAGGAACAGGGTTAGAAGCTGCTATTTACAGATCTGCCCGTAGTATGCTCAGCAATTATGAGAATCAGGTTGAGATAAGAAAGGAATTTCCAAAAAAAACCATTGAACGCCGGAATACAGGATATGCTATTGATGTATTACTTGAATCAGCTCCATTTACAGCCGGTGAGAAAGATTTTAATTTTTGTAAACTTATTGCCGGATCAGAAGGTACTTTAGCCTTTATTACAGAGATCAGGCTGAATGTAGTACCACTACCTCCAAAAGAAATTGGTTTGCTTTGTGTGCATTTTAATTCGGTTGACGAATCTCTTAGGGCAAATTTGATTGTACTAAAATACAGGCCGAGTGCCTGTGAACTAATAGATCATTACATTCTTGAATGTACCAAGGAAAATAAAGAACAAATTAAGAACCGCTTTTTTGTTCAGGGTGATCCCGGCGCCATACTGGTTATTGAATTTGCCAGCGAAACAAAGGAAGAAATAGTTGAAATTGTCCGGCAAGTGGAAACAGAAATGAAAAAGGCAGGGCTGGGTTATCATTTTCCATTACTGTTTGGCGAAGACACAAAAAAAATATGGACACTCCGTAAAGCCGGCCTTGGCTTATTAAGCAACTTGCCGGGTGATGAAAAAGCAGTGCCGGTAATTGAAGATACCGCTGTTGATGTAAATGATCTTCCTGATTTTATCCGTGACTTTAATATAATTCTGAAAAAGCATAATCTTTATTCAGTGCATTATGCGCATGCCGGGTCCGGAGAATTGCATTTAAGACCAATCATAAATTTAAAAACTGCTGAAGGCAACCGGCTATTCAGGCTTATTGCAGAAGAGATTGCGGTTCTCGTAAAAAAATATAACGGATCATTAAGCGGAGAACATGGTGATGGAAGACTCCGGGGTGAATTTATCCGCCAAATGGTGGGTGATAAAAACTATGAATTACTTAAGGAAGTTAAATATATATGGGACCCGCAAAATATTTTCAATCCCGGTAAAATAGTTGACACACCACCAATGGATACTATGCTCCGGTACAAACCAGGGCAGAAAACTCCTCCTCTTAAAACGATATTTCGATTTTATAACCAGGATATTCTGCAACATGCAGAACAATGTAACGGCAGCGGCGATTGCAGAAAAACACATTTTTCCGGTGGCACTATGTGCCCCTCATTTATGGCCACGAGAGATGAAAAGGATACTACCAGGGCTAGGGCAAATATATTGAGGGAGTTTCTTACAAATTCTGACAAAATAAACCGCTTTGACCATAATGAAATTTATCAGGTGATGGACCTGTGCCTCAGTTGCAAAGGTTGCAAATCAGAATGTCCAAGTAATGTAGATATTGCAAAATTAAAAGCAGAGTTCCTCCAACATTATTACGATGCGAATGGCATTCCTTTCAGATCCAAACTTATTGCCAATTTCAGCAGGTCTGCAAAGTTGGGTGCTATAGCTCCGCTATTCTACAATTTCTTTGTTACGAATAGCATCACCAGTAAAATAATCAAGGCTTTATCCGGATTTGCTTTAAAAAGAAGCATGCCAACTCTATATAAAACAACTTTGCGTAACTGGCATAGGAAGAACAGAATTACTGATTCTGCAAGAGGGATAAAAGGCAAAGTATTTCTGTTTTGTGATGAGTTTACTAATTATAATGATACTGAAACAGGCATCAGGGCCATTCAGTTACTTGAAAAACTAGGTTATGAAGTTGTTATTCCCGAACATATTGAAAGCGGACGGGCATGGCTTTCTAAGGGGTTAATAAGAAAAGTAAAAGAGATTGCTGATAAAAACATCAGTATGCTTCATGAATTAATAACACCGGAAACTCCTTTAATTGGCATAGAACCTTCTGCCATTCTCACTTTCCGTGATGAATACCCTGATCTGGCCGATGATACCCTGCTTGACAAAGCAAAGAAGCTGGCTGCTAATACTTTTCTTATTGATGAATTTCTTGCCAGAGAAATAGATAAAGGAAATATCAGTAAAGAACAATTCACAAAAGAAAAAAGAATAGTTAAGCTGCATGGACATTGTCAGCAAAAGTCACTAATTGGAGTTAATGCTTCAGTCAAAGTTTTATCTCTGCCGGAGAATTATATGGTGGAGACAATTCCATCAGGTTGCTGCGGCATGGCAGGTTCCTTTGGCTACGAAAAAGAGCACTATGATCTGTCGATGAAGATTGGCGAATTAGTCTTATTCCCGGCTGTACGTAATCAGAGTGATGATGTAATTATAGCTGCACCGGGCACCAGTTGCCGGCACCAGATAAAGGATGGCACTGGTAAAAAATCATTGCACCCTGTTGAAGTGCTATGGAGGGCACTTGTATAAGAATAAAATAACAATTATGTTTCTGAAGGATTACTTTCCAATACAAAAATTGTAGTCTTGTTTACTATCAGGCACTTACATAGATTGGGCAACAAATAGACAACAAAGGCGACTAAAACAAGTGCAATAGCACAACAA
>JAEUVO010000054.1 GCA_016786885.1 Chitinophagaceae bacterium | reverse complement strand
CATCTGCTTTCATAATTACCGGGGCGGTATGTGGGGCTATATGGAAGGATTTGAAGAATGGTATTATAAAGTATCAAAACCTGCCGAGTGTATCATCGCCAATTTCAGGAATGTAGAAAAACAGGAAACAGATTTTTATGGTGGCTATGTGATCTATTCCGGTGCCAGCAGGGAAAAACTGAGTGATCATTTAGCGTCTGAACCGATCGGGGCCTCTTTTAAAGAAACACTGAGCCGGCCCGGCCGCTGGAGTGTATATATGTATATGCAGGGAGAAACGATCGCAAAAGCATCAAACCATGTGCGGCTGAGTAAGGAAGAAAAAGATCAATGGGGTATACCTTTGCTGGTTACTTCGGTTGGTTATGATGAGAATGATGACAAAATGCTGAATGACTTTTTAGAACAGGGCAAAGCCATGATGGAAGCAGCAGGCGTAAAAGAAGTGAACACCTGGGATACCAAACAGCCTCCCGGTCTTGATATTCACGAAATGGGTGGAGTAAGAATGGGTAGCAATTCTGCAACTTCTTTGCTTAATGAGTGGAATCAATTACATCATTGCAAGAATGTATTTGTAACAGATGGTGCCTGCATGACCAGCACCGGTAGCCAGAGCCCGTCAATTTTATATATGGCTTTTACTGCAAGAGCTGTTGATCATGCTATAGAAGAACTTAAAAAAGGAAATTTATGAACATGAAAAGATCGCTGACCGTAATGGCATTGGTACTGAGTAGCTTTTTTACTCATGCACAAAGAACATACTGTAATCCTGTAAATATAGATTACGGCTATACGCCGCATCCCAGCTTTACGGAATGGGGCAGGCACCGTGCCACTGCCGATCCTGTGATCGTAAATTATAAGGGAGACTATTATTTATTCAGCACCAACCAATGGGGCTATTGGTGGAGCAATGATATGAGCAAATGGAATTTTGTTTCTAAAAACTTTTTGCGTCCCTGGAATAAAACACTTGATGACCTGTGTGCACCTGCTGTAGGAATTATCGGGGATACAATGGTGGTATTTGGTTCCACCTATACCAGCACTTTTACATTATGGGGCAGTACTGATCCCAAAGGCAACAAATGGTTTCCGCTGGTTGATTCTTTTGAAATCGGCGGATGGGACCCTGCCTTCTTCACAGATGATGACGGACGGTTTTATATGTATAACGGAAGTAGCAATAATTTTCCGGTATATGGAATAGAGTTAGACAGGAAAACATTCAGACCGATAGGTACCCGTACGCCAATGTACCTGTTGCAGGACTGGCGATATGGCTGGCAACGGTTTGGTGAAAACATGGACAACACTTTCCTTGATCCCTTTATTGAAGGCGCCTGGATGACAAAACACAATGGAAAATATTATTTTCAATATGGAGCGCCGGGAACTGAAATGAGTGGTTATGCCGATGGAGTTGTGGTAAGCGACAGGCCTTTGTTTGATGGAAGACAGATTTTTCCGCAAAGTGATCCTATGAGTTTTAAAGCAGGTGGTTTTTCAAGGGGTGCAGGACACGGAGCTACTTTCCGAGACAATGATGGCGATTATTGGCATGTATCTACTAGTATCATTTGTGTAAAGAACACCTGGGAGCGACGAATGGGCATCTGGCCGGCAGGTTTTGACAAGGATGATATGATATGGTGTAATACAGAGTTTGGCGATTACCCGCATTACCTGCCCGGGGTTCAGGAAAAACCGCACGGTGGTTTTGCGGGATGGTATTTATTAAACTATAAAAAGCCGGTTACCGTTTCCTCTACCTTAGGCAGCTTTTATGCAAATAATGCTAACGATGAAAGTATTAAAACATACTGGAGTGCTGTTTCAGCAAGCAAAGGCGAATGGATTCAGACAGATTTAGGAAATATCTCTACAGTCAATGCTGTGCAAATTAACTATGCAGACCAGGATGCGGAATTTATAGGAAAGCAAACAACGATCTGGCACCAGTATAAACTTTACTATTCCCTGGATGGTAAGAAATGGGTAATGCTGGTGGATAAGAGTAATAATAAAACAGATGTGCCGCATGATTATGTGGAATTAGATAAACCAGTGCAGGCCAGGTATATTAAACTGGAGAACATCCATATGCCCACCGGTAAATTTGCTATTAGTGGCCTCCGGGTCTTTGGTAATGGGAATGGAGCTAAACCTGCTGCAGTAAAGAATCTTATTGTATTAAGAACGGAAAAAGACAAACGCAGTGCCTATATCAAATGGGCACCGGTGGATAATGCTTTTGCGTATAACCTGTATTACGGAACAGCACCTGACAAACTCTACAGCTGCATTATGATCCATGATTTTAATGAATACTGGTTCAAAGCAATGGACAAGAACAAAACGTACTATTTCACGATAGAGGCGATCAATGAGAATGGAGTGAGTGAGAAAACAGAAATAAGAAAAGCTGAATAATATGATGAGAAAAATAAAATACCTGTTTATTGTTTTTTTCCTAGCGTCAGTTACAGTAAAGGCACAGGATAAGATACCCTTTTGGAAAGAAGTGCAGGCGCTGAAGCAGCAGGACAGCCTTAAATTCCCCGCAGCCAACCAGGTTTTACTGATCGGCAGTTCCTCTTTTACGCTTTGGAAAGATGTGCAGGAGTATTTTCCCAAACATAAAATACTGAACAGGGCATTTGGCGGCTCCACCCTCGTCGACCTGATCCGTTTCCGCTATGATGTGATCTATCCTTACCAGCCCAAACAAATAGTGATCTATTGCGGGGAAAATGATTTTGCTTCCAGCGATACAATAACGGTGGAAATGGTGATGCAGCGGTTTAAAACGCTTTATAATTTAATCCGGGCAAAATATGCCAGCGTACCTTTATTATATGTTTCGATGAAGCCAAGTCCAAGCCGGGCACACCTTATGCCAAAATATAAAGAAGCGAACAAACAGATTGCACTTTTCCTGAAAGGGAATAAAAAAAATGCATTTGCCGATGTATACCATGCTATGTTGAAGCCTGATGGCAGTCCGATGGATGATATATTCATACAGGATGAATTACATATGAATGCCCGCGGCTATGCTATCTGGAAAAAAGTTTTAGAAAAATACCTGATTAAGTAAATAACTATAATGAACAGGCTTCAACATCTATTATTGTTATCAGCAATTGCGACTATTTGCTCTATTGGATGTAGTAATGATAAAGCACCTGTTACAAAAATTGCTTTTGGCTCTTGTGGTTACCAGGATGATCCGCAACCCATTTTGTCACTGGCCGCAGAACAAAAACCTGCAGCATTTATTTTCCTGGGCGATAATATTTATGGCGATACATATAATATGGACACCCTGCGGAATAAGTACACTCGTTGGATGGCACAACCTGATTTTAAAAGATTAGACAGTAGTACAACCATTTTCGCCACATGGGATGATCATGATTTTGGCTGGAATGATGCCGGTAAATATTATCCGTACAAAAAGGAGTCGAAAGAAATTTTCATGGAGTTTTTTAGGGAACCGGCTAATAGTGAACGCAGGAAACATGATGGCATTTATCATACTGAATATATAAAGCAGGATGAAAAAACTATCCAGATAATTTTACTTGATGTAAGAACATTCAGGAATGATGTCCTCCGATATAACAAGGGAGATTCATTGCCAAGGAAGGAGTACTTCTACACCCCTGACTATAAACCCCACACTTCAACAGACAGCACATTACTCGGAGAAGAGCAATGGAAATGGCTGGGCGAGGAATTAAAAAAACCTGCAGATCTCCGTCTTATCTGCAGTGGTTCACAATTTAGTATTGAGTATAATGGCTATGAAGCATGGGCCAATTTTCCGCATGAACAACGAAGAATGCTGGAATTAATAAAATCAACAAAGGCAAGTGGAGTGCTTTTTTTAACGGGTGATGTACATTATGCTGAAATATCAAAATTGAACGAACCGGGTTTATATCCCATCTATGATGTTACGGCCAGTGGAATCACTTCTACCTGGGATTTTGCTACTCTGAATAAAAACAGGATTGAAGGCCCGGTAATGGATAATCATTTTGGATTGCTGACCATTGAATGGAAAACAGATCCCGTCATCAGGATTGAGATCATCGATAAGTATAAAAATAGCCGGATTGAATACACGATCAATAAAAGCGAAATTGAATTTTAATAATTAGTCACTTATAAATCGGATAAAATGAAAAGAGTAGTATCTATTGTATTGTTTGCCGTGTTGCTGGTATCATTTAACCAATTGAAAGCACAGCAAACTAATGAAGCAAAAATGAAAACCTTCATTGATGCTTTGATGAAAAAAATGACATTGGAAGAAAAGATCGGACAACTGAATTTGCCGGGCAGTGGTGACATTGTTACAGGCCAGGCGCAAAGTTCGGATATCGCCAAAAAGATCAAAGAAGGAAAGGTTGGGGGCCTTTTTAATATTAAATCGGTGGCTAAAATAAGGGATGTACAGAAAGTAGCCGTGGAGCAAAGCCGCCTGAAGATCCCATTGATATTTGGTATGGATGTGATACATGGTTATGAAACAGTATTCCCGATCCCACTGGGGTTGAGTTGCTCATGGGATATGAAATTGATTGAGAACAGTGCCCGTATCGCTGCGGTAGAGGCGAGTGCAGATGGCATTAACTGGACTTTTTCACCCATGGTAGATATTGCCCGTGACCCTAGATGGGGACGCATAGCCGAAGGCAGTGGCGAAGATGCTTACCTCGGATCACAGATCGCCAAAGCGATGGTGAGAGGTTACCAGGGTACAGATCTTACAAAGAATAATACGATCATGTCTTGTGTAAAACATTATGCATTGTATGGAGCTGCTGAAGCAGGAAGAGACTATGGCACAACGGACATGAGTCATCAGCGGATGTATAACGAATATTTCCCACCCTACAAAGCAGCGGTGGATGCGGGAGCAGGAAGTGTGATGGCTTCTTTTAATGAAATTGATGGCGTGCCTGCCACAGCGAATAAGTGGTTACTGACCGATGTGTTAAGAAAGCAATGGGGTTTTAAAGGATTTCTTGTAACAGACTATACTGGTATCAATGAAATGATCGATCATGGAATTGGTGACCTGCAAACTGTTTCTGCCAGGGCTTTGATGGCCGGTATTGATATGGATATGGTTGGTGAAGGTATCTTACTGACCACGCAAAAATCATTGAAAGAAGGTAAAGTGACCCTGGCGCAGATAGATGCAGCCTGCAGAAGAATACTCGAGGCCAAATACAAGCTGGGTTTATTTGATGACCCGTATAAATATTGTGATGAGAACAGGGCAAAGACTGAAGTGTTCACCGCTGAACACAGGCAAGTAGCCCGGAGTACAGCCGCACAAAGTTTTGTGTTGTTAAAAAATCAAAACAATGTATTGCCGTTAAAGAAAAGCGGTACGATTGCTTTGATCGGACCACTTGCTGATAATAAAGAAAACATGCCCGGCACCTGGAGTGTCGCTGCAAATTTTGATAAAGCAACTTCCTTGTTTACTGGTATGCAAGAAGTATTGCAAAGAAATAATGTGAAAATAATTTACAGCAAAGGGTCTAACTTGGATTATGATGCCGCTTTTGAAGAAAGAGCTGGTATGTTTGGCAAATCACTCCATCGAGATAGCATACCGACAGATGTTATGATTGGCCAAGCAGTAGCCGCCGCCAATGAGGCCGACGTAGTAGTAGCTGCCCTGGGCGAATCAGCTGAAATGAGTGGCGAATCATCCAGCCGGTCTAATATTGAAATTCCAACCATTCAGCAAGACTTGCTGAAAGCTTTATTAAAAACGGGTAAACCGGTAGTATTGGTGTTATTCACCGGCCGTCCGCTGGCTTTGAAATGGGAAAGTGATAATGTACCCGCTATTTTAAATGTATGGTTCGGTGGCAGCGAAGCAGGCTATGCTATTGCAGACGTATTATTCGGTAATGTAAATCCTTCCGGAAAATTGAGCACAACATTTCCTCAGAATGTAGGACAAGTGCCTATTTTTTACAATCATAAAAATACCGGCCGGCCATTGGAAGAAGGAAAGTGGTTTTCAAAATTCCGTTCTAACTACCTGGATGTAAGCAATGATCCTGTTTATCCTTTTGGTTTTGGATTGAGCTATACTTCTTTTGCTTACAGTGATATTAAACTTAGCAGCGCTTCCCTGAAAGGAAAACAAACACTCACTGCTTCAGTCACCGTTACCAACACTGGTAAATATGATGGGAAGGAGGTAGTGCAATTATATATCCGTGATGTGGTGGGCTCGGTAACAAGACCGGTGAAAGAACTGAAAGGCTTCCAGAAGATTGAGCTGAAAGCCGGGGAAAGCAAAACGGTTTCTTTCAGCATCACTCCGGAAGACCTGAAATTCTATAACTACGATCTGAAATTTGATTGGGAAGCCGGTGATTTTGAGATCATGATCGGCGGCAATTCAAGAGATGTGAAAAAGGGTAAAGTAAACTGGATAAAATAAAACAGATTTTTTAAAAGACCGCTGATGAAGCAATTATTGATAATAGTACTTAACCTGCTGTTCTCAGTAAACCTGTTTTCGCAGCGGTCTTTTTTATTGTATTCGCCTGATTCATCGCTGCGGTTAGAGATACAATTGGAAAAAAAAATTTCATGGTCTTTATATGGCGACGATAAACTACTTGTAAGTTCTCCTTCAATTGATCTGTGGACAGACGTGAAGACAGGGTTTTTTAAAGGCATCCGAAAGATTTCGGATGAACTGGAGTTGTCCGATTTATCGGTTAGTTCAAAAAATGAAAAGATCACTGTTCCTGTTCCTTATCGCAGAAAAACGATCGTTGAAAAATTCAACCAGCTTCATCTTCTTTTCAGGAGAAGTCTTTTTGATATTCAGTTCAGAATGTATGATGAGGGAATGGCTTATCGTATTGGTTTTGATGGCAGGGATTCAGCGGTCGTAAAAAATGAGAATGTTGTTTTTGAATTCGATAGGACTGCAGTGGTTTGGTTTGCCAATATGGATAAACGACAGAACGTAGACAGGTTTCATACAAGCTTTGAAGCGATCTATAAAAAGCAGGTATTACATGAGATCGCAGATACCATGCTTACTTATTCACCCGTCACTGTTTCACATCCCAATGGCTTTCATCTTGCCATATCGGATGCCAACCTGTATGATTATCCCGGTATGTTTTTGCAAAAAACAAACTCAGGCCTGAGGGGAGTTTTTGCGCCATATCCTGCTAAAGAAAAATTGATGGAAGGGGAATTTCCGCAATATGTAGTAGAAGAAAGAGAGAATTATATTGCTAAAGCAAATGAGTATAAAGTGTTACCGTGGCGTGCTGTACTGGTTGCAAAAAATGATATTGATCTGCCTGATAATGACCTGCTCTGGTTACTAGGTGATAAATCAAAGATTACCGATCCTTCCTGGATAAAATATGGTAAGGGGACGGATGAGTGGATAACCGGAATAAATCTTTTTAATATTCCATTCAAAGCCGGGATCAATACCGCTACTTATAAATATTATATTGATTTTGCCAAACGCTTCGGTTTCGACCAGGTAATGCTGGATGCCGGCTGGAGTGAGGTGAAAGATCTTTTTAAGATCAATCCGGATATAAATATGGAGGAATTGGTAGCGTATGCAAATAAAAACAATATCCGGCTGATGTTGTGGACGCTTTGCTCCACCTTGGATAAACAATTGGACAGTGCATTAAAGCAGTTTAATAAATGGGGTATTGCTTCTATCATGACAGATTTTATGGATCGGGATGATCAGCCGATGGTTAATTTCTATCACCGGATTGCGAAAGCCTGTGCCGATCATAATATTGCAGTGATGTTTCATGGAGCTTACCCGCCTAAAGGATTTAACCGTACATGGCCGAATGCCATCACACAGGAAGGAGTATTGGGTGCAGAATGGAATATCTGGAGTGAACTGGCCACACCTGAACATAATGTAGCCATTGCTTATACCCGGATGCTGGCCGGCCCGTTGGATTATGAACCCGGTCTTTTACTAAATGCGCAAAAAGACCAGTTCAGGCCTATTGGTAAAAACCCGATGAGTATTGGTACCCGATGTCAGCAACTGGCTATGTTTGTGGTATATGACAGCCCATTACAAATATTCAGTGGTAATATCAGCCAGGGATGGCAGGAACCGGCTTTCATGGAATTATTGGGAAGCATTCCAACTGTATGGGATGAAACAAGGATTTTACAGGGAAAAATTGGTGAGTATATTGTTACGGCAAGAAGAAAAGGGAATGACTGGTTTGTAGCAGGATTGAATAATAATGAGGCGCGGGATATTCAATTGTCACTTGATTTCCTGGCAGAAGGAAGCTACAATCTCACGGTTTGTAAAGACGGGGTCAATGCACATAATTATGGCAGCGATTATATTATGAACGAAAGCCCGGTCAATACATCAACAGTATATGATTTAAAAATGGCTCCTGGCGGAGGGTTTCTGATTAAATTGAATGTAAAATCGAAGTAATGAGTTTCAGGAAAGTAAGTATGATTTTTATATGTGTGAGTATAGGTATGTTGATTTCCTGTACAACTACAAGAAAAAGTAACAGGAGTACGAAATTTGCTTCTAACCCTGTTGTTGCCCATCGTGGTGCTTTTAAAAAAAATGGCTTTCCCGAAAATTCCATTGCTTCGCTGAAAGAAGCAATCCGCCTTAAATGTACAGGCTCTGAATTTGATGTGCGGATGACAGCAGATGATTCACTGATCATTAACCACGACCCGCATTTTAATAAACTGGAAATTGAGAAAACAACCTATGCGGAATTGAGCCAATACAAATTATCAAACGGTGAAAAATTGCCAACACTCCGGGAATACCTGCTGGCTGGTATTGCTGACAATAAATTAACAAGGCTGGTACTGGAGATTAAACCTTCCGGCCTGGGTAAGGAAAGAGGAAAACGCATCGCAGAAAGATCAGTTGAACTGGTGAAGGAATTGGAAGCAACTCCAATGACCGTGTACATCAGTTTTGATTACGACATATTGAAGAAAGTGATTGAAGTCGACCCCAAAGCATCAACACAGTACCTGAATGGAGAAAAATCGCCGGAACAATTAAAAGCAGACGGAATCGCCGGTGCTGATTATCATTTCTCAGTGTTCAAAAAGAATCCAGGTTGGATAGAGGAGGCAAAAAAATACAAAATTATTTTAAATGCCTGGACGGTGAACGATGCTGAAACAATGGATTGGTTATTAAAAGACGGTTTTGATTTTATTACTACCAATGAACCGGAGCTGTTGCTGGAGAAAACCAGGAAATAGGAAGTTATATTTAGTTTATATAAAAGGCTTGCCATAAATATTACAACATGAAAAAGATCATTATTGACTTTCTTGTTGCTGTTTCTCTTTTAGCAGCATGTGAAGATAAAAAAGAAGGCAGATTACAGGATAAACAATCTGTTGCAATCAGTAAAACAGTTTTGCAGGATAAGATTAAAGGAGGCTGGGCGGGCCAAACCATTGGTGTTACCTATGGTGGACCTACTGAATTCAAATATCTGGGTACCATGATACAAGACTATCAAAAAATTGCCTGGCCAGATGGTTATATCAAACACTGGTATGAAACTTCTCCCGGATTGTATGATGATATTTATATGGACCTCACTTTTGTGGATGTGTTTGAAAAAGCCGGGTTGGATGCACCGGTGGATTCTTTTGCCATGGCCTATGCAAAAGCACCTTATCCATTATGGCATGCCAATCAATCGGGGCGGTATAATATTTTACAAGGCATCATGCCGCCACAATCCGGCCATTGGTTAAATAACCCGCATGCAGATTGTATAGACTTTCAGATAGAAGCCGATTTTGCAGGGCTGATGTCACCGGGTATGCCCAATACAGCGGCAGCTATTTGCGATAAAATCGGCCATATCATGAATTATGGAGACGGTTGGTATGGTGGTGTATATATTGCTTCCATGTACAGCCTGGCCTTTGTTTCTGCGGATATCAATTTTATTGTAAATGAAGGGTTGAAATCAATTCCGGCAGAAAGCCAGTTCTATCAATGTATGAATGATGTGATCCGTTGGTACAAGCAATATCCCGATGACTGGAAAGCTACCTGGTTTGAAGTGCAAAAGAAATGGACGGAAGATACTGGTTGCCCCGATGGTGTGATGAGTCCGTTTAATATTGATGCAAAAGTAAATGCAGCCTATGTCATTATAGGATTGCTATATGGTAATGGTGATTTTGAAAAAACAATGAATATCGCTACCCGCTGTGGACAGGACTCGGATTGCAATCCATCTTCAGCCGCTGGTATTCTTGGAACCGTAATTGGTTACAAAAACATCCCCGAACAATGGAAAAAGAATTTATACGAAGTAGAAAATATGCCGTTTAAATACACCAATATCTCGCTAAATAATGTATATACGATCGGTAATAAACATGCAACTACTATTATTGGAAAGAATGGCGGCTCAGTAAAAGATACCAGTATTACAATCATTTATCAAACACCCAGGCCGGTAAAAATGGAAGAATCTTTTGGGGGACTGGCACCGAAAGAACGAAACAGGATCGGCAAACCATTAGCTGATACGTTGAGCTATATATTTGAAGGAACCGGTATAGTTATTACCGGGTATTGCAGTAACTCCTGGGAAAAAATCACAGATATTGTGTTCAATATTGAAGTGAGCCTGGATGGAAAGAAAGATACTTTGGCTATGCCGTTCAATTATTTGTCAAGACGGAATGAAATTTTCTGGAAATATGATTTACCTGCTGCCAGGCATCAGCTACAGTTCAGGTTACTCAATCCCAATAAGATCGCAGATGTGGTGCTGAATGAAGTCGTTATTTACGGAGGAAAACTAAAACCCTGATTTTTATACGAATATTAAATTATGTAAGTGATGAAAAATGCGCTGCTTAAAAAAATAACACTTTGTACTGCGTTGTCATTACTAGCTGTTGTTGCCTTCTCACAGAAAAAAACTATTGATCAAAAAGTAGATTCTGTTTTAAAGCTGATGACACTGGAAGAAAAAGTGGGCCAGATGAACCAGTATAATGGCCCTTGGGCGGCTACCGGACCATTGACGAATGATGGCAATTTATTGTCACAGATAAAAGAAGGGAAAGTAGGATCCATGCTGAATGTAACCGGCGTAACAAGAACAAAAGAGTTACAGCAGCTGGCTATGCAATCAAGATTAAGAATCCCATTATTATTCGGGCAGGATGTGATACATGGTTACCGGACCATTTTTCCTATTCCCCTTGGTGAAGCAGCTAGCTGGGATATTCCTGCCATTGAACTATCAGCAAGGATAGCAGCAACTGAAGCGGCCGCTGTAGGTGTGCATTGGACTTTTGCCCCGATGGTTGATATTGCCCGTGACCCTAGGTGGGGAAGAGTGATGGAAGGTGCGGGAGAGGATCCATATCTTGGCTCATTGATCGCTGAGGCAAGAGTAAAAGGTTTCCAGGGAAAAGGATTGGGTAATACCGATGCGGTAATGGCTTGCGCCAAACATTTTGCAGCCTATGGTGCTGCGGTAGGTGGCAGGGATTATAATTCAGTGGATATGAGTTTGCGTATGCTGCATGAAATATACCTGCCGCCATTTAAAGCGGCGGCTGATGCAGGTGCTGCCACATTCATGAATTCATTTAATGACCTGAATGGTATTCCGGCCACAGGTAATAAATATTTGCAAAGAGAACTCTTAAAACGAGATTGGAAATTCAAAGGCTTTGTGGTGAGCGACTGGGGCAGTGTGGGAGAAATGATCAACCATGGTTTTTCAAAAGATAATTATGAAGCAGCCATGCAGGCCGCCAATGCAGGGAGTGATATGGATATGGAAAGTCGTAGTTATATCAAACACCTGGGTACACTGGCAAAGGAAGGAAAAGTGAAAATGAGTGTGATTGATGATGCAGTTCGCCGCATCTTGAAAAAGAAATTTGAAATGGGATTATTTGATGATCCATTCAAATACTGCAATGAAGAAAGAGAGAAAGCCCAATGGAATAATGAGGAAAATATAAAAGTGGCCAGGGATATGGCAAGGAAAAGTATAGTGCTTTTAAAGAATGAACAACAATTGCTTCCGATAAATAAACAAACAAAAAAAATTGCACTCATCGGCCCTTTTGCAAAAGCAAAATCCGATAATAATGGTTTCTGGAGTTATGACTGGCCGGACGATACTGCAAGAGTTTCTTCTCTCTGGGAAGGAGTACAGAAAAAGATAAACGCTGATACAAAATTATTATATGCCAAAGGCTGTAACATTAATGATACTGTGAGAACGGGTTTTGCTGAAGCAGTGGCGGTAGCTAATGAAGCAGATTTTGTTATCATCAGTGTGGGAGAAGCGAGGGACATGAGCGGGGAAGCCAAGAGCAGGAGCAGTATTCAGTTGCCCGGTGTACAGGAAGAGCTGATCAAAGCAGTAATGGCGACTGGTAAACCTGTTGTAGTGATGATCAGTGCGGGCCGTCCGCTGATCTTCAACTGGACCGCCGATCATGTTCCGGCCATAATATATACATGGTGGCTGGGAACCGAAGCCGGCAATGCCATGGCGGATGTTTTGTTTGGAGATTATAATCCGTCGGGGAAATTACCCATGAGTTTTCCAAGAACGGAAGGACAAATTCCGATCTATTATAATTATTATAACACAGGTCGCCCGGCTACCAGTGACAGTGACCGTTTTTACCGTTCTGCTTATATTGATCTTTCTATTCATCCCAAATATCCGTTTGGTTTTGGACTCGGTTATTCAAAATTTGAATACAGTGAGATCAGGCTGAGTAAGAAACAATTCAAACCAGGAGAAAAAATGGATGCGATCGTTACTGTTCGTAATGCAGGTGAGTATGATGGAGAAGAAGTGGTGCAGTTATACATCAGGGATATAACCGGGTCGGTAGTAAGACCTGTAAAAGAACTGAAAGGGTTTCAGAAGATAATGCTGAAAAAAGGGGAAGCGAAAGAAATCCGGTTTACTATCGGAATTGATGATCTTCGTTTTTACAATGATAAGTTGCAATATATTTATGAACCGGGTGAGTTTAAATTGTTCATCGGTGGCAGCAGTGCTGATGTGAAAGAAACCAATTTTCAATTATCTAAATAAGTATTATGAAAAAGTTTATTGGTATAGTCGTATCAATCAGTTTGTCAGTTATGACAACTGCTCAGGATCTGAATCTTTTTCAAAAAAAGCAATTTATTATCGGTAATGATACACTGCCGTATCGCTTATTGTTGCCTGAGAATTATAATGCTTCTAAAAAATATCCATTGGTGTTTTTTATGCACGGTGCGGGAGAAAGAGGAAATGATAATGAAAAGCAATTGGTGCATGGAGCAAAACTTTTTCTTAGAGAGGAAGTGAGGAAGGATTATCCGGCTATCATTGTTTTCCCTCAATGCCCTCAAAACAGTTTTTGGAGCAATGTTGATTTCAAAATGGAAAATGGAAAGAGAATATTCGGCTTTAAAGCTGAAGGAGAACCAACTCTGGCTATGAAGATGGCACAAGAATTATTATACTCAATTATAAAAGACTACCCGGTAAATAAGAGACAGGTTTATGCAGGAGGTCTTTCAATGGGTGGAATGGGAACTTTTGAGATTGTGCGGCGAAATCCAAAATTATTTGCAGCTGCCTTCCCCATTTGCGGAGGAGCTGAACCCTCAACGGCATCAGTGATGAAAAAAACCAAATGGTGGGTTTTTCATGGCGGTAAAGACGATGTGGTGCCACCTGAATTATCAGAAAAAATGGTTGATGCTTTAAAAGCAGTAAAAGCGGCAGTCAAGTTTACATTGTATCCTGATGCTAATCATAATAGTTGGGATCCTGCCTTTGCCGAACCGGAATTATTATCCTGGCTGTTTAAGCAAAAGAAATAATTACTTTATTTCTTCAAACTCAATATAATCTCCGGCCTTTGTTTTTTTAGGGGGCTCTGTAGTTGAAGGCTGAGGTGAATAACCTTGCTGCTGCATTTGTTCCTCCATGCGGCTTTGCATTTCCCTGAATCCCCTTTTTATCTTTCTGCTGGCGAGATAAACCGGAATTACCAGTTTAAAAATGAACTGATATAAGATATAAGCCAGTAAGGCGAATAAAATGTATTTCATTGCAGTGTAAAGATAAGATGAGGCTTTTTTTCGTAGCCGGTAATTTGCCGTTGTTTACCGAATTATTAACCTTCTGTTTTCAGTAATACAATTTGGCTTATAATGCTTATTTCCCTTACATTTGCATCGGAAAAAGATGATAGAAGGGAACGAGGCCGTTCCCTTCTTCTTTTATACCCCATGAACATCGAGCCACAAATACAGTCAATAGAGGAGAAAGTGACGGCCCTGATAAGCGCTGAGCCGGATTTGTTTTTAGTGGAGATTAAGATCAAGCCTACTAACAATATTAAGATATATATTGATGGAAATCATGGGGTTAGTGTTGAGAAGCTTGTTCAATTTAACAGGAAGCTGTACAAACAACTGGAGGAAGAGGCAATGTTTCCTGGGGGAGATTTTTCTCTTGAGTTATCCTCTCCCGGCCTCGATGAGCCGCTAAAACTTCACCGGCAGTATCTTAAAAATATTGGCCGGTTTGTTGAGGTTCTTGCAAAGGATGGAACTAAGAAAGAAGGGAAACTTTTAAGTGTATCTGATGCTGGTATTGAACTGGAGGAGTCAAAAGGAAAAGGGAAAAAAATGGAAATAGTAAAGCATGCTATTTCTTTTGATGATATAAAAACAACAAAAATTCAAATTAAATTTTAATCAACCAGGATTACAAAATTTTGAGCTATGTCAAGTATTAACCTGATCGACGCATTCCAGGATTTTAAAGATGCGGAAAATATTGACCGCCCTACCATGATGAAAGTGGTGGAAGATGTTTTTAAAACCTTATTGCGTAAAAAGTATGGCAGTGATGAGAACTTTGATGTGATTGTAAACGCCGAAAAAGGTGACCTTGAGATTATCCGCCGTCGTATGATTGTGGAAGACGGGCAGGTGGAAGACCCGCTGGCACAGGTTGCATATAAAGATGCAGTAAAAATTGAGCCTGACTTTGAAGTGGGTGAAGAGCTGTATGAGGAGATTGACCTGCTTGATTTTGGCCGCCGGGCAATCCTTGCTGCTAAACAAACCTTGGCGAGCCGTATCAGTGATTTGAAGAAGAATGTACTGGCCAAGAAATATGGTGACAGAATTGGTGAGATCATTAGTGCCGAAGTATACCAGGTTTGGAAGAAAGAGATCTTGCTGCTGGATGAAGAAGGAAATGAACTGATTTTGCCTAAAAGTGAACAGATACCACAGGATTATTTCAAAAAAGGAGAAAATACCCGTGCAGTAGTGAAAAAAGTGGATATGAAGAATAATAACCCTGTTATCATTCTTTCACGAACTTCACCAGACTTTCTGGCGAAATTGCTGGAAATTGAAGTACCCGAGATCTTTGATGGCCTGATTGTAATAAAGAAGATTGTTCGGGATCCGGGAGAAAGGGCTAAAGTAGCAGTGGAGTCGTATGATGACCGTATCGATCCGGTTGGTGCTTGTGTGGGTATGAAAGGTAGCCGTATTCATGGTATCGTTCGGGAACTAAAAAATGAGAACATAGATGTGATTAACTGGACCAGCAATATCCAGTTGCTGATACAGCGTTCATTGACCCCTGCCAAAATAACCAGTATGGAGCTGGATAACGAGAATAAACATGCAAATGTTTACCTTAAGCCTGATCAGGTTTCATTGGCCATTGGCCGCCGGGGTGTAAATATTAAACTGGCTTCAGAATTGACGGGATATGAACTTGATGTATACCGTGATAACGAAGGTGAGACTGAAGAGTTTGATATTGACCTGGAGGAATTCAGCGATGAAATTGAAACATGGATCATTGATGAACTAAAGAGAGTTGGTTGTGATACGGCTAGAAGTGTATTGGATCTTACTCCTGAGGAATTAGAAAGGAGAACAGACCTTGAAAAAGAAACTATTGACGATCTGAGAAAGATTTTGAAAGAAGAGTTTGAAAAAGAATAACAGAAGGGTATTAGGTCAATTGAGTTAATTAAGTGTATACAGGATCAATCCCGATTAACCAGTTAACCAATCACCATTTAACTAAAAAACCTGAATGGCAGAATTAAAACTTCCAAGATTATTAGCTGCGGCTAAAGAGTTTAACGTTGGACAGGATACAATTATAGATTTCCTGTTAGGGAAAGGTTTTCCCAAAGATGAACTGAAACCTACCTCAAAGTTGAGCGAGGAGATGTACCGTGCTTTGCAGCAGGAGTTCCAGGGAGATAAGGCTGCTAAAATGAAAAGCGACCAGCTCGAATTACCTAAAGGAGCACAAGGGGAAGCAAAGAAGAAGAAAGAAGATGAGGAAATAAGTTTCAAGAAAGAAGAAAAGCCAGTTGCTAAAACACCCAAAAAGGAAGAAGAGGCTAAGCCCACAGAAGAGAAACCTGTTAAGCCGGTTAAAGAGGAGGAAAAGAAAGAAGAAGAGGTTGTAAAGGTGGAAGCTCCTGAAATTGAAGGGCCAAAAGTTGTTAAGAAAATTGATCTCTCTGCAATAGATTCATCTACCCGCCCGAAAAAAGGAGTAAAGGCAAAGAAAGAGGAAGTAAAGCCTGTTGAGGAAGAAAAACCTGCAAAGGGCAAAGGGAAAAAGAAAAAAGAAGAAGTTGAGGCGGTAGAAAAGCCAGTTGAAGAAGTTGTAATAAAGGAAGAGCCGGTAGCTGAAGAGCAGCAAACGGTTATTGAAAATATAGAAGTTGAAAAACTGACAGGTCCTAAGATATTAGGTAAAATTGAGTTACCTGTTGATAATGATACAAGACCTGTAAAAGACGAGAAGAAGAAAAGAAAACGTATTCCGATTGAGAAAAAGGACAACAAACGGGAAATTTTTATCAACAAAGAAGAAGATAAAAGGCCCGGGGGTGGCGGTGGCAATTTCAATCGTGGAAGAGGAGGTGCTGGCGGCGGCGGTAATTTCAATCGTGGAAGAGGTGCGGCTGGCGGTGGCCGTCGTGAAGAAAAATTGATCGACGAGAAAGAGATTCAGAAAAAAATACAGGAAACACAAGCTAAATTATCAGGAGGTGGAGGGAAAGGCAAAAGCCTTAAGGCTAAGTTGCGCCGGGAAAAAAGACAAGAAATGGCTGATGCCATGGGTGAAGCGGCAGAAGATAATAAACTACAGGTTACAGAATTTATAAGTGTTAGCGAGCTGGCCAACCTGATGGATGTAAGTTTTGCTGAAGTTATCAGCAAGTGTATGAGTCTTGGTATAATGGTGTCTATTAATCAGCGTTTGGATGCGGAAGTAATAGAACTGGTGGCCAGTGAGTTTGGATTTGATGTGGAGTTTATCGATATGGAGAAGCAGATGGAAATGGAGGAAGAGATTGAGGAAGATGATGAAGAGAATCTCAAGCCCCGCTCTCCGATAGTTACTATAATGGGTCACGTAGATCATGGTAAAACATCATTACTTGACCATATCAGAAGTGCTAATGTGGTAGCAGGAGAGGCCGGTGGTATTACACAGCACATTGGCGCTTACCAGGTAGAATTGCCCAATGGAAAAGAAATTACTTTCTTAGATACACCGGGCCACGAAGCATTTACTGCGATGAGGGCAAGGGGTGCTAAAGTTACTGATATAGCTGTAATTGTAATTGCAGCAGATGATGCGGTGATGCCACAAACCCGTGAGGCTATCAGCCATGCACAAGCTGCTGGTGTACCCATGATTTTTGCCATCAACAAGATTGATAAAGACGGGGCTAATCCGCAAAAAATTTACGAGCAGCTTTCGCAAATGAATTTATTAGTGGAAGAATGGGGTGGTAAATATCAAAATCAGGAAATTGCTGCCAAGAAAGGATTAAATATTGATAAGCTATTAGAGAAAATCTTACTGGAAGCAGAATTGCTAGACCTAAAAGCAAATCCCGAGAGAGAGGCTACAGGAACTATCATCGAAGCTTCATTGGATAAGGGCCGTGGATATGTAGCAACCCTTCTTGTTGAAAACGGAACATTGAAACCCGGAGATTTGATTGTGAGCGGTCAGTATTTTGGTCGTGTGAAAGCTATGTTTAATGAAAGGAATAAAAGAGAAGATAAAGCCGGACCTTCTGCTCCGGCAGTAATATTAGGGTTAAATGGTGCTCCACAGGCCGGTGAGAAATTTAAAGTATATGAAGACGAGGCTGAAGCAAAAGAAATCGCTTATCGCCGTGCACAGATATTGAGGGAACAGGGTATTCGCACCAAGAAACATATCACACTGGATGAAATTGGTCGCCGCCTTGCATTAGGAAGCTTTAAAGAACTGAAAGTAATCATCAAGGGTGATGTGGACGGTTCAGTAGAAGCATTGAGTGACTCATTACAAAAATTATCTACGCAGGAGATCCTGGTAAGTGTAATCCATAAAGGAGTTGGTCAGATCAACGAAAGTGATATAGTGCTCGCAGAAGCTTCAGATGCAATCGTTATTGCCTTTAACGTACGTCCTTCACTTCAGGCATCGAGATTAGCTGACAATGCAGGGATCGAAATAAAGATGTATTCAATCATCTATAATGCTATAGAAGAAGTGAAAAGTGCGATGGAAGGTATGCTTGAGCCTAAAGTACAGGAGAGGATTATTGCTAATGTGGAGATCAGGGAAGTATTTAAATTTGATAAAGCTACCGTAGCAGGATGTTTTGTACTGGATGGAAAGATCAAAAGGGATTCTAAAATACGTCTTATCCGTGATGGTATCGTTATATATCCAACTGGAGAAGGCGCCAACGCCGAACTGGCTTCGTTGAAGCGTTTTAAAGATGATGCCAAAGAAGTGGTTTCGGGTATGGAGTGCGGCTTAACCATTAAAAATTTCAGCGATATCAAAGTAGGTGATGTGGTGGAAGCTTACGAGATTGAAGAAGTTAAGAGAACTCTTTAGTTTTCTGGGCTTCAAAGTAGCCTGATAATTCATCTTTAACAGCTGAAAACCTGAGGTCCGTATCAAACTTTTGTTAAATACCTGCCTTATAATATATATGTTATACCCGGCAAAGTACTTTTGAACTTATGCTTATTACAAAGAAAATCTTAACTGCCTGTTTTTTAACTCTGGCGATTATTACATCGGCTCAGGGTCAGCCCAAAAAAGTGATTGCAGATAAAATTGCCGGTATAGTCGGTGACAGGATCATCCTGTATTCAGATATTAAAAACTCATTGGCCGATATTGCCCGCCAGGGAGGCACTGTTCCGGAGAATGGTGAATGTTTATTGATGGAACAGGCAATCATTTCAAAAGTACTGATGCTACAGGCTATGAAGGATTCTCTTCCGGTTACTGATGAAGAGGTAGAAGCTGATCTGGACAATCGTATCAGAACCTATATTAACCAGTTAGGAAGCCAGGAAGCACTGGAAGAGATTGCAGGTAAAACCATCTACCAGATTAAGGATGATGCAAGAGAATCTGTAAAGGAACAGAAACTGGCGCAAGCGATGCAACGTAAGATCGTTGACAACGTCAGAATTACGCCGATAGAAGTAAAAGCTTACTTTGATAAAATACCAAAAGACAGTTTGCCTTTCTATGAATCTGAACTGGAAATATGCCAGATTATTATTTATCCCAAACCATCAAGAGAACTCGAACAGTATATAGTGGGAGAAATGAATAACTATAAGAAGCAGATTGAGATGAAGGTTACTACTTTTGAGCAATTAGCTAAAAAGGTTTCTGAAGATCCCGGGAGCCGCGATAGGGGTGGCCAGTACCAGATAAACAGAACTGAAAAGACATGGGACCCTGTATTTATGTCGACTGCTTTCCGGTTGAAGGAAGGTGAAATATCTTCACCTGTCAAATCAAAATTTGGATTCCATATTATTCAGATGGTACAACGTAATGGTGATGATGCGATTGTGCGTCATATTCTCCGCATACCTCCTGTTACAGAAGAAGAGATCGGGCAGGCAAGAAGAAAACTGGATACGGTTCGCTCAAAGATAATAGCGGGAATCATAGGTTTTAATGAGGCTGCTTCTAAGTATAGCGATGATGAGGCAGCAAAATATACAGGTCCGTGCATTACTGACAGGGAAGGATCAACATTTGTAACGATCGATATGCTGGATAAAGATATGGTAGCAATGTTAGGTAAAATGAAAGTAGGCGATTATTCACAACCTACTGCCTTTGAGAGTGAGCAGGGCAAAAAAGGAGTACGGGTTGTTTACCTTAAATCCCGTTCACAACCGCACCGGATGAATATGCAGGATGATTACAGTAAGATTTCCAACTTTGCCCTGGAAGAGAAGAAAAGCAAGACTATGGAAAAATGGCTAAAGAACAAGCTTCCCTCCTATTACGTAATGATAGATCCGGCAACAGCGGAAGAGTGTCCACAAATGCAAAAGTTTGCTACAGATACAAAAGCATTCTAAGTATGACAGAATATATTTAATGGAAGCCGTTACTCTTGTAACGGCTTTTCTCTTATATAGATCGGAGAATTTCAAAATGATAGTAAATAAACTATTATAACAAATTATTAATATAACTATTTTTACCTGAATGATTGCCGTACAAAAAAGTCATTTGATGTAATAATGTTTACTTCAGTATCCAATACAAAAAGCCTGACGGATTATTTCCGGCAATCGGGGCAATTTTATTACTTGCTTATTGATCTGAAAGGGAACCTCACTTTTGTAAACCCGTTATTTCAGAAAGATTTTGATCATATCTCACCTGATTTTCCTGGCCAGCCTGTCAGTAAGATTTTTCAGGAGGAAGAGGCAAAAAAGATTGATACAGTTTTTAAGCAATGTGTTCAAAGTCCAGGGCAGTTAATAAAAGTAGTGCTGAAGCTTATTCTATCAGACAATAATTATTGTGAGATTGCCTGGGAAGTTGCTGCTTTTGCTGACGAATCTGGTAATGCCAAACTGGTACAAGCCATAGGAATACAAAATTTTCACGGCGATATCAATGTACAAGAATCCGGAAGTGTTAGCGGGAAACTTTCAGAAAGATATAAGGCCTTCGAAAAAAGTGCAGAAGGGCTTTGGCTGTTTGAGTCTTCAGAACCGGTGATCATAACAGATCCACCTGAAAAAATCGTTGAGTATTGGAAAAGGAATTCGTGGCTGGTAGAGTGTAATGATAACCTGGCCCGGATGTACGGGTTTGATAAGGCAGATGAAATAATTGGTACCTCGTTGGATCAACTCATGGATTTTTCTGACCCGGAAAGAGTGGAGAATTTGAAAGAATTTATAAGAAATGGATTTCAAACTACCACCGTAGAAACAAGAGAATTTGATCGTAATGGTAAAATCAAACACTTTCTGAACCAGATGACAGGTATTGTTGAAAATGGTATGGTTAGAAGAGTTTGGGGCACACAACAGGATATTACGGAACAACGCCAGGCAGAACAACAATTAAAAACCAGCGAATTATTTTACCGGAATCTGTTTTCCAACTCTCTAGATGGAATACTGATCGCCAATATAGAAGGAGTGATAACTTTTGCATCACCTTCCATCACATCAATACTGGGTTATACAACCGAAGAGGTTCTTGGTAAAAATACTTTTGATTATGCCCATCCGGATGATCGTCAGCAGGCTATTTCTGCATTTTGGGATGAAATCAATAATATTTCAGGAAGAAAAAAATTCATCTCTGTAAGATTACTAAGCAAAGAGACTGGCTGGATGTGGTGTATGATAAGAGGGCATAATCTCTTGGCCAATCCTTATATTAAAGGGATTGTGATCAATTTTTATGATGATACAATGCGCAAAAGAACAGAAGAAGCTCTTATCGAAAGTGAGAAAATGTTCCGTAGCCAGGCAACTATCCTCAATAATGTTACAGATGTGATTGTAACAACTGATCTGGACAGGGTTGTAACTTCCTGGAATCACATTATTGAAAAGCTGACCGGGATTACAGAGCAAGAGGCTGTTGGCAAACCATTCAGGCTGGTGCTGGATACAGATTATACACCATATACACATGACCAGGTGGCTGAAATTGTCTTTTCGAATGGCATATGGAAAGGAGAAGTGTCTTTTGTTGGAAGAGATGGAGAACGGAAATATTTGTTGCATACCGTATCATTATTGTATGATGATATGGGAAACAAAATTGGTTTACTGGGAGTGGGAAGAGACATAACGGAGAGAAAAGAAGCGCAGGCAAAACTACAGGAAAGTGAATTGTTTTACCGTAATATGATCACCCATTCGTTGGATGGTATAGTAATGACAGATACAAAGGGTAATATAAAATATTGCAGTCCGTCTATTGATAAGATATCAGGGTATGAACCTGCTGATCTTTTGGGACACAGTATTTTCGAATTTGTTTTTCCGGAAGATATTAAATCGGCGCTGGAAGCTTTTGCAATGGAGTCTAAAAACGAATCTGTACTGAATTACATTTCTCTTCGTCTTCTCCACGCAAACGGAGAGTGGGTCTGGTGTACGGTAAGGGGCCACAATCTGCTGGATAACCCTACTTTTAATGCGATGGTTATTTATTTCACAAATGACTCTAAAAGAAAGAAAATTGAAGATAAGCTAAGAGAAAGTGAAAGAAGATTCAGGAATCTGATACATAATCTGAAGATGGGAGTACTGCTACAGGATGAAAATGAGAAAATGGTAGTGACCAATCAGGCAGCTCTCGATCTGCTTGGTTTAACAGAGGATCAATTGCTTGGTATAACACCCCGGGACCCAAAGTGGAATGTTATACATGAGGATGGACAGGATTTCCCGGTAGATACTCATCCTGTTCCAGTAGCTTTTAGGACAAAGAAACCTGTGCTGGATGTGGTAATGGGAATTTACAGACCTGTTACCAATGACAGAGTTTGGCTGTTGGTAAATGCAGAACCGGTGCTGGATGGAGATGGAAGTATTATTAATGTCATTTGTTCTTTTACTGATATTACCGAACAAAAAAGACTCTCCCAGGAATTAATTGAACAGGAAATTCAAAAGCAAAAACAGGTGACACAGGCTACAATTGACGGCCAGGAAAAGGAAAGAAGGGAGATAGGAAAAGAATTGCATGATAATATTAATCAACACCTTAATACCACCAGGCTATACCTGGAAGTAGCAAAGGAAAAAGCTACTGGCGAAGTGCGGGAGATGATCAGTCTTTCTCATAAAAACCTTGCCACTATCATAAATGAGATAAGACAGATGTCGCAGTCGCTGGTTCCACCAACTCTTGGGGACCTGGGGCTGGTAGAATCTGTTCAGGATCTTTGCGATGCTCTAAAAAGGGCACATACATTTAATATAGAATTCCAGTATCGTTACTTTAATGAAGATAACCTTCCCGTCAACCTCAGGCTGATGCTTTTCCGTATCATACAGGAACAGGTAAGCAATATTATCCGGCATGCCGGGGCGACGACTATCCAGATAAAACTCCAGTCTGATGCTGAATATATTATGCTCAATATTAAGGATAATGGCAAAGGGTTTGACCCCGATACAAGGAAAAATGGAGGCCTTGGTTTTAGTAATATCAATACTAGAGCAGCTCTTTTTAATGGAAAAGTTGAAATAACCTCTGCGCCTGGTTCCGGGTGCTCCCTCTCAGTAATTATTCCCCAGTTACGGGATAATCAACCTTATTAATTAGCAGGATAGTTCGTATTTAACGCCTACCTTTGCGCCTTCCATGAGCGACCCGATCAAACACGAATGCGGACTGGCATTCATCCGGTTAAGAAAATCTTTTTCATATTACCAGCAACAGTATGGTACGGTACTGTGGGGTCTTAACAAGCTGTACCTGCTTATGGAAAAGCAACACAATCGTGGACAGGATGGGGCAGGTGTGGCAACTGTCAAACTTAATGTGGAACCTGGTTACCCCTTCATGAATCGGATACGCAGTAATGCTCCGCAAGCCATAGCCGATATTTTTCAACAGGTAGGAAAAGAAATTGAAGAACTGGAAAAATATCATCCTGATATAAAAAGCCACCCTGGGTTGATGAAAGGGCATGTAGCTTTCCTGGGTGAATTGTTATTAGGTCATCTTCGCTATGGAACACAAGGAAAAAATAAACTGGAGTACTGCCACCCCTTTATAAACAGAGATACAATTCCTGCACGCAACCTTGCCCTGGCAGGAAATTTTAATATTGTTAACTCGGATGAACTATTCACACTGGTAGGGAAAGAGCCACACCATACTGTCCGGTTCAGCGATCTTGCTGCCATGATAGAACTCATGCATACTTTTCTTTGCAAGGAAGATGAAGCCTCGCCCCAGAAAATGGATATCAAAAAAGTGTTGAAAAAAGCACTTCCACTTCTTGATGGCGGTTTTCATGTAGGCGGGGTTACAGGTAATGGCATCGGTTTTGTTTTTCGTGATGCACATGGAATCAGGCCCTCCTATTACTATATTAATGATGAAGTAGTAGTGGCTGCTTCTGAAAGGGCTGCTATCAGAACTACATTTAACGTTGGCGAAAATGAAGTACAGGAATTAATGCCGGGGCAGGCATTGATAGTGACTGAGGACGGAGAAATTGAAGTAGCCCAGATACTTGAGCCTAAAGAAAGGAAAGCCTGCAGCTTTGAAAGAATCTATTTTTCCAGAGGCAGTGATGAGAAAATTTACAGAGAAAGGAATGCGTTGGGATACAACCTGAGCGAACAGGTGCTGAACATCATTGATCATGATCTTAAGAATACAATTTTTTCTTTTATTCCCAATACAGCAGAAACAGCATTTTACGGGATGCTGAAAGGGATGGAAGACTACCTCAACAAAGTAAAAATTGAACGCATACTAAGCTGGGGAAATAATTTCGATGCAGAAAAACTTACGGAAATGATAACCCGTAAGATACGCATAGAAAAGATTGCAATAAAAGACGTGAAGATGAGAACCTTTATTACGGAAGATGTAAGCCGCAATGAAATGGTTCAACACGTCTATGATATTACCTACGGAACCGTCCGCCCAGGGCAGGATACACTGGTAGTGATCGATGACTCTATTGTAAGAGGAACAACGCTTAAAGAAAGCATTATCCGGATGTTGGGAAGATTGAAGCCAAAAAGAATAGTTGTGGTCTCTTCATCGCCCCAGATCCGTTATCCGGATTGCTACGGCATTGATATGAGCAAAATGGGAGACTTTATTGCCTTTAATGCTGCGGTTGAACTGATAAAGGAAAGAGGTAAAACAGAATTATTGACCAGCCTGCTTGATAAATGCAAGGATCTTCAGCGAAATAACCAGCTTCATACGGAGAATGTTGTAAAACAACTATACAAGCAATTCACCGCGGAAGAGATTTCCGGTAAAATTGCTGAATTAATAACACCCTCAGGGCTTGATACTCCGGTATATGTAATCTTCCAGAGCATCGAAGACCTGCATAAAGCTTGCCCTGGCAATTTAGGCGACTGGTATTTTACAGGCAATTACCCTACTCCGGGCGGAAACAAAGTGGTGAACAAGGCTTTTATGAATTATATGGAAGGAAAGAACGTCAGGGGTTATTAGCAGGAGAATGCATTCATATTGTATCTTTCATAATAAATTTCATTGAATGAAAACATTGATACTTGTTCGTCATGCCAAGAGCGATTGGGGGCAGGCAGGTCTTGATGATTTTGACAGGCCTTTGAATGAGAGGGGTAAAAAAGATGCGCCAGTAATGGCCAAAAGGTTAAAGAACAAAAGTGTTGTGGTTGATGCAATAATTGCAAGTCCGGCAAAAAGGGCTGCAAAAACAGCTAAAGTGTTTGCTGAAGAACTTGGTATCAAAAAAGGGAATATATTTTTTAAGGATGAACTTTATCTTCCTTCAGCAGAACTTTTCTTTTCAGTTATTGAAAACGTTGATGACTCCTTGAGCAATATTGCCATTTTTTCTCACAATAATGGTATTACTGATTTTGCCAATTTGTTGACAGATGCAAGAATTGATAATATCCCAACCTGTGGTGTTTTTGCCATAAAAATTCACTGCAATGACTGGAAGGAATTCAAAACGGCGAAGAAAGATTTTTGGTTTTTTGATTACCCTAAATCAAGCCAGTAAGGCTTTTACTCCTCAATAACAGGTGGGGCTTTACGACTTACTAAAAACACTCCGCTGAAAATCATTAACCCTGCGAGTACTTTTTCCCAATTAAAATGTTCTTTTAAGAAAAGAGCTGCAATGACGGCTGCAAACACCGGCTGTGTGTAAATATATGAACCAGTAACGCCTGCTCCGAGGTGTTTTATTCCAAAAATATTAAAGGAATAAGCCAAAAAAGTACCACAAATGACGATAGTAAAAAGTGAAATAAAATGTGACAAGTTAAATTGTATCCATTGCACTTCGGTGAACTGTATCCAGCCAAATGGTACGATCATCAGGAAACCGAAAGTAAATACCCATCTTATTACATGCAGTGGCGGGTATTTCTGCATTAAAGGTTTTACCAGAATGAAATAGATAGTATAAGCCATTGCATTCAATACGATAAGCATATCACCAGATAAAGAAGCAGTACCGTTTTTTTCTTTTGACATTATCAGTAAGGCAGCCCCGCCAATACCAAGTGCAAGGCCCAGCGATTTAAGAAAAGTGATCTTTTCTTTTAGTATCCAGAAAGCAAAAACAGTAATCAGTAAAGGAGTGCACAGCATAAGTAATGATGCATGAATAGTGGAAGTCATCGTCAGCCCTTTTATGAAAAGCATCTGGTTAATAGCAACACCTGTTAATCCACAAAGGAAAAACCTGGAAAGGTCTTTTCGCTGAATCCCTGCTGTAGTTTCCCCAAAAATCCAAACCATCCAAAATAGCAACAAGCTGATACCAACACGAAGTACGTTTAATCCATATGGCCCTACTACTGTCGGCGAGATATGTTTTACCATACTCAGGTTGGCAGCGAAGAACAAGTTGGTTAGTAAAACAGCGATATGAGCTTTGTTATTCGTATTCAGAAATCAATAATTTGAAAGAAGCTGCAAATATAAATGGAATGTTTAGTGTATTGCTGCAACGAATTTCCGGATTACCTCACTAAGCTTATCGTTTACGGGCAGAATTGGTATCTGGTAAGAAAAATTGGTGGCTTCCCGTATAGCTTTGGTAAATGAAAAATGTTTTTGTTTTATACAGAGTGCCATATGTTGTTTCATGTAGTAGTCTCCAAGGTATTCCTGCTCAGGCTGTCCGGGGGTAGGAATAAGGATACTTTTCTTTTGCAGGGGTATTACGTCCATAAGAGTGCTATAGCCACTGCGGCTGATAATATATTCGGCAGCTATTATCTGCTCATTCAGTTTTTCTGCAGGTAAATGATTAAAGTACTGCACAGAACCGGTTGAAGGAATCTGCTCCGATGAATCAGGGAGACCTCTTATAATCGTTACTGTTCCCTCAAATTTGTGAATCCCTGCAGAGATCATTTTTTCCAGTATAGTTCTTTGCGGCTCGGGTCCTGATAAAATAACCAGTACATGATTCTTTTTCTCTGGTAGTTTCTTTCTTTCAAATCGTGATAATGCTCCTAGGTAATAAAGAGGCAACTGTGGTTTTTTTGAAGGATGTGATAATTCTCCGGCGAGGGAAACCCCTGTTTCATAGTCAGGTATCCAACAGGCAGCGTATTTATTGAGTATAGTATATTGTTTTCGCTGTATGAACCGGTCAATAAATTTTCCTAATCCTGACTTTAGCCCAAGCTGATGGCTGATGAATATGCAGGGAATTTTACCGTGATGCATACCAAACCGGTTATCAGATATTACAGCATCAATGGAATATTGCTCCACGACTTCATTGAGCCAATTAGTTTCCATTCCTGATTGTTTCTTAAGAAGGGGAAACTGTTTCATCATTTTTAACGGGAACATCCATTTGGATTTGCTATACCTGACAACAAAAGAAGGAGCTTCCAAATGCAGTAAAGCAGGAAATTCACTTTGCAGGATCATCCTGGATGATCCGCTGCCTCCTGTTATTACCTCGCATTTCTGTGTCAGCAGTTCCCGGATGATGGGTATGCAGCGGGCAGCATGGCCCAGTCCCCAATCAAGCGGAGCCACCAAAATGCGGGGTTTCTCCTGTTTTTTGTACGAAACAGGCTGATTTAGGTTAATTTTTACGTCTTTTTCGCTCAACAGGATACTAATTTGTTTGTAAAATAGTTTTAATTTAGAACTTACAAATATGAAGACAATCAACAAAATACTGGTTGCAGCGTTAATAATGGTACTTCTGGCTGCCTGCAACCGTAATTATTATTCCGGCTCCGGTAAAGGCGGAAAAGGTTGTGGCTGTCCAAGTACTAAAGGAATGTCAGGATATTAAACTACTTCTTTACCAAAATGAAGAACCTGGGCCGAAACATTTTACTGCTTTTTAAAGATGAGTTCATGAGTGAACAGGCTATTGAGCAGGAAGTAGCATACCTGAATGAGATACTATCTGTTACCGATACGGTTGAAAGATTTTGTAACGCAAATGAATTGGTAGACCGAAACAGTATCACTTCAAGCAGGAAAAAGATGCTGAAGGAAGCCAATCATCTCAGGTTAAGACCCTTCCGGTTTTTTATCAACAAGAACTAATTTACAGGCATAATAAAAAAGAGAGCAAAAGCTCTCTTTTTTATTATGATAATTTAAGCAGTGCTTCCCGCAGTTTCCCGATCATCTCTTCTATTTCATCTTTTTTACAGGTGCCAACGCTAAGCCGATACCAGGATGAACTTCTGTCTGCACCAAATGCATAGAATGGAACAACAGCCAATCCTGCAGCATTTAAAACATATGCAGTCACATCACTTTGATTTTCTAATGATCTTCCTTCTGCTGTTTTCTTTCCTACGAGGTCGATTTTAATTGTGAGATAGATGGCTGCCTCCGGAGCAATAGCATCTACAGAATAACCTTCTGTTTTCAATAAGGAGAATCCATTGTAAATCCGGTGTAACCTCTCTTCAATTTCACTTTTAAAATTTGTGAGATATTTTTTTATACCATCCCGGTTGGCCAGGTAATAAGCTACTGCCTTTTGTTCTGCCATGGGAGCCCAGGCGCCAATATGTGTGAGAATGGCTTTCATTTTACTGATAACAGTTGCCGGCCCCATACCCCAGCCAACACGAACTCCTGTTGCCGCAAAGACCTTGCTTATAGCATCAATAAAAATTGTGTACTCTCTCATGGCCGGACGAAGGGAAACCGGATTATAGTGTTTTATCTCTCCGTACGTAAGATGCCAATACATCTGATCATACATCACATACAATTTCTTTTCGCCATCACCCCTTCTTTTATTTTCTTCGACTACCATGTCACAAATATCTTCCAGTTCTTCTTTCCTGAAAGTGGTCCCGGTGGGGTTTTGCGGGGAACAAAGCGATATCAATACTGCCTCTTTTATATACGGACGGATAGCTGAGGCTGTCGGCATGAAATTATTTTCAGCTTTAGCCTCAATAACAATATGTTCACCTCCTACAAAATGTGTATAATGATTATTATTCCAGGATGGAACTGCATAAATAATTTTATCTCCCTTGTCACATAATGCCCTGAAAACAGTATAGATCAACGGCCGTCCGCCGGAGGCTACTAATATTTCATTAATACTGTAGTCCAGCCCTTCTTCATCTTTGGTAAAAGTGTGGATAGCCTCTCTGAGGTCAAGGTTGCCTTCTGCAGCCGGGTAATTAGTAAAATGTTTCCTGTAGGCTTCAACTATAGCATCTTCCAGTTCTTTAGGTATAGGAAAGATAGAGGGATCAAAATCACCAATTGTGAAATTATAGATGCGTTCACCCTGGCGGATTTTTTCTCTTATTTCACCCCCCAGTTTTACTATTTCAGAACCAATCAGTGTTTCGGAAAGATGCGACAATTTCATAACTCGTTCCTTTGCGGCAAAAGTAACGGAAATGACGGAGATGAAACCAGTAAGCTGGCTATGCTATTCAACAAGTACAATAATTTTTGTCAACCAGCGGGCGGTGTCTTTTTCCATCACCGGGTCTGTAATATATTGTTCAATTACAGGACTTTTTTGTTTTAGCTTATTGTCAGCAAGATATTTATCTATGCTTTTATAAGCAGCTTCAGATTTATTATAAGCGCCATAGTAATTGACATAAACAGCTTTTGAAGCAGGAATATTCTCAATGCGTATAATATTGTTTGCAAATGTTGCTCCGGCACTTACCGGTATTGCTGCGGCCATATCGGTCTGCTGATTTTTTTCATCCCATTCAAAAAATAATCCTGCCGGACCACCAGGTTTAAGGTTTTGTTTTACTGAGTCGCTGTACAAAATGGAAATATGTTGTGAATAAAAGGAGGAGATATCAGCCCACTTTACAAGTTGGCGGATGCTTGCATAACTGGTGGCGGGAAAATTCATTGGAGTAACAGCATATTTTGCCTCTGATTTTGTAACAACAGATGTTTTTTCGATAGTTGCCTTTAAAGCCTTTAATCCATTTTCAAAATCACTTCCCATTTGTTTGTCCATACTGTAGAACAAATTAAAAATATTCCACGGTCTTGGGGTAGCCAATTCAAAATTCCAGGTAACAGAAGTAACGCCATTGATCTCATTTAGTGTAAAGAATGCATCAGCTTTTCTTTTTTGTGGCTTGATAAAAGTAATATGGTGGCCCACTTTCTTGCCGGGTTCCAGTAATGTAATTTCCATCTTCCCATCACCAGAAATTTCAGGAGAACCTGTCCAGTTGCTTACAGCTCCTACAGTTCCGTCAGCTCCGGATAATGTATGTTTTACCGTAGAATCCTGTTGATTCCAGACAGACCACTTATTAAAATTTTCTAGTCTGGCCAGGTGTTCATATACCATGGTAGCCGGTGCATCAATGGTAATTGTTTTCTCAATTTTCTGTGATACAGGTAGTATCAATGATAATACTGCTGTTACAACCAAGAGTGCTAACAGGAAAAAGAAAAAAAGACGCAGTGATTTCATCAGTTATTATCTCTAAAAAGCCTTTAATGGTTTTTCCTCTTGTTTGATATCAGGTTTTAGGGTTGCCCTGATATAACTGTTCAGGTTAATATACTTCTTAGCCGCATCCTGGATCATTTTTGAACTCAGGCTATCGATCATTTTCTGCTTATTAAGTATTTCAGAAGGATTGCTGCCATAAAAGTAAGCGTCGAACAAATTGTTTGACCAGAAACTGTTCTGTTTTATGTCTACTTCCAGTTTTCTTTTCTGTTGTTCTTTTATTTTATCAAGGTCTTCGGTGCTTACACCGGAAGTAATGATTTTTTTCAATTCTTTGATGGCAGCATCAGTTAAAGTATCTGCATTTTCAGGAGCACAGGGGAATGTGATATTAAAAACATAATTGCCATAAGGTATCCTGTTTATTCCACCGGAAGCACTCACTCCGTATACACCACCCTTTTCTTCCCGTAACTGCTCCACCAGTTTAATATCCATCAGTTCTCCCAGGCTCCGCAAAGCATAAGCATCATTTGTGCTATAAACTGCAGGCCCTGTAAAGACAATATTAACCACACTTTTTGGATCGGCTCCTTTAGTGATTACTTTATTTACTTTGGTTTTTGGAGGTCTGATACCAAGATCCCTGAAAGTTTCTTTTTTAGCAATGCCTGGCAGGCTTCCAATATATTTCTCCAATAGCGGTTTGATCGTTTCTTCATTAAAGGAACCTGTGAAAAGGAATGTAAAGTCACCGGCATTTGTAAACCGCTCTTTATATATCTGTATGCTTCTGTCGAGGCTGATCTTGTCAAAATCTTCCGGCTTGGGTAATGCGCCACCACGGGGATGGTTTTGTGTCATGATCTTTTGAAATTCGGCGCTGAAATAGATCTGTGGATTTGCAGCCACATTTGCATAAAGTTGTTTTTGTCTTGTTTTAAATGATTCAAAAGCGGCGGCATCTTTTCTTGGTGCAGTAAAGTAAAGGTGTATCAGTTGTAACAACGTTTCGGTTTCTTTAGGGATAGTGTTACCACTCATTCCTTCGCTGTTAGCGGCAATAGTGGGAGATAATCCCGTATTTTTTCCTTTTAGCATATTGCCCAGATCAATAGCAGAAAAATCACCTACACCACTTTGAGAAACAATCGGGGCAGCATTAATAGCGGAATAATAGTCGGCATCTTTTACCAGGGAATGGCCACCTTTACTGAAAGCCCTGAATATTATTTCATCATTCTTAAAATTGGTAGGTTTTAATATAACAGTAGCACCGTTGGACAGCTTCAGAACAGTAGTACCTAGCTCATCATCTTGTTTGCTGCTGATTACTTTCCCCGCCTTCAGTTTTGCCGGATCAAGCAGGCTGGCTGCCAGTACTTTCTCCTTGTATGGTTCTATGGTGGCCACATCAGCGGCTGATAAAACATTTTTAACCTCTTCGGCTGAAGGGATTTTAATGCCAGGTTTATCCGGGGCATTCAGGGTAACCACCATATTGTTTTTTGTGGTCCATTGTGCGGCCAGTTTGTTTATATCCTGTAGTGTTACAGAGGATAAATATTGTTTTACAAAATCATATTCCCATTCAATTCCCGGAATGGGTTCATTCACCAGAAAATTGCCTACATATTCATCAACATACTTATAAGATTCTTCCTTTTCTCTTTCATTAAAAATTCGGTCATAATAGCTTTGAATTTGTTTTTTCTGCAAATTAAATTCAGAAGCAGTAAAACCATACAAGGAAACCCGCCTGTTTTCCTCCATTAATGCATAAAGACTACGGCTCATACCTGTATCACTGGTATTGGCAAAAAGCTGGTAGGCATCTTTTGTTCTGGCATAACTTTCCCCATAATAAGAACCTGCACCCACAAATGGCGGGTTTGGTTTTAATGTTACTTCCCTGAAGCGGCTGTTCAGCATACTGGTGAATAAAATTCCGTTCATATACCGTACATAGTCTCCAATAGTGGCTTCAGGTTGTTTTTCTTTCTTGAACAATACTTCAACAGATGGGAAGGCTGTTTCTTTGTCTTTGGCCACAACAGATAATACTTCAGCATGATCGGGCACTGTAAATATTTCTCTTTTCCTCGGTGAAGCAGGTGCCGGTATATCGCCAAAGATTTCCTTTATTTTTTGCTCCATATCATTTACGTCAATATCGCCAACCACAACAACGGCCTGCAAGTCTGGTCGGTACCAGTCAGTATAAAAACGTTTTAATGAAGCATGAGAAAAACTTTGCAGTATTTCGATTTTACCAATAGGTAAACGTTCGGCATATTTTGATCCCTGGTATTGTACCGGCAGGGTTTGTTTCATCATTCTTTCTTCAGCGCCGCGGCTTAGCCTCCATTCCTCTATCACCACTCCTCTTTCTTTTTCTATTTCCAATGAATCAAGCAGGGCATTATGTGCCCAGTCTTCCAGGATCTGCAATCCTTTTTCCACCAACCCGGGTTTATCAGTAGGCACGGGCAACATATAAACTGTCTCATCAAAACTTGTATAGGCATTAAGGTCAGCGCCAAACTCAACACCAATACTCTGCAGATAACTTACCAGTTCGTTCTTCGGAAAACGTTTGGTGCCATTAAAATTCATGTGCTCCATGAAATGGGCCAGGCCTTGCTGATCATCATCTTCCAGTACAGAACCTGTATTTACTACCAGGCGCAGCTCCACTCGTTGTTCTGGTTTTTTATTCTGTCGTATGTAATAAGTAAGGCCATTTGCCAGACGGCCAATTTTAACTTTCGGATCAACAGGCATTTGTTGTGCGGGATTGATCTGTGCTGGCAGTTCAGTACTAAGAATACCCAATAAGGATAAGACCAGGAGTCTTTTCAGCGCTTGCATAAATAACGATTTTACGAGAGTAAATTTATTTATATGGACTTGCTTTATAAAATAAAAAATCCCGGCGGTTAATTGCCGGGATCAATGTTTTCATAATCATCTTATTGCTGTGGTTTTTCCTTGTAGTTTTTCTCTGCATCCTTTGCTTTGGCAAAGTCAAGTATTACCCCGTTGATGCAGTACCGAAGGCCTGTTGGCGGGGGGCCATCATCAAATACATGCCCCAGGTGGGCTTTACAGCGGCCGCATTGCACTTCCGTTCTTTCCATTCCATGGGTGTGATCGGGGGTATAAATAATGCTGCCTTTGCTTATCGGCTCATAGAAGCTGGGCCAGCCACAACCGCTTTCAAATTTTGTATCGCTTTTAAACAGGGCGTTGCCGCAGGCAGCGCAATAATAAGTACCTACTTCTTTGAAATTTTCAAACTTACTGGTCCAGGGTCTTTCCGTACCCTTTTGGCGGGCTATGTAAAACACTTCTGCAGGCAATACTTTTTTCCACTCTTCTTCACTCATGTTCACTTTTGAGGTATCTGTAGTGGAATAAACAGGGTTATTCTTTTTGGTGGTATCCATTTTGGCCGTTTTGGTGGCTGAATTATTGTTTTGAGAATAGCTGCATTGCTGAAGTAAACCTGTTAAGGCAAACAATACGCATATTCTTGAAAAGTGCTTCATATAAGCTGTTTAACAAAATTACGGAAACAAGGTTGGGCTGGTTTTTGACCCGGAGCATAACTGACATTTGTTAACATTTTGATGGCAGACATGAATTGTGGTGAAAGTTAATCCCGGGAGAGATATTTTAAGCCCTGTACATTATATTTGTCCGTACACCAAGAATGACAATTGCTTATGTTTAATTTGATTCTATTTGGCCCTCCCGGAAGCGGAAAAGGAACACAGTCTGATAAGCTGGTTGATAAATACGGGTTAAAACATCTTTCCACAGGTAATCTGTTAAGACAGGAAATAGCCGATAAAACTCCCTTAGGTATTGAGGCAAAGAGTTTTATGGATAAAGGACAATTGGTACCTGATGAAGTTGTTATCGGGATGGTGGATTCTTATTTCGAACAGCATAAAGAAGCCAGGGGTTTTTTATTTGATGGCTTTCCCCGAACTGTGGCCCAGGCTATAGCACTGGATAAATTACTAGAGTTAAAAAAGACAAATATTGCCGCCGTACTGGCACTGGAGGTAGGAGAAGAAGAATTGGTAAAGCGGTTGCTTAACCGTGGCAAGACTTCCGGCCGGAGCGATGATACAAATGAAGAAGTGATCAGGAAGAGATTTGCCGTATACAGTAACGAAACAACCCCTGTGGCGGAGCATTATAAAAAAGCGAAAAAATTCAAGTCTATAAGAGGTGAAGGAACAGTAGGGCAAATATTCGATGCAATTTGTGAGGCGATCGACAAAAAGATACAACAATAAAGACCTCTCTTTTACAATTCCTCTTTACTAGCCCTTTTCAGTAACTCTTTTTCTTCATTCGTAAGAGAATTATACCCTTGCTGGTTTATCTTATCCAGGATAGCATCAATACGCTTCTGGGTAACATTAGGCGTTTTTTTGTAAGGATCAGCAGCAGCTTTGTAAAACAACTGATCCTTCATGCTCTTTTGCCCCCGTTTGGGTTTATCCGGGTTAAAAAGGTTATTTACCCAATCAAAAAAGTTACTCATCCATTCACTCCAGTCATATCCCTGACGTATCAGCCAGATAAACAGGAAACCCATTAATGCACCGGCCACCTGGGGTATGTAAACTTCAATACGGTAAGCCGGAACTGTTGCAATGGAAATAACAAGATAAAGTACAGTGAGTATCCATAATGGAAACCCGCCATTCAGCATAGGGAAGATCCGGTAACCCGGAGAAACCATGGTGGTTGCTATGGCAATGGCAGTAATACTTGCCGATGCTCCGAAATACACAGTATTCACCTGTACTGTATGTGGCAGCAGGTTCGTGGCAATCAAAAAGGCAATAGCCCCAACCAGTCCGCCATAGATATACAGAGGTATTATTTTACGATTGCCTGTAAGGTCCTGCATGATATAGCCAAAGGTCCAGAGCCAGAGCATATTGGCCAGTATCATCCATACACCTATATGTGTAAACATAGCAGTGAGAATGGTCCAGGGCCGGGAGGCGAGGCTATTCAGATCGGATGGAAGTATGGCCCATATCAGTGCCTCATTATTGAAATGAGAACTCACCAGCGCTTCCTGCCTATATTGGTAATAGTAAAATACTTTGATCAGTGCCAGGGTGATGAATACAACCAGATTGATAACAATAAGCCGGGTTAATGCATTATTACTCTGTCCCAGTGAAAATCTTTGTTGATATTGTTTTTCGATATACGACATGTCTCACCTTGTCAGTTTGCAAATGTAAGCGCAGGGAACCAGTAGTACATAACTTAATTGGTTATACAAAAGGCTATTCTTAGTACAACGACCGGCGATTGGTTTTGTTCCAGAAAAGCACAATTAAAAAACCTGTGATAGCACCACCCAGGTGGGCAAAATGGGCAATATTATCGCCGCTGATATTGGCTACCCCTCCAAAAAGATCGATAGCAATGTAGACCAGCACTAACCATTTTGCTTTTATTGGGATCGGGATCGGGATAATCATTAATTCTGTATTGGGAAAAAGGTATCCAAAGGCTACAAAGACCCCCATAACGGCTCCGGAAGCACCTACTGCAGCAGCATGACCTCCCATAAAATACTGCATCGTAAGGTGTGCTGCGGCAGATCCTACCCCACAGGCAAGATAAAAGAATAAAAACCGTTTGGCACCCCATACGTTTTCCAGAATCCGGCCAAACATATATAGGCCAAACATGTTAAAGAGTATATGTATAAAAACAATTTGTCCAAATGGCGAATAAGAAGAATGGGCAAACATGTGAGTAGCGATCTGGTAAGGCATGAAGGAGGGATCATTAACCGGGAACAAAGCAATTTTTCCGGTTAGCCACATGGTAAGGAGCCCATGTTCTTTATCATATATAAGTTGCGCAACCCATACAAGGATATTAATAATAATCAGGTTTTTAACGATAGGGGGAAAGCGGTCAACTTTTGTAAATCGAAAATTGCTCATTAGGCAAAAATAAGTTTTATTGTACGGCTTTTGGCTTGCTGGCAGGTAACAAGAGTAAATCTTTCTTTAAAATATAACCAGTGGTTATTTGTCCTTTGCTGTTAGTAAAAAAACAGTCAATGAAGTTTGTAAATTTTTTAGAAGATCTTATTATATCTCCTTTAATAAGATATGCTTTTTTTGGTTTTGATTTCAGATCTGGGCTTTCGTAAAAATATGTTTTGGTTACCTTCACTTTCCAACTGCTGGAATCCTGGTTGTAATACGGAGAATAATTCTGCAGGCTTATTTCTCCGGTCTCAGCCCTGCCAATGGTTGTTTCAGTGGTCGTATTATCAGGGTCACCTCCCTGGAAGCTTGAAATAAAATGATTTTGTAAAAGCCAGTTCTTTTTTATTTTATCATAGCGAAAACTGATCGTTTCTGCCCATCGCCAGCTGCTGCCTCCGTAAAAATCAAATAGTAAGTCCCCGTTTTTGAATGACATTCCCTGGTAGGGATCACCCATGGCCCCGCCGCAATGACGGCAATAGATGATTTTTGTATTCTCTGTAGCCAGTTTCAGCTGGCCATTGGTTTGCCGGATAAGCAGCAACAGCGACCGGGGCACATCCCAGTCGGGGTTATCAAAAGTGAGTGTGTCTTCGCCTTTTGATCTCAGGATAAGTATATAATCCGTCAGTTTATCGCTGTTCAGGTCTTCCTTGATAAAATCAAGCACTTCATAGCCCTTGAGAATAAAGGGTATTAATTCTGAAGGGACTTCTTTTTCCTGAGTAATAGCAATGCAACTAAAAGCGATAACCACAAAAAATGAAGAAAATATTTTTTTCATACCAAAGGTTTATGATCGTAGTTTTAACTGTACCACATTCTCAATATGATGAGTGTGTGGGAACATATCAACCGGCTGCACTCTGGTCACCACATATTTTTCATCCAGTAAATTCAGGTCCCTTGCCTGTGTGGCCGGGTTACAACTCACATATACTACAACAGGTGCGGCTATATCGAGGATCTTTCTTACCAGTTTTTCATGCATACCGGCTCTTGGCGGGTCGGTAATAATCACATCTGGTCTGCCATGTGCAGCAAAGAATTCATCATTACAAATGTCAATCACATCACCGGCAAAAAAAGAAGTTGTGCCCAGCCTGTTCAACGCTGCATTTTCTTTGGCATCTTCAATAGCTGCTTCGATCATCTCCACGCCAATGATCTTTTTTGCTTTTTGGCTTACGAAAATGCCAATGCTGCCGGTGCCGCAGTACAGGTCATATACCGTTTCATTGCCTGTCAGGTCAGCAAAATCCCTTGCGACTTTATATAGTTGTTCAGCTTGTTTGGTATTGGTTTGAAAAAATGATTTTGGGCCGATCTTGAACTGAAAGTCTTCCAGTTTCTCAATTGCATATCCTTTGCCATGCCATGTAACAGGTTCAAGATCGTATAAACTGTCGTTCCATTTTGTATTGACGGTATAAAGCAAGGTGGTAATGGCAGGAAATTGCCGCATCACATAATCCATCAGCTTGTTGATCTTCTTTTCATCATTTTCTGCCACCACGATATTTACCATTAATTCACCGGTGGTACAAAGCCGCACTTGCATGGTGCGCAAAAAACCAACATGATTGCGGATATCATAAAAAGACCAGTTATTGGTTTTGGCAAATTCTTTAACGGCAAGTCGTATAGCATTGGTTGGCTCAGCCTGCAGATAGCATTGTTCAATGTCCACTACCTTATCAAAAAAACCTTTGGCATGAAAACCGGCTACATCCTGCTGTCCATTGATTGTTTCATCCGCTATTTCTTCTTTCAGTAAAAACCGTTTATTCCCGAAGGTGTATTCGATCTTATTACGGTAGTATTTAGTATCAGCCGCTCCCAGGATCGGCTGAATCTCAGGCAAAGACACTTTACCAATTCTCTGCAATACATCCGCTACCTGTTTACTTTTATACTGCAACTGCTTCTCATAAGGCAGCATCTGCCATTGGCAACCGCCGCATACGCCAAAATGAGAACAAAAAGGAGTAACTCTTTCACTGGAATAGGAATGAAATTGAAGGGGGATTCCTTCCGCCCAATCTTTTTTATTTTTCAGCAGCCGGACATCCACCACATCTCCGGGTACTACGTTTTCCATAAAGATCACTTTGCCGTCCACTCTTGCCAGGCTTTTGCCTTCAGCAGCGTAGTCTTCCACCCGTATTTTTTCGAGTACGATGTTTTTCTTCTTTTTTCTCACGGCGCAAATATACCATTAACCCCGCCTACCGGCAGGCAGCCGCTAAAGGAGAAGAATAGTCTGAATTAAACCTGTAAATAAGGCAACGCTTTACCCTGCAAAATCCTCTTTATCGGAGTTTTCCGGTCGCTGGCTTCAGCGGCTGGAGCTTTTTAAATAACTTTATGGGTTCCCTGCCTACCACATAGCGGGATTCTGACTTATGAAACGATTTTTGTTTTTAGCATTTTCTGGACTATCCCTGGCCGCATCTGCTCAAGGCAGCTATGAGATTAAAGTGACATTTAAGCCATTTAAAAATCAATACATCTACCTCGGACATTATTTTGGCAAAACATATCCCATTATAGATTCAGCTAAACTTGATGCCAACAGCCAGGCAGTCTTCAAAGGGAATAAAAAACTACCGGGAGGCATTTACCTTGTAGGCTATCCTAATAAAGCCGGTTTTTTTGAGATACTGGTGGATAAGCAACAACAGTTTACCATTAAAGCAGATACAGCTACTTTGTCAAAAGGGGCACAGTTTGAAAATTCACCCGATAATGATCTTTTTATTAATTACCAGCAATTCATGGCAGTAAAAGGTAAAAGGATCAGCGAATTGCAGGCGCAATTAAAAACAGCAGGTAATAAAGCAGATTCTACAAAGATCACAGATGAGCTGGCGAAAGAAGACAAGGCTGTTACAGCCAACCGGGAGGATATAATCAAAAAAAATCCTTCTTCCTTACTTAGCACTTTGCTGATCACTATGAGGGAACCGGAACTGACTGGTGCGCTGAAGAACCCCGCCAATAAGGAAGATTCACTCGCTGCTTATAACTTTTACAAAGGGCACTATTGGGATGGTGTCAATTTCTGGGATGGCAGGCTGGCTTATACTCCATTCTTCGAAGAAAAAGTTGATAAATATTTCAACCAACTTGTGGTACCCAATCCTGATTCTGTGATTAAAGAAATTGACCGGATGCTTGGCTATGCCAGTATCAACGAGGAAATGAACAAATTTTTACTGATAAAATTTGTGAACCGCTACCTGAACCAGAAATACATGTGGGAGGATGCCGTTTTCGTTCATTTGTTTGAGAAATATTTTTCGCAGAAAACATATTCGTGGCTGAATGATGCAGGCAAAAAGACAATTACAGACAGGGCATACAGCCTGATGGCGAATATTCTGGGCACACCTGCTTCTGATATTGAATTGCCTAACCCGGAAGGGGTTCCTGTTTCTTTATACGCCTTGCAGGCCAACTATACGATTGTCGCTTTTTGGGATCCTACCTGCGGGCATTGTAAGGAAGTGTTACCCAAACTGGATTCTTTTTACCAGGCCAAATGGAAGGCAGACGGGTTAAAATTATATGCAGTAGCAAAAGAAACTGATGGAACCAAAAAGGACTGGCTTGGTTTTATTGCAGATAATAAACTGCAGGACTGGAGCCATGTTTATTATTCCAAAGAGGCCGATAAGGCCCGGACGGACAATGGTATTCCTGGCTATTCGCAATTGTATGATGTACAATCTTTCCCTACTTTATATTTGCTGGACAAAGACAAAAGGATCATAGCCAAGAAGCTGACGTACCAGCAACTTGATGAAATAATACAGTTAAAAAAGAAAGGACAATAGAAGAGTATTAAACTAAATCCGGTATGAACAGAAAAAACCTTTTCCTGCTTGCTGCCTTTTGCGGCAGTATCACCACCACTTCAGCCCAGAAATTATTTACCTACGGTAAGTATACGGCCGATGCCAAAGAATTTCTAAGGGCTTATAATAAAAACAATAGTGCCGTTACCGCCAACAAAGCAAAATCCGTCAGCGATTATCTTGATTTGTATATTAAATCAAAATTAAAAGTGCAGGAAGCTTATGACAGGAGATATGATACGCTGGCGCATATAAAAATGGAAGTGGAAAATCTGCGGGCTCAGATTGCAGAAAACTATATGACCGATCCCGAGATCATGAACCGGTTGGAGAAGGAAGCTTTTTTGCGCAGCCAGAAAGATATCCGGGTGGCGCATATTTTCATTGCCTTTAAAAATGCTTCGGGCTTTGTTGATACAGCATCAGCACAAAAGAAAAGGGATGAACTCTTGCAAAAACTATTGAAAGGAGAAGATTTTTTGCAACTGGCAAAACAGTTTTCAGATGATCCTGCTGCCAAAACCAACAGCGGAGAGTTAGGATATATTACTGTATTCACTTTGCCTTATGAATTTGAAAATGCGATTTATACAACTGCAGCGGGTAAGTACTCGGCGCCAATTCGTTCTAAAATAGGGTACCATATTTTTAAAAACCTTGGTGAAAGAAAAGCGGTTGGAAAAATGAGAGCTCAGCAAATCTTACTGGCTTATCCACCTGATGCTGATGATATGGCAAAAAAACAACTGGCTCGTCTTGCGGATTCGCTATACAAAAGACTGCAGGCAGGTGATGATTTCGGCACCCTGGCAAAAACATTCAGTAATGATTACATCAGTGCAGCCAGTAATGGTACGATGCCTGATATTGGCGTGGGACAATATGATCCGGGTTTCGAAAAAGTATTGTGGTCTTTAGCTAAAGACGGAGCTTTCAGTAAACCCTTCCAAACTTCTCATGGATGGCATATAGTAAAAAGAGTTGCCGTAAAGCCGGTAATTACCGATGCAGAGAATAAAGATTTCAAACAGGAACTGCAGCAAAAGATAAGAGCTGATATTCGCTGGAGGGCTTCAAAAGATTTTGTTTATAACCAGGTGAAGGAAAAGGCAGGAGTAAAAATATTTCCTTATAATGATGATGCACTGTGGGCAATGACGGACAGTTTGCTCGATCGCAGGCCAATGAGAGAAATTGGAAAAACCGTCAATTCTTCCACCACACTATTTTCAATAGGGAATGAGCTATATGATGCGGCAGCATGGATAAAATACGCTACCCTGTACCGTTTTAGGCAAGATGGTACCGGCGCTAAACCGCATAGCCAGGTAAGAGAAGAGTGGATACAGTATGCCATGACGGAATACTATAAAAAACACCTGGAAGATTTTAATGATGAATTTCGTTACCAGATGGCAGAGTTTAAAGATGGTAACCTCTTCTTCGAAATAATGCAGCAGGAAGTGTGGAATAAAGCACAGGCTGATACTGTTGCTTTGCTGGCCTTATATAACAAAAATAAAAAAGAGTATAACTGGAAGCAAAGCGCCGATGTGGTGATCTTCTTCTGCTCTGACCAGTCGATTGCCAAAACGGTGTATGAAAAAATAAAAGCAAATCCCTCTGACTGGAAAAAAGTGGTAGAGATGTATTCAGAAAAAGTATTGGCTGATTCTTCCCGGTATGAATGGAGCCAGATACCTAATTTGAATAAAATGGTGCCTAAAGCGGGAATGCTGACCACCCCGGTAATGAATAATACTGACAATACAGCATCCTTTGCTTATATAGTTAACTCATATCCGCAACCTTCACCCCGCAGTTTTAACGAGGCAAAGGGGCTGGTGATTAATGATTACCAGGTTGAACTGGAAAAGCAATGGGATGAAGCATTGAGAAAAAAATATCCTGTGGTGATTGATCAGAAAGTATTGAATGAGATATCTAAATAAACTTGAACTCCTTATTAAAAAGGTTCTGCTCAAACAGCAGAACCTTTTTTATAGTTCAAATAAAAAGTAAATGAGTGTTATAACTCCTTCACCACATTGGCCACAACCAGCGGTCTGCCAAGTGTATAATAGTGCAGCACGGGTACACCAGCCTTTTTCAGTTCTTTTGATTGCATCAGCAGCCATTCTGTACCTACTTTCTCCACTTCCTCATCTGTTTTGCAGCGAAGTATCTCGTTGGAAAGATCAGTAGGCAGATCAATATGAAAGGTCTTGGGTAAAACGGTCAGTTGTTTTTTGGAGTAGATAGGTTTCAATCCGGGAATGATGGGAACGGTGATGCCAATATCACGGCAGGCCTTTACAAATGCATGGAATTTGGCATTATCAAAGAACATCTGGGTGATGATATAATCGGCCCCTAAATCGATTTTTTGTTTCAGGTACTGCAGATCGGTCTCCATGTTTGGCGCTTCAAAATGTTTTTCAGGGTAGCCGGCCACTCCTACACAAAATTCTGTTTTATGTGTTCCTTTTAATTCATCCTCAAGGTAAATACCCGCATTCAGGTTCACCACCTGTTTGAGCAGGTCGCTGGCATATTTATGGCCACCGGGTTCTGGCTCAAAGGCGGTTTCGTTTTTTGCCGCATCACCCCGTAATACCAGTACATTATCAATTCCCAGGTAGCGGAGATTGATAAGCGCATCTTCTGTTTCATTGATACTAAAACCACCACAGATAAGATGGGGTACGGTATCCACATTGTATTTGTTCATGATAGCTGCACAGATACTTTCTGTACCCGGCCTTTTCCTCACCACTACTTTTTCAAAACTTCCATCCACTCTTTTTTTGAAAACATGTTCACTCCGGTGATAAGTGACATTAATAAAAGAAGGATTAAACTCCATCAGCGGGTCAAGATGTTTATATAAGGCTTCAATACCCTTGCCTTTCAAAGGAGGTAAAACTTCAAATGAAATGAGGGTACTTTTAGCCCGGGCTATATGGTCAGTTACTTTCATAAGGTTGCAAAACTAATATAGCTGTGCCATATAGTAATGAAATCTTAAAATACAATTGAATCAGGCCCCAAGCCTTATTTTTGCCATATGTCCATTACCATCCGCACACAAGACCTGGTAAAGAAGTACGGCAGCCGAACGGTTGTTAATCATGTTTCATTTAATGTAAAACAAGGAGAGATCGTAGGGCTTTTGGGTCCGAATGGGGCAGGTAAAACGACCTCATTTTACCAGGTAGTAGGGTTGGTAAAACCGGATGAAGGCAGAGTTTTTTTGAATGAACAGGATATTACATCGCTGCCGATGTACAAAAGGGCACAAATGGGGATTGGCTACCTGCCGCAGGAAGCATCAGTTTTTCGTAAGCTGAGCGTGGAAGATAATATTGCGGCTATCCTGGAGATGACGAAACTTTCCAAACAGGAACAAAAAGATAAGTTGGAATCCCTGCTGAATGAGTTTCGATTGCAGCATGTTCGTAAAAGTAATGGAGATGTATTGAGCGGTGGAGAAAGAAGACGTACAGAAATTGCCCGGGCTCTTTCCGTAGACCCCAAATTTATTTTATTGGATGAACCTTTTGCTGGCATCGACCCGATAGCGGTGGAAGATATACAAGCCATAGTAGCTAAGCTGAAGTATAAAAACATAGGTATTCTGATCACCGACCATAACGTTACCGAAACACTTTCCATCTGTGACAGGGCTTACCTGCTGATCGAAGGGAAAATTTTTAAACATGGTACGGCTGAAGAACTGGCAGCCGACGAACAGGTAAGGAAACTATACCTTGGAAGGAATTTTGAACTGAAAAGAAAGGATTGGCTGCATGAAGAAGCGATAAATTCAATAGAAAAACAAAAAGAGGATTAAATTTTTTTTATACCGTCTCTTTAATGACAATCAAAGTAATAGCATTCGATGCAGACGACACCTTGTGGGTGAATGAACCTTATTTCAGGGAGGCCGAAGAGAAATTTTGTTCCTTGCTGGAAGATTACATGCCACACCACAGCATTTCGCAGGAATTGTTTAAAACTGAAATGCAGAATCTTGCTTTATACGGTTACGGAGTAAAAGGATTTATGCTTTCCATGATCGAAACCGCCATGCGGGTTTCCAATAATACGGTTCCACATGGTATTATTGAAAAGGCAATTCAGTACGGCAAAGATTTGCTGGGAAAACCTATTGAACTTTTGGATGGAATGGAAGAGACGCTGCACCTGCTAAAGAAGAAATACCGGTTAGTAGTGGCTACAAAAGGCGATCTGCTTGACCAGGAGAGAAAATTAAAAAAGTCCGGGCTTGAGCATTATTTCCACCATATCGAGATCATGAGTGACAAACAGGAAACTGATTACCAAAAACTGATCCGTCATCTTGATATTAATCCCGGGGAGTTTTTAATGATCGGTAATTCTCTCAAATCAGATATTATGCCGGTGCTGGCCATAGGCGGCCATGCGGTACATATTCCTTATCATACCACCTGGGCACATGAAAAAATGGAACATAGCATTGATCATATAAATTTTCGCCAGGCGGAAACAATAAAAGATATCCTGCCGGATTTACTTTCCTGATTATTTCCTTTTATTTTGTTATTCTTTTCACCAGTGTTATGGATTACCAGAAATTACCAAAGATCGAATTGCATCTTCACCTCGACTGCAGTCTTAGCCACAAAGTGGTGCAGCAGTTAAATCCTGCTGTATCTTATGAAGAGTATCAGCAATCTTTTGTAGCTCCGCCTAAATGTACTGACCTGGCTGATTATATTACCCGTGCTGTGAAGGGCTTTGAGCTGATGCAGACAAAAGAGCAATTGCAATTGGTTACATTAGATCTTTTTGACCAGCTAAAAGCAGATAATGTGATCTATGCAGAGATAAGGTTTGCCCCATTACTGCACATAGCTAAAGGACTTACTCCCACAGAAGTAGTGCAGGCTGTAAATGATGCGGTTGCAGAAGGTATTCAGCATACAGGTGTGCAGGCAGGTATTATCTTATGTACACTCAGGCATTACTACGAAGAACAGAGCATGGAAACAGTTGAGTTGGTAAAACAATTCAAAGGAACTCATGTAGTGGCATTTGACATTGCTGGTGATGAAGCCGGCTTTCCCATTGACAGTCATGTGCAGGCTTTTCAGTATGCTTTGGAAAATAATATTCCCTGCACAGCCCATGCGGGTGAAGCCAAAGGGCCTGAAAGTGTTTGGGAAACCGTACAGCACTTTCATCCTTCCAGGATCGGGCATGGGGTAAGGAGCGCAGAAGATGAAAAACTGCTTGATTTTCTGAAAAATAAAAACATACACCTGGAAGTTTGCCCTACCAGTAATATCCAGACGAATATTTATGAGAACATCGAACGGCATGCGGCAGATAAAATTTACCGGCATGGTGTATCTATGAGTATCAATACTGATGCAAGAACAGTAACTCCCACCACTTTATCCCGTGAGTATTCAATATTGGAGGAAACATTTAACTGGAATAAGGAACACTATTTAAAGTGTAATATGGAAGCCGTGACACATTGTTTCGCAGGCAACCAGTTAAAAGAAGAGTTGCGCAATAAGATCAGAATTGCCTACGAACTGCTTTAAAACTTACTTTGAAAGGACGGATTCATTTTTTTAGGGGCATTGCTTCAAATTATCTATTTTGCCAGCAACAATGAAATTGCTTAGTCCTGCCATATCATCACTTGCCCGTATGCGGCTCTGGCGAATCGAAGCCTGGAAAAACAATCCCCTGGATGCTCAGCGGGAAGTACTGCAGGACCTGGTAACTTCCGCCCAATACACAGAGTTTGGAAGAAAGTATAATTTCTCCGGGCTTTTTAATGTGAAAGCATTCAAGGAAGCTATTCCCATTCATGAGTATGAGGATATAAAACCTTATATCGAACGGATCATGCAGGGGGAACAAAATATCTTATGGAACACTCCCATCTATTGGTTTGCAAAAAGCAGTGGTACCACCAGTGATAAGAGTAAATTTATTCCGATTAGTGAAGAAAGTTTGCAGGATGGTCATTATAAAGCCTCAAAGGATGTACTTTCTTTATATTATCAGTACAACCCGGATTCAGAATTACTGACCGGGAAAGGATTAGTATTAGGCGGCAGTCATAATATTAATCCTATGAATAATGATGCACAATATGGAGACCTGAGTGCTGTATTGTTGCAGAATTCACCATTCTGGGGTCACTGGCTTCGTACACCTGATCTTAGTGTGGCGCTGATGGATGAATGGGAAAGCAAGATCGAAAAACTGGCAGAAAATACTATCAAGGAAAATGTGACTTCGATATCCGGTGTACCCACCTGGACACTGGTCCTGTTTAAAAGAATACTTGAAATAACAGGAAAAAAGACCATAAGTGAAGTGTGGCCTTCGTTAGAACTATACATGCATGGCGGAGTTTCCTTTACTCCTTATAAAGAGCAGTTCCAAAGACTCATTGGTAAGAACATCAATTACCTGGAGATGTATAATGCAAGCGAAGGTTTTTTTGCAGCGCAGGATGTACCCGGACAAGAAGGGATGTTGTTGTTTACAGACCATGGTATTTTTATGGAGTTCATGCCGGTTAGTGAGTATGGGAAGAAAAAACCACAGACAATAGGATTGCAGGATGTGGAGATGGGTAAAAATTATGCACTTATCATAAGCACTAATGGCGGCTTATGGAGATATCTTGTTGGTGATACAGTTCAGTTTACTTCATTGAAACCCTACCGTGTAAAAGTATCTGGCCGGCTAAAACATTACATTAATGCGTTTGGAGAAGAAGTAATTGTAGATAATACCGATAAAGCAATCGCCATAGCATCAGAAAAAACAGGAGTAGTGGTAAATGATTACACTGCAGCCCCTGTTTATTTTTCTACCAATGCCAACGGTGCTCATGAGTGGCTGATAGAATTTGAAAATGAACCCGCCAGCCTTGAACAATTTGTTAAGGAACTCGATACGGCCCTAAAAAGTATCAACAGTGATTACGAGGCCAAAAGACATAAAGACATTGCATTGGGACTACCGGTTGTTCATTCTCTGCGCAAAGGAATATTTGCAGAATGGTTACGCAGCAAGGGAAAACTGGGTGGGCAGCACAAGGTTCCCCGCCTGAGCAATGACAGAACATACCTGGAAGAAATTCTCTCTATCCGATAAGCCTTTATCTATGTACAAAAAACAGATTCTTTTTTATTGCTGAATATACTTTTCGGCACTTTTTCTTTTTCACAACAGTCACTGAAGCTGATTGATCAGAAAATTCAATTAGAAGGAAATATTTCTTTTACTCTTAAAATACCCGCAGGGTACAAAATTAGCGTTGCGGCAGAAGGATTGTATCGCCCCCGATTCTTTGCCAAGAGCCCGGATGGAAGATTGTTTGTCACTGATATGTATGATAAGACAGACAATACGAAAGGTAAAATATTTATACTGGATGGCTGGGACAATAAAACAAGGCAGTTTACAGATGTTATTACCTATATGAAAGATCTGCACAACCCCAACCAGGTCGGTTTTTACAGCAATGGCACACAGTCCTTCATTTATATTGCAGAAACACACCAGTTAAGTTATTATCCTTACAATAATGGAGATAATAAACCATCGGGGACAGCAAAGATTATCGCTACTTTTCCCGATTATGGATTAAGCTACAAGTATGGCGGCTGGCATCTTACACGAAGCTTTGCTTTTAATAAGAATAAAATATATGTAAGTGTAGGCAGTAGCTGTGATGCCTGTATAGAAAAGGAAGAAATAAGAGCTACTATTACTGAAATGAATCCGCTTGATGGTAATGATAAGCAAATCATAGCCCGCGGCTTACGCAATGCGGTTGGCCTGAAGTGGATCAACAATGAATTATGGGCTACGAATATGGGCAGAGACAATCGTGGGCCTGATAAACCCGAAGAACAATTGATGAAAATTGAACGCAATGCCTTTTACGGGTGGCCTTATTATTACCAGTACAAGAAACAGGTACTTGCCGATCCTGACTTTAAAGATTCTGTCCATCCTGCATGGGTAAAGCGGCCGCCCATCAGCAAGTGGGGTATTAAGGCTCATTCTGCACCATTGGGGTTTGATTATTTTAAGGGATTTAAAGACCCCGTACTCAATAATTCATTTATTACTGCGCTGCATGGCAGCACCAGTGTATGGAGGCAGCGGGGTAATGCTGTGGTACAAATGATGCCCAACGGTACTTACCGGGAGATTATTACTGGTTTTCTTCAAGGTAAAACAGAGGACAAACGGTTTGGCCGTCCCTGCGATGTGATACAATGGGATGACCGCTCTTTTTTTATAAGCGATGATAAAAATGGGGTGATCTATTATATATACAAGGAAAAATAATGACAGATATAGTTTGCTATAATTTTCTTTCTTTTGTCAAACAATAAAATCAGGATTATGAAATTACTCGAAGGAAAAGTTGCTATTGTAACCGGTGCTGCCCGCGGAATAGGGGAAGGGATTGCTTTAAAATTTGCAGAGCATGGCGCTAATGTAGCTTTTACTTATGTAAGTGACAGCAGTGCAGAAAAGGCCGCCTCATTGGAAGCGAGGCTGACTGGTCTTGGCATTCAAGCCAAGGCATATAAAAGTAATGCCGGTGATTTTGTCCAGTGTGAAGCGTTTGTAACAGATGTGCTGAAAGAATTTGGAACCGTTGATATATGTGTGAACAATGCAGGTATATCTAAAGATAATCTCCTGCTCCGCATGACACCGGAACAATGGAATGATGTAATCCAGGTGAACCTGAACAGTGTGTTTTACATGACCAAACAAGTTATTCGCCCAATGATGAAAGCAAAATCTGGTTCTATCATCAATATGAGTTCTATCATTGGCGAAATTGGTAATGCAGGGCAGAGCAGTTATGCGGCCTCTAAGGCAGGCATCATTGGGTTTACAAAATCTGTAGCAAAAGAACTGGGCAGCCGTAATATCCGTTGTAATGCAATTGCTCCTGGTTTTGTAGAAACAGATATGACCAGTTATTTAAAAGAAGGAGAAGCTGCTGATAAATACAAAGCCGGTATCCCATTGGGAAAATTTGCTTCTACTGAAGATATTGCGAATGCTACTTTGTTTTTAGCCAGTGATATGAGTTCGTATATAACGGGACAGACCTTGAGTGTTTGCGGAGGATTGAACATCTAAAAAAATGGCTCAACGCAAACCATATAACCCTAATACTGCTTATGGTCGAAGAAAATTAAGAGAAGAGGCAGAAAGAAACTATCAAAATGATACTCCTCAAGGAAAACAGGACCGTGACAATATGGGGTTTATTGTAATAATAATTATTGTTGTAATTATTTTTTTAATATTTGCAGCCACAGGGAATTTGAAAGGATTCTTTAAATGGATGTCTCATTGATCACCTAAAATTGAAAATCATCCCTGAAGTTTGATACCCCGTTTCTTAATATAACTATGCCACAAAATCATACTGGCAATAGTCCGGTAAGGCCGCCAGGATTCTGCTATTTCCAGCATTTCTTCTTTTGAAATATGCGGGTGCAATTTTTTTACCTCTTTCAAACTATTAACCAAAGCGATATCCCCTAAAGGAAAAAGATCGGTTCGTTGGAGGGCATGCATCAGGTATACATCCACTGTCCAGTGGCCGATACCTTTTAATTTTATCAATTCGTTTCTTACTTCTTCATCGGGTAGTAAGGAGAGTTTCTTCAGGTTAATCTTCTTTGATTGTACTGCTTCAGCCAACCCTCTTGCATAGCCGGTCTTTTGCCGGGTAAAATAACAGGCCCTCATTTCTTCATCTGTTAGTGCAAGTAATTTAGAGGGTGTAACGTACCCGATCCTTTCTTTTAATTTCTTAAAAGCAGCGTAAGCAGAAGCCAACGAAACCTGTTGTTCAAGAATAGTAAGAATTAATGTTTGGAAAGTAGCTGGCCTTGTCCACATAGGCGGATAACCATACTGTTTTATTATTCCCTTAAGCTCCCTGTCTTTCCGGGATAGCTTATCACAGATGAGATGAAAATTGGAGGAATCGAATTGCTGCACTATTTCTTCTTGAAAGTTTCAATGGCATTTTTTGTAAACCCACTCAGTACTAATTTTCCGCTGATAGCCGCTCTTTCAACTAGCAATTTATCCCAATGTTCTGTTCCTTTCCAGAATACTTTTTTCATTTCGGCCATTGCCTCTGGGCTTGAATTGACAAGCAAATAGCCGAGTCTGTTTATAGCCTCATCCATTTCTTCTGTTGTAGAGTACAGTTCGGCAAATAATCCTTTGTTTCTTGCCCATTCGGCACTGCGCCAGCGGGTAGCATCAATAGCCAGTTGTGAATATGCAGAAGTGCCGATCTTCCTCTCTACAGCTGGTCCTACAACAAATGGCCCGATGCCAACAGCCAATTCACTCAATTTTACTTCTGCCGCTTCTGTAGCTATCGCATAATCAACAGCAGCAGCTAAACCAACACCACCGCCCACACATCTACCATGAATTCGGCCGATGATTAGTTTTGGACATATCCTCATCGCATTAATCACATGGGCAAACCCACTGAAAAATTGCAACCCTTCTTCTTTATTCTTTATAGCTGTCAGTTCATCAAATGAAGCGCCGGCACAAAAAGCTTTTTCTCCTGCACTGCGAATAATGATGAGTTTAGTTTCATTATCATTACCGGCAGCATGAACTGACTGTGCAAGTTCTTCTAATATCTTGCCCGGTAAAGAATTGCTTTGCGGATGAAAGAACTCAATTATTGTAATGCCTTTATGAAATTCACTTTTAACATATGCGGTTGTCATAATCCATACATTTAATCTGTTATTGTAACTTTTTTGACACCATCGTCAATATCGTCGCCACTCCTGTTATTTCATTTGTTTCATCTAAAAATTCTACCAGCCATTTCACAATACCTTTATCAATATCATCACCTCTTTTAAAATCTTCTGGTTTTTCGATCACCCGTTTATCATTAGGTAGTTTTTCCTTGCAGGTAAAGCGGATATACACTTCTGCACCGGGGTAAACAGGCTTGGTAAAACGTAATTCATCAATACCATAGTTTAACAGAACCGGGTTCTTTTCATAGCTGTCAACAAACAGCCCGGCAGCAATACTCATGATAAAATAACCATGTGCCACCTGCTGCTCAAACATGGTTCCGGTAAAATCAGTTGTTTTGATATGCGCATAAAAATGATCTCCGCTCAAATCGGCAAAACGATCAATATCCTCTGAAGTGATAACTCTTTTATCTGTAATGATCTGGTCGCCTACCTGCAGTTCTTCAAAATATTTTTTGAAAGGATGTTTGCCGGGATCTTTGCCCTTTGCATTGGGTTGATATACATTGGTAATTTCTGTTATCATGGATGGAGAGCCCTGTATTGCAGTTCGCTGCAAATAATGTTTCACTCCTCTTACTCCGCCCATTTCTTCTCCGCCGCCGGCCCTGCCGGGACCACCATGCACTAATAATGGCAATGGTGATCCATGACCTGTACTTTCTTTGGCACATTCATTATTCAATACCAGTATTCTGCCATGATGTGAGGCTGCTCCCGTCACATATTGCCTGGCTTCTTTGTAATCGGCAGTAACGATCGTACTGACCAAACTGCCTTTTCCCAGTTTACTCAATGCAATCGCATCCTCCCTGTTTTTGTAAGGCATGATAGTACTAACCGGTCCGAAAGCTTCGACTTCATGCGGTTCATTAGAGGAGTGGGGTTTGTCATTCATCAATAAAACAGGAGATATAAAGGCGCCTCTTTTGGCGTCAGCATCAACTACTTCAACACTATCCAGGCTTCCATAAATAATTTGACAGCTTGCCAGCAATTTTTCTATTTGCCCTTTTACCTCGGTCCGCTGGCTTTCTCCGGCCAGGGATCCCATTCTCACTTTCTCATGAAGAGGGTTACCAATAACAGTCTGTGATAAAGAGGAGGCGATGGCTTTCCATACATCTTCCATTTTATTTTCAGGAACAAAAATCCTCCTGACACCAGTGCATCGCTGACCGGCTTTTAAAGTCATTTCCTTTCTTATTTCTTTAATAAAAATATCCCATTCAGGTTTATCCGGTGTTACTTCCTCTCCCAAAACAATGCAGTTCAAACTGTCTGCTTCCATGTTAAAGGGTACATTATTTTCCAGTATGCTTGTTGTTTTTTTAAGCATCTGACCAGTGGAAGCGCTGCCGGTAAAAGTTACCACATCCTGTGAGCCGGTATGGTGCAATAAATCTCCTGCGTTGCCGCATACAAGTTGCAAAGCCCCTTCAGGTAATATTTTTGAAGAAATGATTTCTTTCACCACGGCTTCTGTTAAGTAAGATGTAACAGTAGCGGGTTTTACAATAGCCGGAACACCTGCTAATAAATTAACTGCAATTTTCTCCAGCATACCCCACACAGGAAAATTAAATGCATTGATATGTATGGCTACACCTTCTTTCGGAACAAGAATATGTGTTCCGATGAAAGTATTATTCTTGCTAAGGTTATGACTTTCACCATCCGTGCAAATAACATCATCCGGAAATTTTCTGCGGAGTGATGCATTAGCGAAGAGATTTCCGATACCTCCTTCAATATCCACCCAGCTGTCCGCTTTGGTGGCACCAGTCTGGTAACTGATAGTATAAAATTTTTCGAGATGATTCCGCAAGTGCAGTGCCAGTGCTTTCAGCATATTACCCCGCTGGTGAAAGGTCATTTTCCGGAGAGCAGGATTACCCACAGATCTTCCGTATTCAATAATACTTTTAAAGTCCAGTCCTTTAGTGCTTGCGGCAGCTACAGGATCTCCCGTCACCGCATTATACAATAGCTGACCGTCGCCATCACCTGTTATCCATTTGCCGGTAATATAATTCTCCAGTTTAAGCATAAAGCAATCATTGTTACAATAGCGAAATTACCTGAAATGCAAAAACCAGTAAAGAATGATTTTTATCATAGATACTGAGACCGGTTGCTTTTACCTTTGCAGTCTAAAAAAATCAGCATATGAAAAAAATTGTTTTGTTTGTTTCTGTATTTGCCACAATGTTCCTTGCAAAATCTGTACAGGCCCAGGAAAAGGCCAAATGGAATGAAAAGGACGCTTTTCACGAAGTCATGAGTAAAACTTTTCATCCGGCGGAAGAAGGAAAACTGGAACCTATCAGAGCCCGAAGTGGTGAAATGCTTACCAAAGCTATTGCATGGAAAAACTCAGATGCACCGCAGGGATATAATAAAGCGGCGATTCAAAAAAACCTGAACAAACTGGTAAAAGGCGTTAAAAAATTAGATAAGTTGGTAAAGAAAAATGCATCCGATACAGATTTAAAGGGACAATTAACGGAACTTCACACCTTGTTTCATGAGATAACTGAAAAATGTGAACACTAAAAAACCAACGATTATGATAAAAGGGATTATTCTTCCTGTATTGGTATTAGCATTGATAATTGCCTGTAATAATGAAAAGTCACAAGAGGGCCATGATGGCCACGGACCTAAAAAAGAAGCTCCTAAGAATGCGGCAGACAGCCTGTATAATGATGTAATGGCGGGGCATGATGAAGTAATGCCGAAAATGGGGAAAATAAGAGGTGCACAAAAAGAGGCGCAACTAATGCTCGACTCTGTTGCCAAGCTATCTGCAAAAGCGCAGGCTGCTGCAGCCGGATTAAAGGCAAAACTGGAATCGCTGATCAATGATCTGAATTATGCAGATTTTGCTATGGATAAATGGATGGTTGAGTTTAATATGGATTCTGCAAAAGATAATTTAGAACAACGGGTGAAATACCTGGCAGAAGAAAAACTGAAAGTAACCAAAGTAAAAGAAGCCATCCTAGGTGGATTAGCAAGAGCTGATTCTTTATTGAAGAAAAAGTAGTTAAACAATAACTGGTTCAACACCAAATTGCCGCAGGTGATGCAATGCATGTTTGTAGAGTAACTGTACATTCTGTTCGAAATTCAGGTCGCCAAAAAAAGGATTTCGTATGATCATTGCAGGATTCTTTTCATAGGCTTCAAAAAAATAGATCAATTCCTGTTGCAGGGCGCCGATGGCGCCTTGCACTGTTTTATATCGAAGCGGGGCTGGCTCTTCGCCCATTAGTGGATTTTTAGTGTTTTCTTTAAAGGGTTTTTCGCTCATCATAAATTCCCTCATTCGGTCCAACTGTTCAGGGGGAGTAATGATGGTCTCTATTTTCAGCCGGCCATTAGCATTGCGAACGGCATCACCGCCGTAATGTTCTATCATTTGCTGTACACTCATCTTGCCCCAGCGGGGAGGAGTGGCAGGATCCATGCGTTGTAAAAGGGTAATTAATTTGGTCCGGAGGAAATTTTCTTTTTCTAAACTCATCTGTTGTGCTTTGAGTCAACCAATTTACAAAGTTTTAAACACATCACTATACTATATGACGCCATAGTTTTTCTTAAATTGCATCAATGGCCAGTAAACTCCGACTTTTCACCAAGCGGTTTTTTATTTATTCCAACGTAGTAGTGGTATTCTTTTTTTTGCTTTCCTGCCTGGTGCCGTTACTGAATCCTCAAAAGTGGTGGTTTATTTCTTTTCTAGGCCTGGCATTCCCTTTTTTGCTGCTGCTGGTACTATTTTTTTTATTCGGCTGGCTGATGATCTTAAAACCAAAACAGGCATTGATCTCATTTGTAGCCCTGTTGCTGGGTATTAAAAGCATATTGGTTTTTTTAGCTTTTCATACGCCAAAAACATTTAATTACAAAAGAGAACCCGGGACGATACGGGTGGTAAGCTGGAATGTGGCCAGGTTCATTGAACTAAAACGTAATACCAATAAGGGGAGTGCCACCAGGCTTAAAATGCTTGATCTTTTAAAGCAACAGAATGCGGATGTGCTTTGCTTGCAGGAATTTCATACCTCTACTAACCAGGAATACTATAATAATATCGAAACTGTTCAGCAGGAGCTGGGATATCCTTACTATTATTTTTCTTTTGATGAGGATGGAGATAATCATTATTACAGTTCTATAATCTTTTCCCGTTTTCCGATCATCGACAGCGGTCGTATCCGTTATCCCCGACCCACCCTTCCGGATGTGTTGCTGCATGCAGATATAAGGGTCAACGGGGATACTATACGGTTTTATACTACCCACCTTCAATCGCTCCAGTTCAGTAAAAACGATTATGAGAGAATTGAAAAAATAAAAACGGCAGAAGACAGCCTGCTTAGTAATTCAAAGGGTATTTTATCTAAACTCAAAAGAGGCATTTCTAACCGGAGCATTCAGGCCGACATAGTGCATGAAGTGATCGGAAACAGCCCGCACCCTTTACTTTTTTGTGCTGATCTGAATGATGTGCCTAATTCATACACTTATTCTACCGTAAAGGGCAATATGCAGGATGCTTTTTTAAAGAAAGGGACAGGAATAGGAAGAACTTTTACAAGTCTTTCACCTACACTTCGTATCGACTACATTTTTGCGGACCACAATTTTTCCATTAAACAATTCAGACGGGTTACCAAAAAATATTCAGATCATTTCATGCTGGTGGCTGATGTGGAGTTGAAAAAGTAAAGAGAAAAACATATCTTTACCTGCAATGAGTTACTATTTTATCCATACTTGCTGTTGCTGTCCTTTCAGGGGCTAAGTAATTTAACCGGCCCGGTGCGGGCCTTATAATCAAACTATTTTAATCATCTTTGCGGTGTTTCAGAACGAGGCAATTATTTGCAATAGGATAAGCGCCGGTATAATAAATTGATCATGAGTCAGCTTAAAGTATATAATTCACTAACAAGGCAAAAAGAAGTTTTTAAATCTATTACTCCCGGTCATGTAGGGATGTATGTGTGCGGACCTACCGTGAGTGGTGAAAGCCACCTTGGGCATGCCAGACCCTACATAACATTTGATGTGATCTATCGTTACCTCACTTTCTTAGGTAATAAAGTCCGGTATGTTCGTAACATTACTGATGCCGGTCATTTTGAAGAGGAAGGAAGAGAAGCCGTTGATAAGATTGCTACAAAAGCGGTACTGGAGAAGCTGGAACCCATGGAACTGGTGACAAAATACACCAACCTGTTTCACTGGGCGATGGAGCAGTTCAATACATTACAACCTTCTATTGAACCAACGGCCACTGGCCACATTGTAGAGCAGATAGAAATGATCAAAAAGATTATGGAGGCTGGTTATGCTTACGAAGTAAATGGCTCTGTTTATTTCGATGTAAAAAAATATGCTGCCTCCCATGAATACGGTAAGCTTAGCGGAAGAATTATTGAAGACTTGTTGGAAACAACAAGGGAATTAGAAGGACAGGAAGAAAAAAGAGATACGGCTGATTTTGCCCTTTGGAAGAATGCAGCGCCGGAACATATTATGCGCTGGCAAAGCCCCTGGGGTGTGGGTTACCCCGGATGGCATATTGAGTGCTCAGCCATGGCCACCAAATACCTGGGGGTACAGTTTGATATACACGGCGGTGGTATGGATTTGTTGTTTCCGCATCATGAGAGTGAGATAGCACAAAGTACCATCTGCAATCATTCTGCGCCGGTTCGTTACTGGATCCATAATAATATGATCACCATTAATGGCCGTAAAATGGGGAAAAGCTATAACAATGTGATAAAGCTTACTGAGTTATTCAGCGGAGATCATCCATTGCTGGAGAAAGCTTTTCACCCAATGACCATTCGTTTTTTTATTTTACAAACACATTACAGGAGCACATTGGATTTTAGTAATGAGGCTCTGCTGGCATCAGAGAAAGGTTTAAAGAGGTTATGGGATGCGTATGAAAACCTTGGGAAATTAAATGAAGAAGGTTCCCGGCAGGAGGCAGGTGATGCAGAACTGGATTCTAAAGTAAAAAGACTGATTGGAGAGTTTGAAGAATTTATGAATGATGACTTCAGTACTGCCAAAGTACTGGCAAATATGTTTGAGATCGTTCCGGTGATCAACTCTATGAAGGATAAAACAATTTCGGTCTCGGCCCTGTCGAGGCAAACTTTTGAATTGCTGCAACGCAGCTTTAAAATCTGGCTGGAGGATATTTTGGGTTTGAATTCTGTCAATGAAGCAGATAATTCCAAACTACAGGGAGTAATGCAACTGCTGATAGAGATTCGAAAGGAAGCAAAGGGTAAAAAAGATTTTGCCACTTCTGATAAGATAAGAAACCAGTTGACACAGTTAGGAATCACCCTGAAGGATGAAAAAGGTGGAGAGATGAGTTGGAGTGTGGAGTAGTGAATTGGGGGGAAACAGTTTTATTGAATAGTTTAATGTAAATCCGGGGTTTATCCCGGATTTTTCTTTTACCTTAAACAAACTCACTCCTCTAAATTTACCATTCACTCCCCGCTAAGGACGATTCACTCCCCGGTTATTACCCCTAACAACTGTTCTGTGTTAATATAGTTAAACAAAAAAATTTAACTATGGAACTCAAAAAAATCATTCGCAAATCTGCATTTGCAATAGCATTGACAGTACCCTTACTTTTCACCAGCTGTGATAAGGATGATGATCCTGCTGTTACCAATACTATAACAGATGTAGTGGTGGCTAATGCAAATTTCAGTACCCTGGAAGCGGCTGTTATAAAGGCTAACCTGCAGGCAACTTTAAGCGGAACAGGACCATTTACCGTCTTTGCTCCTGACGATGCTGCATTTACAGCTTCAGGCATCACATCTGCTGTATTGAACACTCTAACACCAGCGCAAGTGTCAAATATCCTTTTGTACCATACACTGGGAGCCAAGGTAACAGCTGCCGACGTACCTGCCGGGCCTAATGCAAAAGTGACTACTGCCAGCGGTGATTCAGTTTTTGTAACCAAGAATGCAAGCGGTGTATACATAAATGGTATCAAAGTAAATACGGCTGATGTGGGTGCTGATAATGGGGTAATCCATGTGATAGGTCGTGTCTTAACACCACCAGCAGGAAATATTGTGGAAACTGCAGTAGCCGGAGGACTTGATTCATTGGTAAAAGCTGTGACCCGTGCCACCACCGCACCTGGCGGTGACCCAACACTGGCTGCAACATTGGGTAGTGCCATTTTAACAGTATTTGCCCCTACCAACGCTGCTTTTACACAGTTATTAGGAGCATTATCCTTAACAGATATAAATCAAATTCCAGTTGGTACATTACTCGCAGTACTCCGTTATCATGTAGTGGGAGGAAGGGCTTTTTCCTCCGATCTGGCCAATGGGAACCTGGCTATGCTTGCGGGCGGTAACACTACTATTAACCTGACCAATGGTGCTGGCGGGGGGCCTACTGTTACAGGTAATGGAAATGCTGGTAACAGGTCAAATATTACTGGTACGAACATTGTGTGCCGGAATGGTGTTGTACACCTGATTGACAGGGTTTTGTTGCCATAACTAATCTTCTGTCCATACTCTGCTATGAAAAATCAAAATCTGCCCTGTTTCCGGCTTAGTGTAACAGGGCAGATTTAATAAAGTAAGAATATGTTCAGCCATCGCTACCGATACCTGTTCATGGTGCTGTTATCGCTGTATACTTTTATGAATACAGTATTGTGCAGCGTATATTATTATTTCCAAATTGATATTGAGTGGTATTATGCATTGTTGACCATTCTTACTGTTACATTCCTTACCTGGGAAGGAAACAGGATGATTAAACCCTGGTTCAAAAAGAAATTTCTTACTCCCAAAACCAAGATCCGCTTCCTTGGTTTTTTCTTTCTGGCTGGAAACATTGTTGCACTTGTTGCTGCCTGTATTGCTGTTTTTTTATTTGGGAGTATCATACATGAGTATACCTGGGAGCAAAATCTAAATCCGCTCAAATTAAATATTATATACGGAAGCCTGATCAATCTATTCTTGCACTTGCTTAATGCTATTCTTTTCTTTTTCAGGGAATACCGCCGACACTGGAAGGAAGCAGAGGAATTGCGTCAAAGCAGTACACAGGCGCAGATACAATTAGTGAAAAGCCAGATTAACCCTCATTTTTTATTCAATAACCTGAATGTATTGTCGGGTATGGTTATAAAAGATAACCCGGAAGCAAACCAGTTTATTGAAGAATTTTCTAAAGTTTATCGCTATATCTTAAACAACCAGGAAAAAGAGATTGTGGAATTGAGATCAGAACTTGAATTTATTCAACCCTATATTTTTTTATTACAAAAAAGATTTGATAATGGGTTGACAGTAAAAGTAAATATTCCGGATCATTATAAGAGCTGGCATATAGTGCCCGCTGCCTTGCAAATGCTGATCGAAAATGCCATTAAGCACAATGTGGTTAGCCGGAGTAAACCCTTATATATTGATATCTATACCAATGGAAATCAAACCTTAGTGGTTAAGAATAACTTGCAGCCAAGAATGATGGTGGGGGCTTCTACTCGTATAGGTCTTCAAAATATCCGTAAAAGATATGAACTCATTAGTGGCAGAGATGTTATTGTGAAAAAGACAGCCCGGGAATTTGAAGTGGTACTGCCCTTATTACAGTTAAACTAACGGTTATGAAAGTGATTATTGTGGAAGATGAAAAGCTGGCCGCTGAAAGACTGAAGACCCTGTTATATACTTTCGATTCTTCCATAGAGTTGATGGCATGCCTGGAAAGTATAGAAGATACAGTCAATTTCCTGAAACATCACAGCCACCCTGATCTGCTGTTACTCGATATTCATTTGTCCGACGGCCACAGTTTTGAAATATTCAAACAAGTAAATTATAGGAAGCCTGTCATATTTACAACCGCCTATGATGAGTATGCGCTGGATGCATTTAAGATGCTGAGTATTGATTACATACTGAAACCGGTTACCCTTGAAGCATTAGCAGCCGCATTGAATAAATTCAAATCAATGGCTGTTTCCTTTTCTGCCACCGACCTTAACAAAATAGAAGCCGGGTTACAGGAGCAACGGTTCAAAAAGAGATTTCTCGGTAAAGTGGGGCAACGCCTTTTTTTTATAGAGGCGGTTGATGTGGCTTTTTTCCAGGCAGATAATAAAATCGTATATCTCGCTGACAAGGAAGGTAACCGCTATGTGGTTGACCATACCATGGAGCGGCTGGAAGAGCAATTGGATCCAAGGCAATTTTTTAGGCTCAACAGAAAGTTCATTGTTAACAGTAAGGCCATACAACAAGTAAAACCATATTTCAATAACCGCTTGAAACTAACTGTGAAAGGAGCATCTCAGCCGGATGAAATGGTGATTAGCCGTGAACGGGTAGCTGATTTTAGATCGTGGGCAGAAGCCTGAGGAAAAAATTTCGCTGCTAATTTTTCATGGTTTTACTATTTATCTTCTACAAAATTTTTAGAAATCCTTTTACCTTAGCTACATGCAATATGTAAAACATCTTTCTAAAGATAAGAGACTAAAAAAACTGATTGAAATCATAACCCCGTATCAGCTTAAAAAAAAGAAAAACATCTGCACTTATCTCTGCGCTTCTATTATGAGCCAGCAACTGAGCACCAAAGTAGCTGATGTTATCTATAAACGATTTATCAGTTTATATAATGGAAAAGAGCCGACCCCCAAGCAGATCATTGATACACCATTTGAGCAACTTAGAGGTATCGGTCTGAGCAATGCAAAGGTGAACTACGTAAAGAATGTCGCTCAGTTTGAAATTGACTTTGGCATGGATTCAAAAAAGCTGCAAAAGATGGATAATGAAGAAGTGATCATTTATCTTACCCAGATAAAAGGGGTGGGTCGGTGGACCACTGAAATGTTGCTCATGTTTGCCCTTGGAAGGGAAGATGTGTTTGCGGTGGATGATCTGGGTATACAAAATGCTATGATCAGCCTGTATAAACTTGATAACAGCGATAAAAAGAAATTTAAAGAAGATCTGCTGAATATCTCTCAAAAATGGAGTCCTTACCGTACTTATGCTTGTTTGCATTTATGGCGCTGGAAGGATAATACCCCTGCCCCCAAAAGACCAAAAGAAAAAATAAAGTAGCTTCATTGCTAAAATCAATACGATGCAAAGACTGTTTATTTCAGTTATTGTTATATCACTGCTGTCGTTTTGCTCTGTTACACCTGTTAAAAATGACTGGGTATCTTTATTTGACGGAAAATCTCTTGATGGATGGAAAGTGGGAGCCAATGCAAGCACCTTTTCCATTGAGAATGGAGCCATTGCGGTGAATGGTAATGTAGCCCATTTATTTTATGACGGTCCGGTACAACAGCATTCGTTCAAAAACTTTGAATTCAAAGCAGATGTGATGACCATGCCGGGTTCCAACTCGGGTATTTATTTTCATACACAATACCAGGAAAGCGGCTGGCCGCAGAAAGGATATGAAGCACAGGTAAATAATTCCCATACGGACTGGCGGCGCAGCGGGAGCCTGTATGCTATACAGGATGTGAAAGAAGTTTATGCAAAAGACAATGAGTGGTTTACAGAACATATCATTGTAAATGGGAAAAATATTACCGTAAAAATCAACGATAAAACGGTGGTAGAGTATACCGAGCCGGATAATGTACAACGTCCTGAAGGGATGAAAGGACGATTGCTTTCAGCAGGTACTTTTGCTTTACAGGGACATGATCCTAAAAGTAAAGTCTTTTATAAAAATATTATGGTAAAGGTGTTGCCTTAGCAGATCGTAATGGCTGAAGCATTTGGTTTTTATTCTATAGAATCCGTTGCCTATTTCTTTTCATAATTAATGATAACAACGAGGTCTTCCGTTCCTGTTTGTTTTAGCCCATGCCAGTTTCCTGGTAAAGTAAGTATACCGTCACCAGCCTGTACAGGAATAAGTTTATCATTAATAGTCATTTCTCCTGAGCCGCTGGCTATATAGTATATTTCCTCTTCCTTTTGTAAATGATACCCAATAGCAGCGCCGGGCTGCAGTACTCGTTTTGTAAACTGCAGCCGGGAATTAACAGCTGTTTTAAAAAACCTGTGAGCAATACTATTACCACCGCCTTTGTGCGGGCCGGGTTCATTTACAGCAATATCTTTCTCATGTTCCAGGATATACCCCGTCTGTTCTTGTTGTCGGGCAGAGACAGAGGAAACAACTATTCCGGCTAAGAAACACAGAATAGCTACAGGAACGAGTATAAAGTTTTTTTTCATATGCTATATTTGATCAGGTATGGAAAGAAAAATTTTAAGAAGGTATTCGCTTAATATCAGCCCCAAGTTTTTTCAGCCGTCCATCAATATCCTGGTAGCCTCTGTCTATCTGTTCAATGTTTTGAATAATACTTTTCCCTTCTGCACTTAGTGCGGCAATCAGCAGGGCCACACCGGCACGGATATCAGGACTGCTCATCGTGATACCACGAAGCATTTGCTCTCTTTCTAAGCCGATCACTACTGCCCGGTGCGGATCACAGAGTACAATCCTTGCCCCCATGTCAATCAGTTTGTCTACAAAGAATAAGCGGCTTTCAAACATCTTTTGGTGTATGAGCACAGAACCTTTGGCCTGGATAGCTGTAACGAGAATGATACTTAACAGGTCTGGTGTAAAACCCGGCCAGGGATGATCGTAGATGGTCATTACCGAGCCATCTAAAAAAGTTTGTATCTCATAGCTTTCCTGTGAAGGAATATGAATATCATCTCCTGCAATATTAAGTTGTATGCCAAGCTGCTGAAATTTTTCTGGAATGATACCCAGGTGCTCCACTCCGGCTCCTTTGATGGTGATATCACTTTGTGTCATTGCGGCCAGACCAATGAAAGAACCTACTTCGATCATATCGGGCAACATACGGTGTTCAGTACCGCCGAGATAACTTACTCCTTCTATGCTGAGCATATTACTGCCAATGCCACTGATCTTTGCGCCCATCCTGTTGAGCATTTTACAGAGTTGCTGGATATAAGGTTCACAGGCAGCATTGTAAATAGTGGTAATGCCTTTTGCCATAACGGCGGCCATGATAATATTGGCAGTACCTGTAACAGAAGGTTCATCAAGCAACATGTTTGTTCCTTTCAGGTTAGCTGCATCCAGGTGAAAGAAACCATCTTCAGCATGATAAGTAAAAGAAGCGCCAAGTTTTTCAAAACCGATGATATGCGTATCTAATCTTCTCCTTCCTATTTTATCGCCACCAGGCTTTGGTATAAAGGCCTTTCTGAATCTTGATAACATTGGCCCGGCCAGCATTACTGAACCACGGAGTTTACCACTTTTCTTTTTATACGCTTCGCTGTGCAGGTAATCAATGTTTACCTCATCAGCCTGGAAGATACAGGTGTCACGACTGGTCCTTTCAATTTTCACATTCATATCACCAAGTAATTCGATCAGGAGGTTTACATCAATGATATCGGGGATATTGGTGATGGTTATCTTCTCTGGTGTCAATAACACAGCACTGATAATCTGCAGGGCTTCGTTTTTAGCTCCTTGCGGAATGATCTCGCCTTGCAATTTTTTTCCACCTCTTACTTCGAAAGAATGCATATTGGAAATTGGTTAATTGTGTATTAGTTAATTGGAAAAAGTATTCTCCCTGCAAAGTAACTGCAAAGAGAAACTGCGAACCAATAAAAAATGGCTGATCAGGAAACCAATCAACCATTTAACTATTTATCTAATTGGTCTTAGTATCGTTTCTTCTTGAAACCACCACCGCCCCGATTATCACGACCATCATTTCTGCGCTGGCCGCCACCGCCGCCACGCTGCTGAAACTTTCCGCCGCCGCCTCTTTTTCCATACCCGCCACGATTATCTCTTCCTTCCTGCTGGGGACGGAATGCTTTTACAAATGGAGTGTTGGTAAAGGTTAGCTGGCCGTCGGTAATGGATGATAATTCACTTTGTATAGCATCATCATGTACTATTTCTTTGTGCCAGTTGTTATAAGCCAGTTTCATGTAGTAGGCCACAGCATTTGCGAAGCCTAGTTTCTTTTCGGGATTCTCTTCTTTGAGTGCTTTATTGATGATCACTTCCAGATTTTTCCCCAGGTGTGAAAACTTAGGGTATCTTTTGGGGTAAGGAATGGGGTCAGGCTTTGCCTTTAATGTTTCCCTGGTTGGAATCGGGTAAGGAGATTTTACATCCAGCGTAAAATCGGAGATAAGAAACAAGTGATCCCACAGTTTATGTCTGAAATCTTCTACATTTTTCAGGTGCGGGTTCAGAAAACCCATCAGTTCAATAACGGCCTGTGCATTTCTTTGACGCCGTTCAGGATCTTCAATTGTCATTGTATGCTCGACCATTTTCTGTACATGGCGGCCATACTCCCTCATTGTCAGGTGATTCCTTGTGGTGTTATATTCCATGTTATCTATATCCATTGGAACAAATGTAGAGAAAGAAGTTTGAAGTAAGAAGTTTGCCAGGTAGGCAAAAAAGAAAGGGGCCCCGAACCAAGGCCCCTTTTACAAGCCACCATCCTCTTCCACCTAAGAGGTCATTTAATGAAAAGTTGATTGACACCGGATAGTTGGCTCGTTACGTCTGTAAGCCTCAACCAATAAACACCGCTTTGTAACGTGGCAACCTGGTGATAAGAAGCGCCTGATACCACAATCTCTTTCTGCATCACCTTTTGTCCCTGCACATTGAATATTTCCAGCATCATTTTTCCGCCCACATTATTATCAAATTTGATACCAACAATGCCATTTGAAGGATTGGGACTGACAATAAATTTGGGAATTACTGAGTTTTTGAGTGTCACCTGTTTAACGTCACTAAACCGGGTGTAGCCATTAGCATATACCTGTTTTACCCTGAAAAAGAATTCTCCGCTTTCATCCTGTCTTGTAGTGTATGTAAAATCATATATATCATTGACAGAGGCATTTTTAGGCACAGTTCCCACAGAGGAGAAATGAATTCCGTCCCTGCTTATTTCCGGCTCATAATGATAAGAATACCCGGGATCGTTAAAACCAGCCCAATTTAGGTTTGCTTTATTATCTGCAACCCTGTTTATCATAAAATTTCTCAGGTTCAATGGTAATATATAACCGGGACAGGTACAATATTCAAATTCAAATCTTACAATAGCGGAAGTGGCAACCATACTGTTATAGTTACCACCCGTACAGGTTACATTAGTAAATGCAGTGATATTATAGTTATAAGTAATACTGTCATGGCCATAAAACTGGAAAAGCGAATCAAGATTAGTAATGGTTTGACAAACGGTTACTGCATTCAGTAGTGTATCTCTTGAGATGGCCACAAAGTCTGGACCCGAACCTATGCCTAATATACCATCAGAGGGACCAAGATTGTAAGGCCCGTAATGATGGTTAATACTATTGGTTAACGGAGATAATAAACCCGGGCCTGTTACCTGGTCTGTTCTTATGTAATAAACATCGGCTGTTTGTGATGATGCAGAATTATTTTCTACACTCACAGAGTCAACGACACCAGTGATAGAGATACAAACTCTCAAACAGGTAACCATGCCTGCCATAGGATCGGCCTGCGGCACTTTTATCTGCAATGTATTGATACCGGGAGGTGTATTAATTGTTGTATCAAATAATGTACTGCCCGGCGGGATACCAAACGGACATTGCGCATACGCCGCGGTAAGATTCAGTAACTGCATCGTAACAAAAAGAGAAACACCAATAAAAAATTTTGAGTAAGAGTATTTCATAGGTCTGTGTTTTGGTTTCTACTAAGTGTGTAAGCACCATAAAAGTAAATAAGAAGCTATCAGCAGTCAATTGTAGTAATGCCCTATTTTAATTCCGGTATTTAATGAATATCCACAGAAAATATTCCTGTATTATACTGCATAACTTACAGGAGAAAATTGAAAGAAAAATAACCGGGATCTTCTTAGGTTTTTACTAAATAGGAAAGAGTTTTTTACAATTGTACTGAAGTTTATTTACGTTGAAATAAAACGACCAGCAGTTACCTTTGCCATTACTCATGCGGATAGCTGTAAATACAAGATTTTTATTGAAAGATTACCTGGAAGGGTATGGGTATTTTCTATATGAAACCTTTCGCCGGATAACGGAAAAATACCCGGAGCATGAGTTTATTTTCCTGTTTGACAGGCCATTTGACCCACGATTTGTTTTTCAAAAGAATGTAACACCGGTTGTAACCGGCCCGGCTGCCCGGCATCCTTTATTGTGGAAATTCTGGTACGATGTTAAAGTACCATCCCTGCTTAAAAAATATAAAGCCGATGTGTTTGTTTCCTGCGATGGTTTTTGCTCATTGACTACAAGTGTGCCACAATGCCTGGTAGTGCATGATCTTGCTTTTCTTCACTACCCGGAGGCGGTTAAAAAATCTCATTTACTTTTTTACAAAAAGTATACTCCAAAATTTTTGAATAAATCAAGAACAGTTGCAACTGTATCTGATTTCTCAAAAAATGATATTATCCGCCAGTATGGAATAATAAATAAACAGATTGATGTGGTATATAGTGCGGCGAAAGAAATTTTTCATCCTCTTACCGAGGCAGCAAAACAAGAAACAAAAAAGAAGTACACTGATGGGAAAGAATATTTTGTTTATACAGGATCCATTCACCCCAGGAAAAATTTAGTGAACTTACTGAAAGCATTTTCTATATTTAAAAAGCGGCAGCAATCAGGAATGAAATTGGTACTTGCCGGACGACTGGCCTGGAAGTATGAGACCTTTATTGATAACCTGAAATCCTATAAGTACCGCGATGATGTGATTGTGACAGGATATCTGCCCGAAGCAGAACTGGTTGATATTACCGGTGCCGCATATGCAATGGTATATACGTCCTTATTTGAAGGGTTTGGTGTGCCGGTACTTGAAGCGATGAAATGTCAGGTACCGGTCATTACTTCTGCAGGCTCTGCTATGCAGGAGATGTCCAAAGATGCTGTATTATATGCTGACGCAAATAACTATGCAGATATTGCAGATAAAATGATGTTACTATACAAGGATGAGAATTTGCGCAATGAACTTATCACTAAAAGTAAAACGATAGCCAATGAGTATAGTTGGGAAAGAACGGCCGTACTACTTTGGCAGGTTATTCAGAAAACGGGTGGTTGATTTCTTTTACCTTTGCACCCTTAACTATAACTATGAACAAATCGACGATTACTATTGATGTGCATACTGATGATAACAGAATACCAGATTCTATTGCCTGGAGTGCAACAGATACAAGTATAGAAAATGCACAAAAAGCAAAAGCGATGATGATTTCCTTCTGGGATGGTGCTGAAAAAGCGGCATTGCGCATTGACTTGTGGACAAAAGATATGATGGTGGATGAAATGG
>JAEUVO010000020.1 GCA_016786885.1 Chitinophagaceae bacterium | reverse complement strand
CGGGAAGAAAAAAGAAAAGTGGGTGATGAAGGCAAGTATGCAGTACAGCGAAAGTTGGAAGGTATGGGAGCATCATTTACACAGCATAACATTGACGAACTGGTACAATGGTATAAACTGCCCTCTAACGTGGAATTGTTTTACCAGGTGGCTGTTAAGAATATTGACCTGAAAGATCTCAAGGATTTTAAAGTAGTTGGCGATAAGATTGAATGGCCGAAGCCGGTAAAAATTCACACGGAAAAAGCAGATTACATACCGCAGCCGGGTAAAAAAGATGCAGAGCTCATCATATTTGGTGAAAGCAGTGATAAGATAGTTTACAACCTGGCCAATTGTTGCAAACCTATTCCGGGTGATGATGTGTTTGGATTTGTAACTACCGGTAAAGGATTGACCATTCATCGTACCAATTGTCCTAATGCTGCCAAGCTGCTCGCCAACTATGGACACCGGGTAGTAAAAACAAAATGGGCCAAGAACAAAGAGATATCATTCCTTACCGGTATCAAGATCGTTGGTATGGATGATGTGGGAGTGGTGAACAAGATCACCATGCTGATCTCCGGCGAACTGAAAATAAATATAGCGGCCCTTACCATTGAAGCGAAGGAGGGATTGTTTGAAGGCAATATCAAACTCTATGTGCATGACAAAGAGGAATTAGACAACCTGGTGCAAAGCCTGCTGAACCTGCCGGGCATCGAGTCGGTGGAGCGGTATGACATGGAGGATATACCATCGTGAAAACTGTTTATTAATGAATTCTGACTATTTAGGTTGCTACCTATTAAATTAAGTGATTACACTTACTAATTGGTAATTTTTTTCTCTCTATTTCGTGTGTTTCATACCTTTTATAAAAATAGCCAGATATGAAAAAGCAACTACTTCTGCTAACTTTCTTTTTTTTAGCAACATCAGGATTTTCTTTTTCACAAAATCTTCAAAATGCGAATTGGTGTTTAGGCAGATTAACTGCAGTTAATTTCAATACATCACCGCCAAATGCGCCAACTTCAGGGTTTAGCAACATTGGTGCAGGTTTTTTATCTGAGTCTATCAACTCGGCATCTGTGAGTGATGCGAATGGCAACCTTTTATTTTATACAAATGGTGTTTCTGTATGGGATAAGAACAACCTGATTATGCCAAACGGAACAGGCTTGTATGGGAAATCAGGCGAATCAGCTTTTAGCTATTGTTCAAACACTGGCCAAAATGTTATTATTGTACCCAAGCCTGAGGATCCCAATATCTATTATATTTTTACTCTTACAGATAATATGGCTAACTCTTGTGTTCCTGACAATAGTCCCAAGGTGGGGTTTTATTATTCGGTAGTTGATATGAGCCGGAATAACTGTAAAGGAGATATTGTACCCTGCCAAAAAAATATCCCTCTTTTAAATCACAATGGAGATCCAATTGATTTTGATGTAAGTAGTCAGTCTGGCTTTAAGATAAATGTTGGAAAAATTACGAGTACATTAAACCAGACTGAAGATAAGATTTGGGTTACTTTCTTTGTTTTGTATACTGAGTCTGGCCAATTGAAAAGATACTTGTATAGTTATCTTGTATCCAACATTGGCATAAATGGGCAAGTTGATGGAGGGAGCCCCGCCCCCACAGCAAGTACAGAGATTGATAACTCACATTACCCATTCTTCCATGAAGGGGATGATTACTTTGGGACAATAAAAATTTCACCTGACAGGAATTACCTATGTGATAACGCAGCCGTGGCAGTCAACTTGTTTAACTTTAATGATTTAACTGGTACTGTAACATTTTCTGGTACTGTTTACAACTCTAACCCTCCTGTCGACAATTCAGGATTTGGTACAGAATTTTCTCCAGATAATAGCTTTTTGTATTTTGTTACCTGGGCTGCATTATTTCAGAATAAAGGGTTAATCGGAGAGAAGGGCTACAAAATAGCAATTCATCAAAAAAATCTTCTAACTAAAGATACTAGTGAAGTAATTGGAAGTTTTGATATAGAATTACCAAACACATTAAATAACAGCTATATTCCTGTTGGTACTACTAATGTTTGTGATTTACAACTCGGAATAGACAACAAAATATATGTAGGATCTATCGATCCGTTTGCTTCTCCACAGAACAGTTGGCTAGGTGTAATAAATTATCCGAATTTTGCATCTTCTGCCTGCAATTTTGATATACATGGTATACACTTGCAATCAAACACAACGCATTCTAACCGATTACCACAATGGGTGCACAGAACTGCATCCACCCCCAACCCCACAGCTTGTTCTTCAATATGGCCAAAAGTATATTATAGCGATAAGTATCCTCAGCTCTTATCTGATAATTGCAGCAATAGTGTATATCTTGATTTTCGAATGGAATCAATAAGCCCCAATCTAAACCATATTGGAAGTACGCCTCCGGGTCCCTTTAGTAGTAATTATATTTTACATTATAATCAGTCGTTTAGCCGGACTGACTGGTTTAGAAACAACAGTTCACTTTCATATGTGTTAAAATCCGGTATTGCTCAAGTTGCAGATTATACTGGTGGTCTGAACTATCAATATGTAGAGGCTGGAACTGGGTTGCCAGCGGCACCACCTCCTATCCCAACTGGCCAGCCAATTTTAGTGGAAAAAGAACCCGGAGTTTTTATCACTTCGTCGTATTCTAACATACCCGAACCGCAGTATTTTCTGAATATATATTCAAACAATCTTTTGTCTGATCAAGTGACTGTATCGGGGATGAAATGCATCAAGTTTAATCCCTTAAGAAATACCTTATTTGTGTTCCGGCAGAATGATATCCCCGCAGTGTCAAATCAGATATTTATATATGATCTTTCGAATAATACTTTTTCTCTGTCCCAGACAATAGCATTAGCATATACTGACCGGATTGTGCAAGTAGACAATCTGAACAAGATATATGTAATCCACAATGGGGAATTGCAGATTGTTACGGCAACTGGCTCTTATACCCCTGTTCTAATCCCTAATTTCACAAATAATAATATTGTTGCCTTTTATTCTGACACCTATCCTTCTATGAATGGAATCTTTACAAGTAACAGGTGTTTAGTTGGACAAAGTAGTGAGAACTTTTTGTATGCTTTAGATTTGCGTCAACTGACTCAAAGGAAAATTTTGACGGATAATTTTTTAAATTCTACGAATAATATTATTGGTGTAGGCAATACCACGGATTATTTATTTAGCGGTGATGATGTATTCATTGCTGGAATGATAAGTAGTAATTCCATAACAATTGGAAATCAACAAATACCCTTTTTGAACACAGGCATCTTTTCTAATTTTATTACTAAATTTAATTTGAACACGGATTTTACTTTCAAAGTAGCAGAAGTTAATAAGGTTAGTAATGAAGTGCCCTTAACGCCCCAATTTAATTTCACTCTTTTCCCTAATCCAGCCTCAGTGACAATCAGAGCTGTATTTGAGATAAAAGGAAAAATTGGCCCGGATATCTATTCTGTTTCAATATTTGATCAAATGAGCAACCGGCTTTTAAAAAGAGAAAAATACCAGTTGGGCACTGATTTAGATATCTCAGGGCTTAAACCGGGAATCTATTACATTGAAATAATTAATAGGAATGGGGAAAAATCGGGTAAAAGCTTCCTGAAATTATAATTGGCTGACTTTGTGAATATTAGGGGAAATGCCGGGCTAAATTATTTGTCCGGCGTTTTTTTATGAGTAGCTGAATATCAAGCATTTTTCTTATCTTTTCGCTTCGTTGAGGAACTGATTTTACCCAAACAAACTGCATTTCATAGTTATGAGAATCACACTGTTGAGAACCCTGACAGTCCTTGGCTGTTTATTTATTCTTTCCGGAAGAATTTCTGCTCAAAACTGTAACCGTAGTACCATAAATGGTACAACAATTAATCTTCTCTGCAATCAAATCTGTACAACACTTGTTTTTCAGGTACCGCACTTAAAATCTACAAGTGATTACATCATAAGGCCGATTACGTACAATCCGTATGCTTATTCCACACCCACCGGAAATAACATTGCAGGCCCTCCTTACATTCTTAGTTCATTTTTTGATGATCAGTGGACTTCTAAAATACCAATAACTTTTCCTTTCTGCTTTTACGGGATAACTTATCCTACTCTGCTGATCGGTACTAACTCAGCTATTACTTTTGATACTACCCGTGCTTTAACCGGAAGCGGTTTTTCGATAGCCGCACCTCCAACTGGAGCTATTCCTACAACATCATATGCTCCGGCAATGATATTTGGTCCTTACCATGATATTGATATCGATCAGCCAACCGGACCTAATAAGCGAATCGAGTTTCGGATCGAGTGTACAGCACCGAACAGAAGATTTATTACAAGTTATAGTGAAATTCCATTTTTTGGCTCCAGTTGTAATACTAATATAGCCACTCACCAAATCGTTTTATATGAGAGTACGGGTATAATCGAAGTTTATATTCAGGATAAACCCTCCTGTACGGGCTGGAACGGGGGAAGAGCAATCTTGGGCGTTCAGGACCATACCCGCTTAAACGCAGTGGCTGCGACAGGAAAGAATGCCACAGTCTGGAATGAAAATAACACAGCCTACCGGTTTATTCCTTCCGGCGGCTCTTCAAGATATATTTCCTCTCAAATTCTTGATATGTCAGGGAATCTTGTGGTTGCAGGAGATACGACGACAACCACTTCGGGCATGTTAGACCTGAGTTTTCCAAATATATGTGTTCCTTCCGGATCGAATCAGTACCAGGTTGTCACCACTTTTGCTGATTGCGCAAACCCTGCTGCAAATTACGTAGTTACAGATACGATCACCGTTGCAAGGACAAACAGCATTGGAGCTACTAATACAGTTACTGCTGCCACATGTGGTAACAACAATGGCACCATCACTGTTAACATACCGGCCGGAGTAGGTACCGCTCCATTTTCCTATGTACTGGATGGCGGCGCCCCGGTTGTTACTCCCTCTCTGACGCATACTTTTACCGGAGTTGCTTCCGGGCCGCATGTTGTTACGGTCACCGATGCATCCACCGGTTGCACAAGTACATTAAATGTAACGGTAACCCTTGTTGGTAATCTGCTGGCTAATACCACATCCACCGCCACTGCCTGCGCAGCTGTAAATAATAATGGCACTATTACTGTAACGCCTACAGTTGGTACAGGACCTTTTACCTATGTGATTGATGGCGGTGCGCCTGTAACCGGCGGCTCACCATACACATTCACCGGGCTGAGCTCCGGCAACCATACTATTACTTTTACTGATGTAAATAGCTGTACATCTAACCCCATAATAGTAAACGTGGCGACCGGCGCAGGAATTACCAGCCATGGGGTTACCAGCACCGCCACCAGTTGTGCCGGAGCAAGCAATGGTTCCATTACTGTAACCTCAGTTACCGGGGGTACCGCACCCTATCAATATCAGTTAGGTGCCGGGCCTTTCCAGCCATCCAATGTATTTACTGGTCTTGCCTCAGGCACATATACAATTACCATTCGTGATGCTTCAGGTTGCACCCGCACATTTAACCGTACCGTTACCAATGGTTCTTCCGTTACCGCCACCACGGCTATTACTGCCGCTACCTGCCCGGGTGTAAATAACGGTAGCGTACTGGTTACGCCTACCAATGGTACCGGTCCCTATACATTTTTACTGGATGGCACCGTATCACAAACCGGCGCCACCAATACAACTTTTACCGGTCTGGCTCCCGGCGCACATACTATTCTGATTACTGACAACCCAACCGGCTGTTTGAGCAACACTATTAATATCAATGTTGGTTCAGGTGCTGGCATTACTGCTAGTGCTGCTCCTGCAGCCACTTCTTGCAACGGTGCAACTGATGGTTCCATTACCGTTACACCCAACACCGGTACGGGCCCTTATGCCTACTCTCTGGATGGCGGTGCCTATGTGGCAGGCGCAACTCCCCAAACATTTAACGGACTCAGTGCCGGTGCACATACCATCCGTGTGCAGGATGCAAACGGATGTGAAACAAACCTGATCAATGTAACTATCAATGCTGGTCCCACTCTGGCGGCTTCTCTTACACAGGCAGCTACCTCCTGTAGTGGTGCTGCTAATGGTTCTATAACGGTAACACCAACGAACGGCGCGGCACCTTATTCCTTTTCCATAGATGGAGGTGCACCCATTACGGCCGCTGCGCCTTACACCTTTACCAACCTTGCCGCCGGTACACATAGCATTGTGGTATCAAGCGGCGCAGGCTGTACATCTAATGTGCTGAACATTGATGTAGTGGCAGGGCCAAACCTTACAACAACTGCTTCTAAAACCGATGTACTCTGCAATGCAGGGGCCACCGGCACCATTACGGTAACACAACCTACCATCGGCAACCCGCCCTATGAGTATTCTTTGGATAATATTACCTGGCAGGGCAGCAATACCTTTAGCGGGCTGATAGCCGGTACCTATACCGTGTATTATCGTGAAGCGAACGGTTGTCAGAATTCACTGACCATAACAGTAAGTGAACCGGCCGTGTTGAATGCGGTAGCTTCCGGAGTAGCTGTGGTATGTAACGGGCAGAGCAATGGTATCATCACCGTAGCTACCAGTGGTGGTGTGGCACCATATGAGTATTCTATAGATGGAGGCAGCACCTGGCAGCCTTCTAACATATTTAATGTAGCAGCAGGCACCTACACCATTACCATCAGGGATGTAAACAGTTGTGTGACCACGCAAACATTGACCGTAACGGAACCACCTGTTCTTTCGGCTGCGCCGGTAAATACCAATGCGAGTTGCGATGGCGGTAATGACGGAACAATAACGGTGAATGCAACAGGCGGCAACGGCTCTTACCAGTATTCCATTGATAATGGCGCTACCTGGCAATCCGGTAATGTATTTAATGTAGCTCCCGGCAACTATACCGTTTCGGTAAGGGATAACCTG
>JAEUVO010000011.1 GCA_016786885.1 Chitinophagaceae bacterium | reverse complement strand
GGTTCCTTTTTCTGTAAAGATCTCAAATGCTCCATCATTAAAGATGTTGCAGTTTTGGTATATCTCCAGAAACGAAGCTCCTTTATGCCCATTTGCTCTAAGCAACATGGCCTGCAAATGCTTGGGATCACGATCCATTGTCCTTGCTACAAATGTAGCATCAGCACCAAGCGCCAAAGCCGCTGGATTGAATGGATGATCGATACTTCCCATCGGTGTACTCTTGGTAATCTTATGTTCTTCCGAAGTGGGAGAATATTGTCCTTTAGTCAATCCATATATCTGATTATTGAACAACAGAATATTTACATCAAAATTTCTGCGCAGTATATGTATAGTATGATTACCACCGATACTCAGGCTATCGCCATCACCTGTAACGATCCATACACTTAGCTCTGGTCTTGATGCCTTCAACCCGGAAGCTATAGCGGCTGCACGGCCATGAATAGAGTGCATTCCATAGGTATTCATGTAATAGGGAAAGCGGCTGCTGCAACCAATGCCCGATATAAACACAATATTTTCCTTTGGTATACCCAGAGTGGGCATTACTTTTTGTACCTGTGCCAGGATGGAATAATCCCCGCATCCGGGGCACCAGCGAACTTCCTGATCAGTGGCAAAATCTTTAGCAGTCAGGGCCGGAGCTATCGTTACTTCACTCATAAAAAATAGATTCAGGCAAATTTAATGAATATCAGTATCGGATACTGAACAGAAAATCATGATTTTTATACCCCAAAAGGCTAATTTTTATCATTTACCAGCTCTTCCCAGTACTCTGCCGCCCTCCGGGTATGGGGGATAACGATGGTACCCCCTACAATATTGGCAACCGCAAAAACCTCGTACACCTGTTCTGTGGTCAGCCCCAGTTCATGACTCTTCCCCAGGTGATATTTGATACAATCATCACAGCGGAGCACCATGCTGGCCACAAGACCCAGCAATTCTTTGGTTTTTACATCCAGTGCCCCTTCTGCATAAGTATTTGTATCAAGGTTCCACAATCGTTTAATTACAAGATTATTCTTGCTGAGAATAACCTCGTTCATCCGGGTGCGATAATCATTGAATTCTTTAACAAGCATACTCATGATTTAGTTTTTTAGTCTCCAAATGTAGAGAAGATAGCCTTTCATCACTTACCATTACCGGAAACCATGATCAAATCGTATTTTCAGCAACCAAAATCTACAGCATGAGAAAATTGATCGCCTTTCTTATCATTTTTTTACCAGCAATTGTTTCATTTTCCCAAAACGGAAAAGAGCCGGTTAAAGTAACTGATATGCTGAAGATAAAATCTATTGCTGGTGTTAACATGAGCAAAGATGGCAGTAAAGCAGTTTTCACTGTTACTTCAATAGAACCTGATGGAGACAATAAGCTGGAACATAAATATGCAACTCATGTTTGGATGGTAAACACAGATGGCCATTCATCCCCTAAACAATTAACTGCAAAAGAAAATTCTTCGCAACCAGTATTTAGCCCTGATGGAAGACAAATTGCTTTTGCCCGTACGGTTGATGGCAAGCCACAAATATTTCTTCTGCCACTGGATGGGGGCGAGGCTATGCAGCTTACAAAATATAAATATGGTGCAGCTAATCCTAAATGGAGCCCGGATGGAAAGCAAATTTTGTTCGTAGCCAGCATCCCTTTCAAAGAACTCCTGAAAGATTCATTGCTCAATCCTGATAAAGAAATGCCCAAATGGCCATTAGAAAAACCAGGTTTTGATAAAAATCAGCAATTAACCTCTTCCGGAGTTAAACCTGACCCGGATGGAAGTTTAGAAGAAATAAGGGCTTACCTGGAGAATAATACTGCCGATAAAAAAGCCCGGGTGTTTAATAAACTGAATTTCCTGGATGAAATGGAAATCAATGCAGAAATGAATTTTAATCATTACTTCATTACAGAAGCAAAATTGGATGCAAAGCCTGTTGCAGTTACCAAAGGTTTTTATCGTTTCAATTTTGCAGAGTTTACTCCCGATGGTAAACAACTGGTGCTGGCAGGGAATATGGATTCATTGCAACATCCTGACCGGGCACTGGAAGGTGAAATATTTATAGCAAATATTGACGGAAGTAACTGGAGAAAAATATTAGGAGAAAAGGACAAGAACTTCAATTCACCAAGAATATCGCCATCGGGCAAATGGCTGGCTTTTCAATATGGTAATACTTCATTTGTCAGCGTTCCCCAACTGGCAATTATTCCCATCAATGGTTCTATAAAGGATAAAATTGATATCCCGTTCGACAGAAACAAGGGGAATATCACCTGGAGCAATGATGAAAAGTATATTTACTTCACTGCACAAAGCAACGGTGGAGCACCCATTTACAGAGCTGATTTAAGTAGTGGATGGACAATACACCCTCCGTTAAGTGCACTTAAGGATAAGAATATAAGAGTAGATCGGCTTACTGATTATATTGACGGAGTTGGAAGTTTTGATATAACAGGAAATAAATTAGTTTTTGTTAAAACAGAAGTGGCCAATCCTTTTGAAATATATGTGGCAGATGCAACAGTCAAAAATCAAAAACGAATCAGCAATTTCAATGCAGAATGGATTGCAAGTAAAAAGCTGAGCTTCCCGGAAAAACATAGTTTCAAAAATGAGAAAGGAATGGAGATCGAATACTGGGTGATGAAACCAGCCGGTTATGAAGCTGGTAAAAAATATCCGTTGTTGTTAGAAATTCACGGAGGCCCTTCAGCTATGTGGGGACCCGGAGAAAGCAGCATGTGGCATGAATACCAGTATTTCTGCAGTAAAGGTTATGGAGTGGTGTATTGCAACCCGAGGGGCAGTGGCGGTTATGGGTTAGATTTTTTGAGAGGAAATATTAATGATTGGGGAGCAGGTCCCACCAGTGATGTGCTGACAGCGCTGGATAAAACAGTAGCTGAAGGCTGGGCTGATACAGCCAAATTATTAGTTACAGGAGGCTCTTATGCCGGATATCTTGTTGCCTGGATCATTGCGCATGATCAGCGTTTTGCTGCGGCCTGTTCACAGCGTGGCGTATACGACCTGGTTACTTTTTTTGGCGAAGGCAATGCCTGGAGACTAGTTCCTAATTATTTTGGAGGTTATCCGTGGGATGCAACTGCCAGGGCAACACTAATGAGAGAATCTCCGATTAATTATGTACAGAATATCAAAACTCCCTATATTATTTTTCATGGAGATAATGACCGGCGAACCGGGTTTGTGCAAAGTGAAATGTTGTATAAAAGTTTAAAAGTGTTGGGCAGACCTGTAGAATATGTCCGTCATCCGGCCGCAACACATGAAATTACAAGAAGCGGTAATAACCGGCAACGAATTGACCAGATGCTCAGAACTTATGAATTCTTTGAACGTTGGATCAAAAAATAATTTTTTCAGATACCACCTATACACTTATTAAAGCGTCTAAACCGGAAATAATATGTACAGGAATAAAATAAAAGCAATTGCGGGACTTTCAATATTTGTTCTGCTGGGAGTTGCCGCGGTACAGGCTCCTCATCAAAAAGAAAGGAACCTGAAAGTACTGCCTAAAGACATCAGCGATGAAAAACTTGACAGCATCATGCAAACTTATAATAAGGCGCTGGGTGTAAAATGCGATTTCTGTCATGTTAAACAAAAAATATTTCCCGGAGATTTTGATTATGCTTCTGATGCTGAGCCGATGAAAGAAAATGCAAGAGAAATGATGCTGATGACCATTGAGATAAATAAAAAACATTTCTATTTCGATAAGAATATAAAACCAGAATATCTTACTACTATTACCTGCAAGACATGTCACCGTGGCGAGCCTTTTCCGCCGGAAGATTAATCGCTTTTGCAGGACTTCAGCCATTCTTTTATACCTGCAACAATCTGGATGGCTACTGCTTTATGAAATTCCGGATCAAGGATCAGTTGCTCATCTTCTTTATTACTCAAAAAAGCAACTTCAACAAGGCAGTTAGGATATTCGGTAGGTCCGCTTAATGCAAAGTTGAAGCTGCCAATATTTCCAAACTCTTTTAATCCAAGCTCAAGCAGGTCTTTTAAAATAAATTGAGATAAAGGCCGGAAACCAATGTGCCGGTAGTAAGTGCTGGTACCTTTTATACTGTCTTTTGCAGATGAGTTAAGGTGTATACTGATCAAAAAATGAGGATCTTCCTTTTGCAGCATCATGATCCTGTCAGGCATACTGAGTGAAGTGTCCTTATTTCTGGTCATAAAAACATTTGCCTCTTCATTCAATAACAATCTTTCTAGTTGTTTGGCAAAAAGTAGTGTATAGTTTTTCTCAAGAATTTTTGTAGTCACTCCTGTTGCACCGTTATTATCGCCTCCATGTCCGGCATCTACTGCTATCTTCAGGTTTTTTAATTCCAGTTCTGCCGGTTGTCTCTTCACCCTGATCACCAGTTTTTTTTCCTGGTAGTAAATACTATATCCCCAGTGCTGCTTATTTTTTAATTCTAATATTACCCTGAAAACATCATCTTCAGTTTGTTCATGATATACATTTTTTACTTCTTCTGCTGTCGATAGTTGGGTAATCCAGTTAGTATTACTGGTAACACCGAAGATGTCAATTACGATCTTAGACGGATTAATCTGTTGTATGCTTTTATATGGAAGTCGTTCATCCAGGGTAACGGTTACGTAATCATAAATATCATCGCCTGAAACTCTCCAGCTGTTTGACAGATAGTATGGCAGCATCTTTATCCCATTCTCCCTTCGAAAATTTGCTTTAGGTAAATAGGCAAAATGATCTTTTGATAATTGCACCTTATAATTAATAACTGTACTGTCCACCACCTTGACAACAATGCCTGTATCGAGGTAAGTCATTTTAGCACCTCCAAGCCTGTCAATACCCAGCCCATACTCCAGGAATGGTAAAGTCCCGGTTGTTTTTCCTGTTATAAAATTATTTTGCACCGGCTGAGAATAACCCGAAAGCAATCCAAAAAAGAAGATTAAACAGCAAAATCGTATCATACCAGAAAGATAACATAAAAACCCTCTTAATGACTGCTCCGTAATAATACGAGACACCATATCAGTTTTACTGAATTTTGGCGCAAAGACTTCTATGTAAGCACTATATGTATTCAAGTCTCGTTAATATTGCAGACGGAATCGCAACCAGGCGATTTCCGGTTGAACCTCTATCCTAAGAAAAAACCAATAGACTATGACCTGGAATTCCATTATGGGCTTTGTTTCCTCTTTTGCTCTGCTTGCCCCAATAATTTTAATATTGGTCCTTCGGCTGGGCAGGTACAGGAGTTTCCCGGTTCTGTTACTTTATTATAGTTCCGTTCTCATCTACAACTTACTAACCGAAGGTTATATAAAAGCCGATCATTCTGTTGAATATTACTGGGGTCTTATAAATAATGTAATGGACACTCCCCTGATGATTTTTTTCCTGACATATTTCAGTACATCAAAAATATTTACCCGTAAAATGAAAGTGCTTGCCTTGTCTTTCGTTTTATTTGAAATAATAGTCATAGCCACAATCGGTTTTAACATCGATGCAATAACGATCATTATGGGTCCCGGCTTACTTATTATTTTTGGATTGTGTATGTACTTCTTTATCCGGCATGCAAAACTGGCCATTGAAAACCGCAAAGCAACAGGGAAAGCTGTTATCATCTCCTCATTGTTATTCGGGTATGGCTGCTATACCATCATTTATCTCATGTATTATATTTTCAAAGCGCATATCGGGGCAGACGGAAAAGTGAATGCACAATATATGAATGATACCTTCCTGATCTATTTTATTGCTGCCTCTCTATCAGCCATAATCATGTGTATAGGCCTTACTATTGAAAGAAAACGTATACAAAAGCTGCAGGAGCTGAAGGTGACCCGTAAAGAGCTTTCAACAATATATACAGAAACAAAAAGGGCTGCCCCGTTAAGAACAGCCATTCTGGATTTTGACAGAGACCAGTGGAATTAAAAGCAATACCTCCCTTCTGCGATCATCTTATCAGCAATCCTTCTTCTGGCATCTTTGCAGTTGAAAGGCTCTGCTTTTGTAAACCGCTTTAACCCCATTAATATCATTCTTTGTTCGTCTCCATCAGCAAAAGAGTTAACAGCGTCTTTACCTGATTTATTTACTTTATCAGCGGCATCATACAAGTAAGTTCTCATTATATCCAAATGATCCTGGCAGGCAGCTTCACCCTTTTGCTCCGCCATCTTCATTACACGCAACAGCACACTCTCTGCATTAAATGTTTCAATCGCCATATCAGCAATATTCATCAACACTTCCTGTTCGCTTTCGATTTTCATCATCAGTTTCTGTACAGCTGCGCCAGATGTCATCAGTATTGCTTTCTTCAGATTGGCAACCAGTTTTCTTTCTTTCGCAAATGCCGTTTCATCTTCCGCACCAAAATCAGGGATACTCATTAGCTCCTTTTGTACTGCCATAGCAGGGCCCATCAGGTCTAAACGGCCTCCCATTGCCCTTTTAAGTGTCATATCCAAAACCAGCAGCCGGTTGATCTCATTGGTTCCTTCGTAAATACGGTTGATGCGGCTGTCACGATAAGCTCTTGAAATATTATATTCAGCACTAAAACCATTACCGCCATGTACCTGCACTCCTTCATCTACCACATAATCCAATACTTCGCTGCCATACACTTTCAGCATGGCGCATTCGATAGCATATTCTTCCGCGCCACCAAGCAGCGCCTCACTAAAAGGTTTTCCTTCTGATAATAATTCATGTTCTTTTTCATCAATCCATTTGGCGGTACGATGCAATGCAGATTCTGTGACAAAGACTTTAATAGCCATCTCTGCAAGCTTATGTTTAATTGCACCAAAATTTGAGATCGGCTGTTTGAACTGCTCCCTTGTTTTGGCATACTCCACTGTTCCACTCAATGATCTTCTGGCACCACCCAGAGCTGCAGCACATAATTTCAAGCGGCCGATATTTAAAATATTAAAAGCGATCTTATGCCCTTTACCAATTTCACCTAACAAATTTTCTACTGGTACTTTACAATCCTGAAAATATAGTTGAACAGTAGAAGAACCCTTGATGCCCATTTTATTCTCCTCAGGTCCTTGCGTAAATCCTTCTGTTCCACGATCTACTATAAAGCCGGTGAATTTATCACCATCCACTTTGGCAAACACTGTGTATACCTGTGCAAAACCACCGTTGGTGATCCAGCATTTCTGCCCGTTCAGTATATAATACTTTCCATCATCGCTCAGCTTTGCCGTGGTTTTTGCTCCTAAAGCATCGCTTCCGCTATTAGGCTCTGTCAAACCATAAGCCCCGGCCCATTCTCCTGTTATCAACTTTGGAATATATTTTTCTTTTTGTGCATCAGTTCCAAAATACAAAATGGGCAAGGTGCCGATACCAGTGTGTGCCGCAATAGCTACTGAAAAAGAATGACCTGCCCCGAGGTATTCATTAATAATTGTTGATGTAACAAAATCTTTTCCCAACCCGCCATATTGCTCAGGAAATGAAGTGGCCAGCAGACCCTGTTCGCCTGCCTTTGTAACCAATGATTTCATTAGTCCCTGCTCCAGTGCATCAATACGATCCAGGTTAGGATAGATTTCCGCATCCAAAAACTGGTTACACATATCACGGATCATCAGCTGCTCTTCTGAAAAATCTTCGGGAATAAATGTTTCCCGGAAAGATGATTCTTTGATCAGCCATTCGCCACCTTTCAGTGCTTTTTTTACATCTGCTGCAGTACTCATAATGAATAGGTTTAAAATTTTTATTAATACCGTTGATTATTATTTAAGATTGTCATATACAATTTGCAGCACTTCTTTACAGATATCAACTTTATCTGTTGGCACTGTCTCCAGCGCCTCGTTCAGTGTTTCATCAGCCAATGCCATGGTTTCCTCCTGCAGCTTTTGAGACTGCTTAGTGAGGAATATCAAATTAATGCGCCTGTCATTTTCAGAAGCCACCCGTTTAACCAGGTTAAGCTTTTCGAGATTATCTACTAAACGGGTAATACTTGGTTTGTCACGGAAAGTTGCATTGCATAATTCCTGCTGACTGATCCCTTCTTGTTTCCATAAATGATACAGCACACTCCATTGCTCAATTGTGATATTCAATCCTGCGGTATTGAATTTTTTCTGCAATCTTCTGGCAATAGCAGTGGAAGCTTTACCGGTAATAAAGCTGTATAGTTCTCCTTTCTTAAATTGGTTGTTTGGCATATAGTTGTTTGTGCAACTATCCAAAATTAATATTATATTTGGAATGGCCAACTAAATTTTCTTTAAAATCTTTGCTGTCACCGTCAAAATGGAACTCCTGCAACTTAGTTACCGAAACTCTACCATCCGGTTTTACCGGTTTGGGTCAGGCCCAAAAACAGCCGTCTGCTTTCACGGCTATGGGGAAGATGCTACAATGTTCAGTTTCATGGCAAAATATGCTGGCAATCAATATACTTTCTATTCGATAGACCTGCCATTTCATGGCAAAACAGAATGGAAAGACGGGTTCATCTTCACTTATACTGATCTTCTGCTGATCGTTCAGGAAATTACCGGTAATCATAATCCTGCTCTTACTCTTCTTGGTTTTAGCCTGGGGGGAAGGATGGCTCTAAGCCTGTACCAGGCATCCCCAAAAAGAATAGAAAAAATTATCCTGCTTGCTCCGGATGGACTTAAAGTAAACTTTTGGTATTGGCTGGCCACACAAACATGGTCCGGTAATAAGTTCTTTGCATTTACCATGAAAAAACCGGGTTGGTTTTTTGGATTGCTAAAACTGATGAACCGGGTGAAGCTTGTAAATGCCAGTATTTTTAAGTTCGTCAAATATTATATAGGAGACGAAGAAGTACGGCAATTACTTTATACAAGATGGACAACTTTGAGAAAAATAAAACCTGATCTGCACAGCATAAAAAATTATATCCGGGCAAATCAAACACCTGTGAGACTAATATATGGCAAACATGACCGTATCATTCTTTCACAAGTAGGTGAGAAATTCAGGAAAGGGATCGAACAGCATTGTACACTTTCAGTTATTCATTCCGGGCACCAGGTACTGCATGAAAAACATGCGGGAGAGATTGTTGATTCTTTATGTGATTATTGAGTACTAAAAATTTCTAAAACAATGTCATAGAAAGGTCTGACTTTTTTAATCTTTTTTGATTGTTGATTAATTAGGGTGTATTTTAAAAATTCATTTTGCCAAATCATTCTCTCTTGTGTATAGTTTTTTTCATCAATAACTGGTTGCGTAACGCCACTAAGTTTTAGTCTTGCCTCCATATATGCAGTTAAGTTTTTATATTCAGTGTTGAAAAGTTTTTTGTCATGAGCCGGGCTCTTACTAAAATACCCTTTAAGAAAGTGAATTCCTTTTATTATTCCTGTCGTATCAACAACAATACCTAAATCCTGAAATTTAATATTATTAATATATAAGACACTCTTATCCCCGGGTGAACAACTGAAAATTGTAACAGTATTTTTTTTATGTGTCGGGTTTATTACAAAATTTCTATTCCCATCAAAAAGTGAATCTTTAATTGACGACAATGGCCTTCCAAGTAGTTTTTGTGCATAAGAAATGCCATCTTCCGATGTATTTACCTGGCAAAAAACCTGGCTTTCCTTAAAGAGAACAATAACAAATAGGTAGCAGTATAATATTGAAAATTTCATTTAGCTAATTTATATCTTACTTAATGAAGTAAAAAGAATTCAATTAGTTTTGTTTCTATGCCCTTCCTGATTATTATCGCTATACTTTTCCTTTTTTATGCTTTGCTCATCATTTATTACTGGCGAAGCTGGAAAGCTATTCCAGAATTTAAAGCAAGTCTTCCTGCAACTGATATTA
>JAEUVO010000076.1 GCA_016786885.1 Chitinophagaceae bacterium | reverse complement strand
GTGCTATCAGGCATTTAAAAAAAAGGAGGCAATTCGTTTTCCTTACTTTTTCTTTATGGGCACTCTATCTTTCAGGAGGCTTCATCGGTTTTATGGCTTTCCAGGAAACAGAACAGTATGGTATCAAAGAAGCTTTTACTATCCTTTCGGCCGGCAGTATTGGTATGATCGCTTCTCCGGGAGGAATCGGAGCTTATGCCTATCTTATTGAAAAAACCATGCAGCTGTACGGTCTTAACTATACCATAGCATTAGCCTTCGGCTGGATTTTATGGCTGGCACAAACCACCGTTATTCTGCTGGGAGGATTAATTAGTTTTGCAGCATTGCCATATTATAATAAAAACAAGATCCGTGAACAGAGCTGATCTTATACCACAGAAAATAATTCTTGCCGAACAAGCCGCACAAGTAGCAGCCCAGTGGAGGGTGCTCGGAAAGAAGATAGTCTTTACAAATGGAGTGTTTGATATCCTTCATCAGGGGCATATTTTCTCTCTTTCGCAGGCGGCCAAAGAAGGCGATTATTTAATAGTAGGCCTTAACGCAGATGCTTCTGTCAAAAGACTAAAAGGTGAAAGTCGCCCGGTGAATAACCAGGAATCAAGAGCCCTGGTATTAGCTTCCCTGCTTATGGTGGATGCAGTTGTGTTATTCGAAGAGGATACACCACTTGAATTGATCAAAGCAATCATGCCCAATGTGCTTGTAAAAGGTGGTGATTATACAGTTGATCAAATTGCAGGTGCTAAAGAAGTAATGTTAAATGGAGGAAAGGTGATCATCAATCCCATCCTGGAAGGTTTTTCAACTACTTCAATTATTGAACAGATGAAAAGTCGTTAGTTTATCTGTTGCTCAAAACTTAATATCTTTCTTTGCTGCTGTTCAATAACTTTATGTCTTACAGGAAATAACCGAAGTTCATGGCACACATTCAAAAAAGAAAAACTATAGCCCGGGATTTAAGCTGGCTTTCTTTTAATGCCAGAGTGTTGCAGGAAGCAGCCGATACTACTGTTCCTCTTCGTGAGCGGATCAGGTTCCTGGGAATTTTTTCCAATAATATGGATGAATTCTTCCGGGTGCGGGTAGCTACATTGCGCCGAATGATCCAGTTTGGGAATAAGGCTAATATGCACCTGGAAAATAATCCTCAGCAGATCATCGATGAGATACAAATGACAGTGCTGAATCAGCAGGGAGAGTTTAACAGGATATGGGAAGAGGTATTGCTTGAACTCAGAAAACAAAAAATTTTTATCCGTACTGAAAAAGAATTAAACCATGCTCAGCAGGAGTTTGTTCGTAATTATTATGAAGAAGAAGTGAGCTCAGACATTATTCCCCTGATGATCGAGAGTATTCCTGAGTTCCCAATGTTAAGGGATAAATCTATTTACCTGGCTGTGGTGATGTGGAAAAAAGAAAGTGCTTTTCGGAAAAAATATGCCCTTATTGAAATACCAAGTCGTGTTCTTGGACGCTTCAAAATATTACCCTCTCCAAAACCTGATGAACATCATATCATTTTACTGGAAGATGTAATCCGGTTCAACCTGCCTGATATATTTTCTTATTTTGGTTACGATCATTACCAGTCACATATTTTTAAAGTGACCAGGGATGCCGAAATTGATATTGATGATGATGTTTCAACCAATATTATTCAGAAGATCGAAAAAGGAGTAAAAAACCGGCGTAAAGGGAAACCTGTTCGTTTTGTTTACGACAGAGAGATGGATCCGGGCTTGCTTGAATATCTGGTACGCAGACTTAGTCTTACTAAAAGGGATAACCTGATTCCGGGAGGCCGTATACACAATTTCAGGCATTTTATGGATTTCCCTGATGAAGTGTTCAAAGAAAAAAGGCATCGCAAAAGGCCTTTTGATCACCCCCAGTTTACTGTCCGCCGGGTCACAGATGTGATACTGGAAAAAGATGTGATGCTTCATTTCCCCTATCATTCATTTCTTCCGTTAATAGATCTGTTGCGGGAGGCTGCATTTGATCCTGAGGTAACTACTATAAAAATTACCTGTTACAGGCTGGCACAGCAATCAAAGATCATCAATGCACTGATTAATGCGGTAAGAAATGGCAAGGAAGTAATAGTAATGATCGAATTGAGGGCAAGGTTTGAAGAGGAAGCTAATATTGAATGGAAAAACAGGCTGGAAGAGGAAGGTGCAAAGGTGCTGGTGGAAATTCCAAATATGAAGATACATTCCAAAATTTGCCTGATCAGGAAAAGGACCAAGGATAATAATATGTTGCTCTATGGTTTTGTAAGTACTGGTAATTTGAATGAAAGAACTGCTAAAGTATATGGTGATCACTGCCTGCTTACTTCCAATCAAAAAATAATGGCGGATGTGAACCGGATTTTTAATTACCTGGAACAACCAAAAACCGGTATGAATTTTTTACGGGATTGTAAAGTGGTTATCCCAAGCCCCTTTTTTGTTAAAAGGGAAATGATCAGGCTGATTGAAGAGGAAATCAAACAGGCAAGGAAGAAAAAACCGGCTTCAATTACTTTAAAGATGAATTCCCTTTCTGATGAGATGATGATAGAAAAACTTAATGAAGCGGCCAGAGCCGGAGTACAGATAAAATTGATTGTACGGGGCATATTTTGTATGATGACTGATAACAAAAAATTTAAAAAACCAGTCAGGGCAATCAGTATTGTCGATGAATATCTTGAACATGCAAGGGTGTGGGTATTTCACAACAAAGGCAAAGAGAAAGTTTACATATCTTCGGCCGACTGGATGCTCAGAAATCTGGAACACCGTGTGGAGGCAACCTGCCCTGTATGGAATGAAGAATTAAAGCAGGAGCTAAAAGACATATTGAACATACAACTGGAGGATAATGTTAAAGCCCGGTGGCTGGATAATGAGCTGAGCAATGAGTATGTGCGGACAACAAAAAAGAAAATCCGATCACAGGTAGAAACCTATAACTACCTGCATAAAAAAACACTGACCCATCGTGAGACTGGCAGCAATTGATATTGGAAGTAACGCAGCAAGATTATTAATTACAGACGTTATCTCAGGCCCCCAGGGCACTTCAGAATTTATTAAAACAGCACTTGTTCGTGTGCCTTTAAGGCTGGGCTTTGATGTATTTGATAAAGGTGAGATATCTTCAGGTAAAGTGGAGAAAATAATCAAGACAATCAAATCGTACAAACTTCTGCTTGATGTGTATGAAGTGAAACACCTGAAGGCCTGTGCCACATCTGCTATGCGTGATGCTGCCAATGCAGCTGAGATCATTAAAAAAGTTAAGACAGAAACAGGTATCGATATCGAAATCATCAGTGGTGACAGCGAAGCTTCTCTTATTTATGAGAATCATGTAGCAGAAAGTATGACCCGTGATGAATCTTATTTGTATGTGGATGTTGGAGGTGGCAGTACAGAGCTTACTTTTTTCAGTGATGGCCGGCTTATCTTTAAAAAATCATTTAATATCGGTACCATACGGTTGCTGAAAAACCAGGTAAATGAAGCCACCTGGGATGAAATGAAAGAATTTATCCGAAATAAAACAAAAGGATACCATCATGTAACCGCAATCGGTTCAGGTGGAAACATAAACAAAATTTTCTCCATTTCTAAACGTAAAGAAGGTAAGCCATTGTCACTAGAACTGCTCAGGGATTACTACAAGGAATTCAGCAACCTGTCTCTATCACAAAGGATCAGCTTGCACAAACTCAGGGAAGACCGGGCAGATGTGATAGTACCTGCGTTACTCATTTATATAAATGTGATGCGTTGGGCTGATGCAGAAGAGATATTTGTTCCTAAGATAGGATTGGCAGACGGGCTGATTCATAATCTCTACGAAGAAGTAAGACTGAAAGAGATTGAGATCTGAAGTTACTGATTAACACTACAAATTGTACTCATGTCAGTTAATAAAGAAGTAAAGCGGGTTACCACTAATACGCTGCAAAAAATGAAAGCAGCCGGTGAAAAAATATCAATGCTTACAGCATATGACTTTTCTTTTGCCAGGATAATTGATGGTGCCGGTATTGATGTGATACTTGTTGGTGATTCAGCATCGAATGTTATAGCAGGTCATGAAACAACTTTGCCAATAACTCTGGACCAAATGATCTATCATGCATCTTCTGTTATTCGTGGTGTTGAACGTTGTCTTGTTGTGGTCGATCTTCCCTTTGGTTCTTATCAATCAAATTCGGATATTGCCCTCGCTTCTGCTATACGTATTATGAAGGAAACAGGAGCCCACTCGGTAAAAATGGAAGGCGGGGCCGAGGTAATTGATTCTATCAGGAAGATCGTTTCAGCCGGTATTCCTGTAATGGGACACCTGGGACTGATACCACAATCTATTTACAAATTTGGCACTTATGCGGTGAGGGCAAAAGAAGAAGTAGAAGCGGATAAATTAAAAAAAGATGCGCAGTTATTGCAGGATGCAGGCTGTTTTGCAATTGTATTGGAAAAAATTCCCGCCGGACTTGCAAAAGAAGTTTCGTTAAGTTTAACGATCCCGACGATTGGTATAGGTGCAGGAGGTGATTGTGATGGCCAGGTGCTGGTTATGCATGATATGCTGGGAATCAACACTGAATTCAAACCCCGTTTTTTACGGCAATATCTGAATGTATATGATCAGGCTACCCTCGCAGTTCAGCAATATGTCAAAGATGTTAAGTCAAAAGATTTTCCCAATGAGAGTGAGCAATATTAACAGTTTGTAAGCTTGCAGTATAACTTTCAGATTAGAATTTTCTTTTTTCTTATTCCCCTATTTTGTGGCCACAACCAACGCTGAATCTGGTGAAAGGAATTGTTCCGGTTATTATCTTATTGACGTTTTCTCAGTAAAAAACCGGGAAGATATTTCTGCAGGTGGATAATCTTTTTTGGCAAAAAATACAGTGATTTATCAGGTTCAGTTATGCCGAAGCGATGGTTATCAGGCGGATTTGAAATAGCTTTGTAGTCTCAAAATAATAATCATGGATTTCTTAAAAGCACTTGGAATTGAGCAGACGAATAAAGGCATAAGTACCGGTACTCAATGGATCAATTCATCTGGAGCAACGATTGACTCCTTCTCCCCTGTTGATGGCAAAAAAATTGGTTCTGTGATTGCTGCTGATACAGAAAGCTACGAAACAGTGATCAGAAAAGCGGAAGAGGCGTTTAAAGCATGGCGCTTGGTTCCGGCACCCAAAAGAGGTGAGATTGTAAGACAGGTCGGTGAGGCTTTACGTCAATATAAAGAACCATTAGGCAAACTAGTGTCGTATGAAATGGGGAAAAGCTTGCAGGAAGGATATGGTGAAGTGCAGGAGATGATCGATATCTGCGATTTTGCTGTGGGTTTATCCAGACAATTGCATGGCTTAACTATGCACAGTGAACGTCCGGCCCACAGGATGTACGAACAATATCATCCATTGGGAATAGTTGGGATAATCTCGGCTTTTAATTTCCCGGTAGCTGTGTGGAGTTGGAACAGTATGCTCGCATGGGTTTGTGGTGATGTATGCGTATGGAAGCCTTCAGAGAAAGTGCCGTTATGCGGGATAGCCTGTCAAAATATTATTTCAGATGTATTTAAAAGAAATAATGTTCCCGAAGGTGTTTCGGGTTTGGTTATCGGTGGACGGGAAGTAGGTGAATGGATGGCTGCAGACACAAGAATACCCCTTATATCTGCAACCGGCTCCACAAGGATGGGTAAAGCAGTTGGAGCTGTAGTTGGAGAGAGGTTGGGAAGATCTCTGTTAGAGTTAGGAGGAAACAATGCTATCATCATTTCAAAAGAAGCAGATCTTAATATCGCTATTCTCGGTTCTTTATTCGGTGCTGTTGGCACAGCTGGTCAAAGATGCACTACTACACGTAGGCTAATCATTCATGAAGATGTATATGATACAGTAAAGTCTAAATTGATCTCTGCTTACAAACAGCTTCGTATCGGCGATCCATTGGACCAAAAGAATCATGTAGGGCCCTTGATTGATAAGGATGCAGTAAATATGTACCTGGATTCGATAGAAAAATGCAAGGCTGAAGGAGGCAATTTCATTGTAGAAGGGGGTGTACTAAGTGGAGATGGATATGAAAGTGGTTGCTACGTAAAGCCATGTATCGCTGAAGCAAAACCTGGATATAAAATTGTACAACATGAGACATTCGCACCTATTCTTTACCTGCTGAAATATAAGACAATAGAAGAAGCAATTGCTATTCAAAATGAAGTACCACAGGGACTTTCTTCTTCCATAATGACACTGAATATGAGGGAAGCAGAGCAGTTCCTTTCTCATGCTGGTAGTGATTGCGGAATCGCAAATGTGAATATTGGCACCAGCGGCGCAGAAATAGGTGGTGCCTTTGGAGGCGAAAAAGAAACCGGCGGCGGTCGTGAAAGCGGCAGTGATGCCTGGAAAGCCTATATGAGAAGACAGACGAATACTATTAACTATAGTACTTCCCTCCCACTGGCGCAGGGTATTAAGTTCGATATTTGATTATTAGAGGTGTAAAGGTCAAAATGCTATGAACTTTGCAAAAAATTGTTGACTTTTGTACCAGTTAACAATATCTGAAAAACCAAACCCAATTCTATGAAAAGGGCCTTTTTATTATTGCTTATAGCAATAATTTCTTCTACGATCACTTTTTCCCAGCTTAGAGTCGCCTTAGTTGTTGGTGGTCACCAATCATCTGTAATAGAAACAAACAATATTCCTGGATGGGATACATTAAAAGATAATTATTCCGGGAGAACGGGTCTGCATGCCGGCTTTGTGGCAGACCTGCCCTTTAGTCCCAATTCAAAATTATACTTTCAACCAGGAGTGATTTTTTATATGAAAGGACGGAAATTTTCGCAACAATTTGATCCGTCATCCTCATCAATAATTTCTGTAAAAAGCACCCAGTATATTAATTATATCGACATTCCGCTTAACCTTGTTTTGAAATTTGGCAAAAGAGGAAAATTTATCATTGGCGGAGGCCCTTATGCAGGTTTTTTCTATAATGGAAAAGAAACATTACAGGTTGTCGGGCAAACGGGTATTTTACAGGATGATAAGTACGATGATCTCCCTGTCGGAAGCAATCCGGGCCAATATGCAGTGTTTAACTATGGAATAAACGGGTTAATAGGTTTTGAAAGGGGCCGGGTATTCCTGACTGCTAATTATTCCCGCGGCCTGAATGATTTTTATGAGGCTAAAGATTATACAGGAACATTTAAACACCAGGTAATAGGCGCTACATTAGGAATTTTCCTTGGCAAACCAACTGAACTTGAGAAGAAAATTAAAGACAAGGATAAGGATGGCATACCTGATGAAAAAGACAACTGCCCGGATGATGCGGGAACTGCTGCCACTAACGGCTGCCCTGATAAAGACAGTGATGGTGTAGCAGATAAAGATGATAAATGCCCTGATCTGCCCGGCCTGGTTAAAAACAGTGGCTGTCCAGATAAAGACAGTGACGGTGTCTCAGATCGGGATGATAATTGCCCGGATATTGCCGGAACTGCTAAATATAATGGCTGTCCCATACCAGATTCAGATAAGGATGGAGTAAATGATGAAGAAGACAAATGCCCCACTGTAACAGGATTCAGTCGGTATGGTGGTTGCCCGGTGCCAGATACTGATAATGACGGAATAAATGACGAAGAGGATAAATGTCCTATGGTGAAGGGTACAAAGGAAAATAGTGGTTGTCCTGCAGAAGAAGTAAAGAAAGAAATAATTGAACAGGTAAATTATGCTGCTAAACGTATCCAGTTCCAGTCTGCTAAAGCAGTATTACAGCCAGCCTCGTTCGGGGTACTGGATGAAGTAGTTCAGATTTTAAAGGAAAATCCGAAACTTAGATTATTTATCGAAGGTCATACCAGCGCAGATGGTAGCCTGGCTTTCAACATGAAGTTATCAGAAAACAGGGCTGAAACAGTTAAAAAGTATTTACTATCAAAAGGTATTGAAGAATCAAGACTAACGACAAAAGGATATGGCCCTACCCAACCGGTGAATAACGGAAAAACAACAGCTGAGAAATCACAAAACCGGAGGGTAGAACTCAAGCTCACTAATTAAAACCAGTATATAGGATTTAAATAAAAGCCTCTTCTGCAGAAGAGGCTTTTATTTTGCTCAGGCTCCCCACTTTTGTTTCTATACAGGGATTTAAAGACGATATACTGAACCTGCCCAACGTTTATGCACATATGTTAGCAAGGCCATGGCAGTGTATGGATATGCCGTTTTTTTTCATGACTTTTGCTCTACTAACCTATTAAATAGTATAAGCAAAGCCTATGGAAAGGAAAGTTTCGTTTCTGATACTACTTCTTTGTTCTTGCTTTTTTACTCATGCCCAATTAAGAGTAGCGGTTGTTGCAGGTGGTCATCAATCCACTGTTTTGGAGGAAAATGACCTTCCTAACTGGAATGATCTGAAGAATAACTACTCAGGCCGTTTAGGCTTTCATACCGGTTTTGTTTTTGATGTACCTTTTTCTAAAAAATCAAGCCTTTTTTTTCAGCCAGGAGTTATTTATTATCATAAAGGCCGCAAATTTTCTCAGGACTTCAATCCCCCATTTGGTAGTCTTACCAATCAGAAAAATGATCAAAACCTTAATTATATAGATGTTCCTTTGAATCTTGTGCTGAAGTTTGGCAAGCGAACAAAATTCGTCATAGGTGGCGGACCATTTGGATCTTTCTTTTTCAATGGCAAAGAGATCATGCAAACCACCACTACAAGCGGAGTTACAGAAACGACTGAAAACACTGATTTGTCAGCCGGCAACCAACCCGGACAATACAGAACCTATGGGTATGGGGTAAATGGATTGGTTGGTCTTGAATTCCGGGGCTTTTTTATTAGAGCCGATTATAGCCGCGGATTAAATGATTTTTATGAATCCACGCTTTACACAGGAACTTTTCGTCATGAAGTAATGGGCGGCACTTTTGGTGTTTTTCTGGGCAAATCCAAAAAAACAATAAAGAAACCGAAGGACAAGGATAAAGATGGCATACCTGATGATAAAGACAATTGTCCGGCCGAAGCTGGTACAACTGCAACGAACGGCTGCCCGGATAAAGATGCTGATGGTATTGCCGATAAAGATGATCAATGTCCCGATGTGCAAGGATTGGTAAAGTATAGTGGTTGCCCGGCTCCGGACTCAGATAAAGATGGCATAAACGACGACGAAGATAAATGTCCAAATCAACCAGGAATGATCAGGTTTGGTGGTTGCCCGGTTCCTGATACGGATGGAGATGGTGTGAATGACGAGGAAGACAAATGCCCATCGGTAAAAGGCACAAAACAAAGAAATGGATGCCCTGCAGAGGAAATCAAAAAGGAAATTATTGAAAAAGTCAACTATGCAGCTAAGCGTATACAGTTCCAATCTGCAAAGGCGGCACTGTTGCCTCAATCATTAAAAGTACTTGATGAAGTGGCTAAAATACTTAAAGACAACCCAGAACTTAATTTGTCAATTGAAGGGCATACAAGCGGGGATGGAATTTTTGAGGCGAATATGAAACTGTCTGAAGAGAGGGCAAATAATGTGAAAGCATACCTGATATCAAAAGGTGTAAACGCATCAAGGTTGACAGCCAAAGGATTTGGCCCTACACAGCCGGTAAATAAAGGTAAGGCACCTGCTGACAAAGCTCAAAACCGGAGGGTGGAGCTTAAGCTAAGCAACTGATAACCTTTACCATTCGTCAAAAAAACGCTAAAGCCTCGTCTGACGGGGCTTTTATTTGTGCAAAATGTATGAATGGTAATCAGTATTTTTACGCCTTTACCAAATTTGTAGTATAAAATCAAACAAATGAACATAACAATGAAACGTACCCGTTTGCTTGCTATCCTGGGGCTGGTTTCTTCAGCCCTGTTTGCACAAAAAGATGAAGTACCCAAAGGCTGGCACACCATGGATAAAGCCACTTCAGGCTATTATGGAATTAGTGTTGACAAAGCCTATGAATTCGTAAAATCAAAAAAATTAAAAAGTAACACCATTATCGTAGCCGTGATCGACTCTGGAATCGACACACTGCATGAAGATTTGAAAACTGTTCTTTGGAAAAACCCAAAAGAGATCCCCGGTAATGGGATTGATGATGATAAGAACGGCTATGTGGATGATATTTATGGCTGGAATTTTCTCGGAGGCCGGGATGGCAAAAGTGTAGAAAAAGACTCTTACGAAGCCGCCAGGGTCTACCATAAATTCAAAAGCAAGTATGAGGGAAAAGACATAGTTGTTTCCGCTCTTTCAAAAGAAGATGCTTTTGAGTATGAAATGTGGAAGCGTTCAGAAAAAGAAGTGGCCGGCAGTAGCAAAGACAGCGGACTTGAGCTGATCTTTCTGAAAAGGGCTTACACCAATTGCCTCAAAAGCGACAGCATTCTCCGTAAAGCTATGGGCAAAGAAAAATACACTGGTAAAGAATTGGGCGAATTTAACTCGGATGATGCAAGTGTAAAAAAAGCAAAGAATGCCTTATTCAGTCTTATGTCCGGAAATGATGCGCTGGAGACAACTAATGTTGAGTTTTTGGAAGGATTTGGAGATTTTGTTGCAGGGGAAGAAAAAAAGGCGGAAGCTGGCAGTACACCCCCTACTCCATACAGGGCAGATATTGTTAAAGACAATTACGCCGATTTTAATGATAAGTTTTATGGGAATAATGATGTGATGGTAAGCAATAAATCTGCATTACACGGAACACATGTATCTGGTATTATTGCAGCAGCCCGTAATAATGGGAAAGGCATGGATGGTATTGCAGGTAATGTAAAAATCATGTCCCTTCGTGCCGTACCTGATGGAGATGAGCATGACAAGGATATAGCGTTGGCGATACGGTATGCAGTGGATAATGGTGCCAGGGTGATCAATATGAGTTTTGGAAAAGGCTTTTCTCCCGAGAAAAAATGGGTGGATGATGCTGTTAAGTATGCAGAAAGTAAAGGCGTGCTGATGGTTCACGCAGCGGGAAATGATGCAAAAAATCTTGATACAACTTTTAACTACCCGACACCACAATTATTAGATGGTACCCGTCCTAACAACTGGATAACTGTTGGTGCCAGTGGTGACCCCAAAGCAGGTGGGCTTACTGCAAATTTTTCAAACTATGGTAAGAAAGAGGTAGATGTATTTGCACCGGGTGTAAAAATTTATGCTACAGTTCCGGGGGGCAATACATACCAGAACCTGCAAGGTACGAGTATGGCCTCTCCTGTTGTGGCAGGTCTTGCTGCATTTATTATGGAATATTATCCAAACCTTAGTGCCCGGCAAGTAAAAATGATCATTGAAAAATCTTCTCAAAAACCGGTTGAGAAAGTAAAAAATCCAGGCAATGAAGAAATGGTGGCTCTTACTGAGTTGAGCAAATCAGGCGGGTTGGTAAATGCTTATGAAGCAATAAAGCTGGCAGCAACAATTAAAGGAGAAAGAAAGCCTGTGCCGGTAAAACCTTCTTCAAAAGTAAAGGCAGTTAAAAAGAACTAAGTACTAATTATAGTTTGATATAAAAAGACCGGTCATAAAGCCGGTCTTTTTTTTTAAATTATTTGCTCTGAGCCGCTGAAAATATTACTTTCTTAAATGTATTTAAGTATTGCTATCCTGATTATAAATGGGTTAGGATCAATAGTAATAATACGATAACTTTTAATCTGCTATAAGAACTCCTCTTTTTGTTGTATTTTACAAGCACAAACCACCATTTAACCTTTATATTAACTCACATGTACGAAAATTCCATCAAAGCCATCGTATCTCGATTCATTGCTGCCGGTTTCGTTGACCGAAGCAATATCCTGCCGGAATATTTTTATAAACTGAAAGAATAGTATTAAGCGAAAGAAATTTCTATTCTATGGATTTTGCCTGGTCATGTAAATACAGACCAGAGTAATGACATAACAGGTTTTATAAATTCAAAATTTAAGTTATCACTTTATACACTAACGATGAACCTCTTCAAAAAAATATTATTCAAGCTAAATTATCATTTTAACCATAAGTTTTTTTATGGACAATGGGTGATTGGAATCACCAAAGCCAATGCAGAAGATATGATCAGGTCAAAACATTTTGACCCTGAAATTACCTGGTTCCCTATCAGTGATCTTGAAGATAACTGGGCGGACCCATTTATTGTAAAAGCAGATGATAATACATATGATATTTTTTATGAAAGGTTCTATGATCATCCGGGCACCGGAAGTATCTGGCGAATGAAGATTGATAAAAATTTTACCGTACTGAGTCATGATAAAGTACTGGCCAGGGAGTTTCATATATCCTATCCCTATGTATTACAGGAAAATAATAAGTTCTTTATTGTGCCGGAAACTTCTGAAACGGGAAAACTGTCATGCTATGAGTATAACCCTGCCTCCGGGAACATTTCACTTTCTGATCACCTGATTCACGAAGCATTACATGATGCCACTATTTTGCAGCACGACAATAAGTACTGGGTTTTTGGAATGCAGAGAAGTAAGAATAACAGATCTATGTATGAATCCTGGGTATATTATGCTGATCAGTTTAATGGTCAATACATATCTCATCCGGGTAATCCCCTTAAAACAGGGCTAAAAGGAACAAGGCCTGCCGGTGACTTTATCAGAGTCAACGGAGATATTTACAGGCCCTTACAGGATTGTGAAAAAGATTATGGTAAGTCAATTATCATAAATAAAGTGAAAAAAATATCTGAGTCTGCTATTGAAGAAGAATTTCATATGTCAATTGAGATTCAAAAAAGAAAAAATAATAAAGGGATTAATAAAATACACACCATAAATATCATTGATGACTTGATCATTGTTGATGGATTTAAACGAACATTTTCTTTATCAAAACTGTTCGTGATTTTCAAAAGATGGTGGAGAGTCAGGATAGCATCCTTATACATGTTTTTGTTACAAGGCAATATTGACTTTTTGGAATGGGTATATAGCGATTACATGCTGGAAAAAGAAATACTGCTGATAGTCTGATCTTAATAAAATATAATTGTCATTCTCCTAGTTAAGTGCCCTGGCTATGCCAGTTTTGTCTTTGTCTGCAGGTATATTTCTTGGATACATTGTTTAGTGCTTATTTTTGAGAAAAAATGGCAGAATGATTTCTTATAATACCAAAGATTGGTTTACGTTTATTACCCGTTTTCATAAAGCGGATACTTTTCGCCAGTTATTGCCTCTTATCCTTGCAATAAGTGCCTATTCAGGAATTATTGCCTGGCTTGAGTTGGACTACTGGAAACTGTCTGAAAAGAACTATGTAAGAAATATTCCTGTGATGCACACCTTACTTGGTTTCGCCATTTCCATGTTACTTGTCTTTCGTACCAATACAGCCTATGACCGGTGGTGGGAAGGACGCAAACTCTGGGGAAGCCTTGTCAATAACAGCCGCAACTTTGCTATGAAGCTTGATACCATCCTGCCAAATGATGATAAAGAGTTTCGTTCTTTTTTCAGGAAAATTATCCCTGCTTATGCCTATGCCCTGCATAATCACCTGCACAAGGAACAGACCAGGGTTGAGCTTTTTGAAGACGAAGAACACAAACATGTATTTCAACATATCGATCACCAAAAACATATTCCCAACCAGGTAGCACTGCTGATGTATCAGCATATTAATACACTATATAAGGAAAACAAAATTACGGGTGAACAATTACTTTTTCTGAATGCGGAACTGCAATCCTTCACTGATATCTGCGGCGCCTGTGAAAGGATAAAGAATACCCCAATCCCTTTTTCATATAGTGTGTTTATTAAAAAGTTCATCTTCTTTTATATTATGACACTTCCTTTCGGTTATGTCTTTCAACTGGGATTTTATGTAGTGCCGGTTGTTGCTTTTGTTTTTTATGTTCTGGCCAGCCTTGAATTGATTGCCGAAGAGATTGAAGATCCTTTTGGAGGGGACTCAAATGATGTTCCGACAGAAATTCTTGCTCAAAATATTCACCGTCATATTGCAGAAATTATCTGAAAAGTAGAAAATTTTCCCTCAGAAGGCAACTTTGGTTAAACTTTTGCCGTTAATCTGTATCTGAAAACCGATTTATCTGTAAATTTTTTACTATGTCTGTATCGAAGTCCTTTACCCTTTTATCAGTTCTGGTATTTGTATTACTTGTTTCCTGCAGTAAAGATAATGACGGAGGTTCATCTGCCTTAGATTGCAACACAGTAACCAATAAAGCATTTGCTGCAGATGTCAACCCGATTTTCCAATCTACTTGTGCTTCAAATATTGGTTGTCATGCCAGTGGTAGTACCAATGGCCCCGGATCATTGACAAGCTATTCCGCTATTTTTAATGCCCGAACTGCTATCAGATCGGCCGTGGCTTCTGGTCTTATGCCACAGGGAAGCTCTCTTTCCGCTTCACAAAAGAATTCTATCCTTTGCTGGATCGACAGTGGTGCTCCGAATAATTAAAGGAACTGCCCCTGTTGATTTTCCTGTAATTGAGTGTTAGCTAATTTCTTTTCTCGATATATTTATAGCTAAATATTTCAATTATGCGGCTCTTAACTGCTTTTGTTTTATCAATGCTCATTACTGTTTCTGCTTTTTCCCAGGCGAAACTTGAAAAACTCTCCGTTGAAAAAATTATGAGAGACCCTAAATGGATAGGTAGTTCTCCTTCCTCGCCATTTTGGAGCAATGACGGCCAGTTACTTTACTTTATGTGGAACCCGGACAAAGCTCCGGCTGATTCACTCTATTATATTTCTGTTTTAAATAGAATACCTGCGAAAGCTTCTGTTGAACAAAAACAGGCACTGAATGCACAGGGAAATTTTATTTATAACCAGGCAAGAACCGCCTACCTGTATTCAAGGAACGGAGATATTTATTATGTTGATGTGAAATCAGGTAAAACGAAGCGCATCACTCAAACAACTGATGGAGAGAGTAGCCCCCAGTTTTGTTTTAATGAAACGATGATTGTATACAACAGGAACCAGAATTTATATGCCTGGAATATTGCGACAGGTGAAACTATGCAACTGACCAACATTAAAACCGGCGATAATACCTCTGCATCTTCTGGATTTTCCAGGGCAGGAGGCACTCCTCCTGTCACAAGAACAGGTAGTAATCAACAGGAACAATGGCTCCAAAATGATCAATTGGCATATTTCCAGGTACTGAAAGAAAGAAAGCAAAAAAGAGAACTGGCAGAAGTTTACAATAAATCAATTCCTAAAGAAAAAGAACTAAGAAGTATAAATATTGAGGATAAATCATTGCAGGGACTCACAATTAGTCCTGATGGCAGATATGTGAGCTACCGGTTATTTAAAGCTGCTACAGGTTCAAAAACAACCATTGTTCCGAATTATGTCACCGAAACAGGATTCACAACAGATATTCCCGCCAGAACAAAGGTGGGTTCATTGCAGGGAAGCACAGAATTTTTCATTTATGACAGAGAAAAAGATACCATTATCAATATAAAAACAGATTCGATTCCTGGTATACGGGATTTGCCGGATTATGTAAAGGATTATCCAAAGCAATTGGAAGAAAGGAAAAAGAAAGCGGCAAACCGCCCGGTTAATTTCAGCAATATCTCATGGTCGCCGAAAGGAACCAACGCAGTCATTGAAATTCGTTCACAGGATAACAAAGACCGTTGGTTAATGTTGTGGGATAAGAATACGGGCAATTTAACGCTATTAGATCGTCAGCGGGACGAAGCATGGATCGGCGGGCCCGGTACCGGAGGATTTGGTTCTACAAATACAGGATGGATCGATGAAAATATTTTTTGGTTTCGTTCGGAAGCAATGGGATATTCTCATATTTATATATCCAGCCTGACTACGGGAGAGAAAAAAGCTCTTACAAAAGGAAACTATGAAGTGCAACAAGTACAATTGTCAAGGGATAAAAAATATTTTTATATCATCACAAATGAAGTGCACCCCGGTGAGCAACATTTTTATCGCCTGACCATTGCAGACGGAAAAAAGGAGAAGATCACGACTATGACCGGAGCTAACCAGGTAGTCATTTCGCCGGATGAAAGACAATTGGCCATCCTCCACTCCTATTCTACTAAACCATGGGAACTGTATGTTCAGGAAAATCTGCCTGCAGGAAAGAATGTAAAACCGGCTGAAGCCATTCAGATAACAAACAAAGCACAGAGCGAAGAGTTTAAATCCTATGCATGGAAAGATCCTGAAGTAATAACGTTCCCCGCAAATGATGGCGCTATGGTATATGCCAGATTATACAAGCCATCAAATCCTCATCCAAACAAACCTGCCGTATTATTTGTGCATGGCGCCGGGTATCTTCAGAATGCTCATAAATGGTGGAGCAGTTATTTCAGGGAATATATGTTCAATAACATGCTTGCAGATAATGGTTACTATGTGATGGATATCGACTATAGAGGCAGTGCTGGTTATGGCCGTGACTGGCGAACAGGAATTTACCGTCACATGGGTGGAAAAGACCTGAGCGATCATGTAGATGCGGTAAAATATCTTGTAAAAATGTTCGGGATCAATCCACGAAATGTCGGTTTATATGGTGGATCATATGGAGGTTTCATTTCTTTAATGGGAATGTTTACCGAACCCGATGTTTTTGCAGCCGGTGCAGCACTAAGGCCTGTTACAGACTGGGCCAATTATAACCATGGATATACTTCAAACATCCTGAATGAACCTTTTACAGATAGTATCGCCTACCGGAAAAGCTCTCCTTTTTATTTTGCGGAAGGTCTGAAAGGCCATTTACTTATTTGCCATGGCATGGTTGATATTAATGTTCATTACCAGGATGCCGTAAAACTGACACAGCGGCTAATTGAATTAGGAAAAGACAACTGGGAACTGGCATCTTACCCAATGGAAGACCATGGTTTTACAGAACCCAGCAGTTGGACAGATGAGTACAAACGAATATTTAAACTATTTGAAACCGTTTTGAAGAAATGAGATCAGATGTCCGATGTAAGAAGTCGTACGAACCTAATTTAGGTTTTCAGTACCGTAGTGAATGTCGATTTATCTGAAACTTCAGACCTCAGGCATCTGACATCAGACTTCCGGGTTCAATTCCTATATTTGTAACTCAAGATTCGGTTATGGCGAAACAATTTGAAGATTTTGATGCCAATCTTACTGGTGATGAAGGTAAAGCTGAGGAGACCAGGAGTAGTTGGTTCAAACGTATCAAGAAAGGGATTAACACTAAAACATCGGAGAAAAAAGAAACGCCGGAAGGGCTTTGGGTGAAATGCCCGGAATGTAATTTCATTTGTACCATCACAGAATTAAAGGAGAACCTCTTCGTTTGTCCAAAATGCAGTTTCCATCATCGTATCAACAGCCAGGAGTATTATGATATACTGTTTGACAACAGTGAGTTCAGCGAATTGTTTGAAAACATCCGTAGTAAGGATTTTCTTGAATTCACTGATCTGAAACCTTATAAAAAAAGGCTGGAAGATATCTGGAGTAAAACCGATCTGAAAGATTCCATGAGAGTGGCAGCAGGAAAAGTTGGCGGCAATGATATTGTCATTGCATGTATGGACTTTGAATTCATCGGGGGCTCCTTAGGAAGTGTAATGGGAGAAAAATTTGCAAGGGCTGTAGACTATTGTATACAACATAATATGCCGTACATGGTCATCAGTAAAAGTGGTGGCGCCCGTATGATGGAAAGTGCTTTTTCATTGATGCAGCTTGCTAAAACAAGCGGCAAGTTGTCTCAATTAAGCGATGCCAAACTTCCTTATATCTCCTTATTGACAGACCCGACTTTTGGTGGTATCTCCGCTTCATTTGGTATGCTCGGTGATCTGAATATTGCAGAGCCTGGTGCATTGATCGGTTTCGCCGGTCCCAGGGTAATTAAAGAAACAATCAAAAAAGATTTACCAGAAGGTTTTCAACGGAGTGAATTTATTCTCGAGCATGGTTTCCTCGATTTTATTGTTCCAAGGAAAGAACTCAGGGATAGGCTGGCAAACGTACTGACTTTGTTCAAAAACTAAGATTAGAAATGAATTGAAAGTAAGAGGTATTTTTGCCTCTTATTTTATTTATACAATGGCCGAATTAAGAAACAGGCAAGCCTATCATGAATACTTCATTGATGCAAAATATGAAGCAGGTATGGTATTGCTTGGAACGGAAGTAAAATCACTAAGGTCCGGAAGAGCCAGCTTCAATGACAGCTACTGTCTTATTCATAAAGGAGAAATATGGGTAAAGTCATTGCATATTGCCCAGTATTCCCATGGAACGGTGAATAACCATGATCCGCTGCGTGACAGAAAACTATTACTTGAGAAAAGGGAGATCAAAAAAATAGAGGCCAAACTGAAAGAAAAAGGATACACACTTATTCCCCTCCGGATTTTTTTCAATGATAAGAACCTGGCGAAAATGGAGATTGGTCTTGCCAAAGGAAAGAAATTCCATGACAAGCGGGAAAGTATCAAACAAAAGGATGTAGAACGGGAAATGAAAAGATACTTGAAATAATACTGTGTAAAACTTCGTTTCAGGAAGGCATGACTTTTGTCGATATTACATCCACATGAAGAAAGGATCATTGATACTCTTATTGTTTATTTCCCTTCATTCGAACTCCCAATCCGTTTTTGGCTACTGGTACGGTTTTGCCAACGTTAAAACAAACAGCTCTGCCAATAATTACCTGGTGGAAATGATATTGCAGCCGGAAAAAAACTATGTTAAGGGCATCCTCAATTATTATTTCAAGAACACCTACCGCAGTATACAGGTAAAAGGTAATTTCAATATGGCCACCCGCCAGCTTAGTTTGTACGATATACCTGTAGTGTACCACGGCTCTGCTGCTAACTTTGAAGTGGATTGCATCATGAATATGCAGGCTATATTGAAAGTAGCCCAGGCTGAATCAGTACTTGCGGGATCGTTTGTGGCTATGCCCGATTATCGATATACCTGTGCTGACATTAAGTTTAAGCTTACTTTAAATGCCGATATAAGTAAAAAGGATTCTGTTCTTAAAGCAATCAGTGAGTATAAAGAAAATTACCAGGTTTGGCAGCCTACTGCTGCAGATACCGTAGTAGCAGTAAATGTTATCCCCCGGAAGGTGGTTAACTATGTTATTGAAAAAGAGTATGCAGAAAGACAAAATGAGATCGTGAATGAAATTGAAGTGGAATCGGATTCATTGCGGGTTGATTTTTATGATAATGGAGAAATAGATGGCGATATTATCTCCGTCTTTTTTAATGAAAAACTGATCATGTTCAACCAGAAGCTGACACATAGATCTATTCATATTGATTTGGTGCTGGATACTGCCCGGAATAATAATGAGATATCAATGTTTGCAGAAAGCCTGGGGCTGATACCTCCCAATACAGCCCTGATGCGGGTTCATGATGGGAAAAAACAATACGATATCAGACTATCCAGTAATATGCAAAAGAATGCTACAATAAGAATCAAAAGAAAGAAAAACTGAACTTATTAAAATAACTCCGGCTGTTTGTTTTCATCTTTTGGTTTCACCCACTCCATCTCTGTTGATTTGCTATAATCTGCCAGTTTTGTACCCACAGTTTTCCAACCTGTCACTTCGGCTATCTTAACTATTTTCAACTTAGCCTTTCTTATTTGTGCGCCCCTGCCTTGTTGCATTGCCAGTACCGGTTCGTCATCTGTTGTTACAGCTTCAACATAATTTCCATCCCCCTCTTTTATAAACAGGAATTTAGTTTTTAATGTACTTGTTTCAATCTTGAAACGTTTCACCATATATTGTTTCTTGTCATTATCCACATACACAGTAGTAATAATATTTTCAGGATCAAACTTTCCAATATGTAATACCTTTTCAGGATCTATCTTTTGTGTCATTTCCTGGTCTGTTACTTCATAATTACCATCGGTGTACATTACAAGTATTCTGTCTTCAGGTTCAAAACTTCCAAGATAGGTTCCTTTTTCCTCAGCGCTCAGGCGGCCAAATTTTTCATCAAACCATAGTTTACGTCCGCTAAGGGTGGCTTTCCCGGCTTCTTTGAATTTTACAGATTTGATCGGGTACTTGGTAACCTGGTTACCCATACTGCTGCGTCCTTTGATAGCCAGTTCTTCAAAATAAAAGTCAAACTCCTTTATACGGGCAGAAGAACCAGGGGTCAATACGATCTTTACGACTTCGGCTTCCCCATTGGCATTGACACTCAGGTAATGCACTTTACTTTTTTCATCTCCTCTTGTAAGATCATATTCCTTATCTCTTGTTACACCGGTTACATTAAAACGTTTAGCATAACTGACCCCTCCTTTACCATCAGAGTAGATCATATTGTAAGTGGTACGTTCATCATTTTTTTGAAAAACAGCTGCATGCAAAATGTCTTTGCCAATAAAGGTTTTCTCAGAAACCTTTACAACTTTCATAATACCCCGCTTGGCAAAAACGATAATATCATCCAGATCAGAGCATTCAAACAGCAGCTCATCTTTCTTTAATCCTGTTCCAATGAAACCTTCTTCCCTGTTTACATAAAGTTTGGTATTGGCAATTGCTACATTCTTCGCTTCAATTATCTCAAACTGCTTAATTTCCGTTTTCCGCTGTCTTTCTTTACCATATTTCTTTAACAGGTTCTCATAATAGGCAACAGCATAGTCAACAAGGTTATTCAGATCATGCTTTACTTGTTTTATTTCTGCTTCAAGGCCTTTGATCTGATCATTCAGTTCATCAATATCAAGTTTATAAATACGGCGAACAGGTTTCTCCGTCAGTTTAATAATATCTTCCCTTGTCACAGCCCTTTTCAATTGTTTTTTAAAAGGCACAAATGCTTTGTCAATTGCTCCCAGCACTTTATCCCATGTTTCATGTTTTTTCTCCAGTTCCTTGTATATCTTCTCTTCAAAAAATATCTTCTCCAGGGAAGTATAGTGCCATTTCTCCTGAAGTTCATTCAGTTTTATCTTCAGTTCCTGTTCAAGCAGATCTTTTGTTTTATCAACAGATAACTTTAATAGCTCCTGTACACCCAAAAACTGGGGCTTTTGTTCTGCGATCACACAGGCATTGGGAGAAATGGAAACTTCACAATCAGTAAACTTATACAACGCATCAATAGTGATATCCGGAGAAATACCCGGGGCCAAATCGACCTGTATCTCCACTTCTGCTGCGGTGTTATCGGTTACTTTCTTGATCTTGATCTTTCCCTGGTCATTTGCTTTAACAATTGACTCCATTAACTGAGTGGTGGTAACACCGTATGGTACACTTTTAATTGCCAGTGTCTTCTTATCTATTTCCTCAATATGTGCTCTGACTTTTACCTTACCGCCTCTTTTTCCATAATTATAATCTGCTACATCGATCATCCCGCCTGTCTGAAAGTCTGGGTACAATTCAAATCTTTTTCCTCTCAGGTATTTTATCGCAGCCTCTAACAGTTCACAGAAATTATGGGGAAGTATCTTTGTGGACAACCCTACGGCAATACCATCAGCACCCTGTGCCAATAATAAAGGAAACTTCATAGGCAATGTAACGGGTTCATTCTTTCTGCCATCATAACTTAACTGCCATTCAGTTGTTTTTGCATTAAAAGCAACTTCCAATGCAAATTTGCTCAACCTAGCTTCAATATAGCGGGCCGCCGCAGCGTCATCTCCAGTCCTTACATCGCCCCAGTTACCCTGAGTTTCGATCAGCAGGTCTTTTTGACCCATATTTACCAGCGCATCTCCAATACTGGCATCACCATGCGGATGATACTGCATTGCCTGACCAATGATATTTGCCACTTTATTAAAACGGCCATCATCCATTTCTTTCATTGCATGAAGAATACGTCGTTGAACCGGTTTCAACCCATCTTCTACTGCAGGCACTGCTCTTTCCAAAATCACATAAGAAGCGTAGTCCAAAAACCATGTTTTGTACTGGCCATGCAAGCCACTATCATTATTCTGTACGTCCGTTATTTTATTCTTTGCTGCACTCATTTCTTATTTCTTTCCTATTATCCCTAAATGTGTATATTTAAATCCTTCTGATGTCTTCAATCCATATCCCAGCATTCTGTCCATAGATGCATGTCCAAATAGCACAATGCCTGTTATCTGTATAAGAAAATGTGGCAAGAGGATGCCTGTTATAAAAAAGATCACTGCTATCCCCTTATGATGGAACAAATTATAAATAAATGCGCCAGCCTTATTTCCTGCCAGGTAACCCAGCATACTTATATCCGGCCCAAGGAACAAGATGAGATACCACCACCATTCAGCTTGTAAAGAATACAATACATAAATACTCAGGCCAAACATAGCAGCCTCTTCAAGCCTGATAGTATTCTTCATAACTAATAATTTGCTTCTTCTTTCTCAAATGCAATTTCCCCTTGCTTACCTTCCGTTTTCCTTACATCAAAATCTTTCCAGGCTTTGCCAGCATCACCGGTTACTTCAATTTTTCCTTCATTGATCAATGATTTCATTCGCCACATAATAAAAATATCACCTGTCTTTATTTTCATCCGGTGCAATGTATTAGTCAATACCCTGGTAGCTTTTTGCCATTCACCTGTGATGTTCTTTAATATTTCTATATCATAAAAACTTTCTTCCTTACCTGCAATTTTCTTACCACCTTCCAGTATTCGTACGATAGCATTCTCTTCTGCAATTTTTCTCCATTCATCAGGGTCAATTTCAAACTCACTCAGGGTTACGGGGCGGGCCAGTTTCTTGGCTTTTGTAAACTCCTTCGGTTGTATCTCACTCAACCATGATGGATAAAATATATGACCTTTCTCATTAATGAATGGCAGGTTATTAAGATAAAGGATCATTACTCTACCCTGGTATTCCCTGAATTGTGGCATCAGCCAGTAATAGCCCATCACATCATGCTGGTTCTGCCCCATCCATATCCATAATTCTTCCGTGGGATTTTCATCCAACTTTGCTTTGATCTGCTTAACAGTTTCTCTGTCATCAAAACTTCCCACCAAATCGCTTGAATAAGGCGATCCTGCAGATATCATGCGCCACCAATCCAGTCGTGCCTGCCATCCTTCCTCTGTATCAATACCAGCCAATGGTCCTACAGCAAAATCATCTCTTATCTGTATTACTTCACCAGCCAGTGTTTCATCCAGTTGGATTACTTGTTGCATCAGTTCAACTTCACTCTCATTAAAAACTATATGTATCATTGTTATTTGTTAACTGGTTGAATAATATAATAAACGCAGGTAGTAAGAAAATTCCGGAAAAAAGGTATTACGCTGATCAAACCCGCCTGTTTTCTTGGTTTCCAGCCAAATTTCCATTCATAAATAGGATTTAATAAATAATGTCTTTTATGAAAAAGACTATATCCTTCCTTCTTACAAATTTTTTCAAATCGTTCTATACTGATCCCGGTTTCTCTTACCTCCATCATCTCTTCCACATTTTCTTTCCTGTTTTTTAATATCCATTTATATATCCCCTTGGGCAGCAAATGTAAATAGGGCAGTCTCGAAATTTTTGACCTGCATATTTGCTGGTGCCCTCCAAATGGCATGTACCATGGTGGAAATCCAAAAAAAACTATGCCCCCGGGCCTGTCTGCCGTGGCAGGTTTCAAAAAATTCTTCATCCAGCCAATCAGTTTTGCCTGGTCATGTATATGTTCGATTACATCCTTAAGTAAAATGATATCAAATAGCCCGTTAAAGTCATTCTCCACATCCACCTTATAAATGTCTTTCACTACAAACCGTATTCGTCCTGAAGCAATATCTTCCGGCATGAACTTTTTTGCATCATCAATTCTCGGTGCATCAAGTTCCACTCCCACCCCTTCGCATCCTTTATTGATAAATGCTTTTAAAACACCGCCTTCCCCGCATCCGATTTCCAGTATCCGCATCCCTTGCTTTATAGGATACTTCTCCTCTATAAAAGGAATGACGTACTTCCCGGCATTTAAAACCTGTATGTCAAAGTATCTTTTTCTGTCAGCATGAAATTCAAACATGGGTCGTTTCTTTAAACATTTTCCTCTACAATATCCAACTCAACTTTCAGGTTATTAATAATAAATTCTTGCCGGTCTGGTGTGTTCTTACCCATATAGTATTCCAATAACTGCTGAATATGTTCTCCTTCTTCCACTCTCATCAGTTGTTTTCGCATGCCGGTTCCAATGAACTGAGCAAATTCATCAGGGCTTATTTCTCCTAATCCCTTGAACCGGGTTACCTCAGGCTTAGAGCCTAATTTTTTCATTGCCTCCAGTTTCTCCTGCTCGCTAAAGCAGTAGATCGTTTCTTGCTTATTTCGTACCCGAAACAATGGAGTTTCCAACACATACACTTTCTCATGTTTCACCAGGTCAGGGAAGAACTGCAGGAAGAATGTCATTAATAATAAACGGATGTGCATACCATCAACATCAGCATCTGTAGCAATTACCACATTATTGAACCGGAGCCCTTCTAATCCTTCTTCTATATTCAGGGCATGTTGCAACAAATTGAACTCTTCGTTTTCGTAAACTACTTTCTTTGTAAGCCCAAAACAATTCAATGGTTTACCCCGCAGACTGAATACAGCCTGTGTTTCCACATTTCTTGCTTTGGTTATGGAGCCGCTGGCACTATCACCTTCTGTAATGAAAATGGTTGTTTCGTTTTGCTTTGCAACAAATTCCTCTTTACCTTTTGAAGGGGCATCATCATCCAGGTGGTAGCGGCAGTCGCGGAGTTTGCGGTTATGCAGGTTAGCTTTTTTGGCCCTTTCATTGGCTAGTTTCTTAATGCCTGCCAGTTCTTTTCGTTCTCTTTCACTTTGCTCGATACGTTTTTTTAATGCTTCAGCTACAGATGGGTTTTTGTGCAGGTAATTATCCAGTTCTTTTGATAAGAAATCACCCACAAACTGCCGCATACTTGGCCCGTCCACATCCACATTTACAGATCCAAGCTTTGTCTTGGTCTGTGATTCAAAAACCGGTTCCACTACTCTTACAGATACCGCGGCTACAATACCTGTTCTTATGTCAGACGCATCATAATCTTTCTTAAAGAAATCCCTGATCGTTTTTACATATGCTTCACGGAAGGCTTGCTGGTGAGTACCTCCCTGTGTAGTGTGCTGCCCGTTTACAAAGCTGTATATATCTTCTCCGTATTCATTAGTATGTGAAAGCGCTATTTCAATATCATTACCTTTCAGGTGGATGATAGGATAACGGATCTCATCTTCATTGGTCTTACGTTGCAACAGATCCAGCAACCCATTTTTACTCACATAACTTTTACCATTGAAAACGATCTTTAATCCGGCATTTAAAAAGCAATAATTCCATATCTGGTTCTCTAAGAATTCAGGAATGAACTTAAAGTTTTTAAACACTGTTTCATCCGGGATAAAGGTGACAAGTGTTCCATTCTCCTCGCCTGTCTTTGCTTCTTTGTATTCCTTAATCAGCACTCCCCTTTCAAATTCAGCTGTTTTTTCTTTTCCTTCTCTGATGGCGGTTACTTTAAAATAGTTACTCAATGCATTCACCGCCTTTGTTCCTACTCCATTCAGGCCTACAGATTTCTGAAAAGCTTTACTGTCATATTTGGCCCCGGTGTTTATTTTACTTACCACATCCACCACTTTGCCAAGGGGAATACCCCGTCCATAGTCGCGGATCGTGACGGTTTTTCCTTCTATGGCCAGTTCTACCGTTTTGCCATGCCCCATCGTGTATTCATCAATACAGTTATCCATTACTTCCTTCACCAGTACATAAATACCATCATCTGGCGATGACCCATCACCCAGTTTCCCAATATACATACCCGGCCTCAGCCGGATATGCTCTTTCCAATCGAGGGATTTGATACTGTCTTCTGTATAATCAAACAGGTTGGTGCTGTCTTTTTCTTTTGCCATGGTCACGGTACGTTCTAAGTATAAAAGAATGTTTTTCTTTTGGTTATCGGCTCTAAACCAGCCAGCGGCCGGTCATTCGGGCAAATATACCAAAACGAGCCTTGCACCCAAGATTTTGAGTTATTCACAGGTGGGGAAAAGAAACGGTTTTTGATCTGTCCTGCATTCTTTTGCGTTGCAAAATCGCTGGAGTCATTATTGCTGCAAGTAGTGCTGCTGACTGTCCTCCATTTGAATCGGGATTGATGTGTTTTAAACTGCAACAGGTACAACTACAATGCTCAAAATTCCTACTTTAGTACTACCATTAATCTATAATAGTATGAAAGAAAAATTTCTCCTTTTTGCTGCTTTACTTTTTTCTTATTGCCTGGTAGCCCAGCGTACCACAGAAACTGATGGTGACTGGAGTAAACAATTCCTTGTTTTAAGAAACACTGCTGAGGCCGACCTGATGATACGGGTGGGTGATATCGATAATCTTGGTTTCGGGTTTGAAGAAGAGTTCAATCCGTTTACAGGCAGATCCACCGGGTCACATGGCTACCCGTGGGCTCATAAACCCGAGAATGCAAAAGGTACTGATATGATAATGATACCCTCTTCGTATAAGTATTTTTCTGGCGGCACCAATCAGGATGGTTATTGTATAACAACGAAGAGGCCCTCCAATAATCCCGTGGCAATTGTTATTCCCCTGAAAGAATTAAAAACGGTAAAAATTGATTCTGCAGACCTGCAAATCTTCATTGATGATTTCCAGGCCCCGGAAATGGGCTCCAGGTTCCAGGTAAAAATAAATGGATTGCGGTTTACAGAAGCAGAGAAAACAATAAACCTGATCAACCAGACAGGCCCCATTGGGAAATTGATCCGCCTCCGTCTCACCACGGAACTATTACAAAAACTGAATGCAGATTCATTAGTTATTGCCATTGATGACCCTACTACGAAACTGGGTGATGGCTTTGCAATTGATTTTGTAAAACTGCTGATCAACCCCAAAATATTTTATAAAGGCAAAATACAAGGCAAAGTAGTAGATGCCGTAACCAGGGAGCCAATAATAAATGCATCTGCCTCTGTAGATAATTATGGAACTGTTACCACTGATGACGAAGGGAATTTCACAATAGAAGATATTCCTGCCGGCCTGTCAATAGTTACCGGTAGCGCAGCCGGGTATTCGTCTGACCAGAAACAGGTGGATGTATTTGCTGGCGATGTAAGCGAATTTGTAGAACTGGAACTCAAACGATCAGGAAAAATAGTATACAATGATAAAACATTGCAGGAAGGAGATAACCTGGTGATGAATAATATACAATTTGAGGTTAATAGTGCCAAACTGCTTCCGGCGGGTAAAACAGAATTGGATAAACTTGCGGCGCTGATGAAAGATAATGCAGGTATCGAAATTCTTTTATCAGGTCATACTTCTGCTGAAGGCGCCGCAGCCCTCAACAGGGAACTATCATTAAAAAGAGTGAGAAGCTGTAAAGATTATCTGGCCTCCAAAGGAATTGATGAAGGAAGAATTACCATTAAAGGATATGGACCAGATATGCCAATAGCTCCCAACGACACTGAAGCCAACCGGGCAAAGAACAGAAGAGTTGAATTGAAGGTTACAAAGCTTTAAACACCGGGCCTTGTTACTTTCAAAATAAATTTTGACCATTCATCATAACAATATACTGGCAATCCGGAAAACATCGTAACTTTTATATCTAAATAATCAGTCATGAAAAAATTACTGGTAGCTGTTGTTCTGGTAGCTGGTCTTACAGTGGTTGCATTTGCCAGCTTTAATAACAACAGGAAAAAAGCTGATACTGAAAAGAAGATGGAGAAAAAGGAATGTAAACATAAGTGTATGTTCAGTTAAGCTTTTACAGAAGAAATGCCTCCTGCAGTGTGTAACACAAATAGCAGGAGGCATTTTTATTCTCTGCCGCTTGTACCATTTTGATTGATTATTGTATGAGATAGAAGTAATTTCAGTAAATGAGAAAGATAATTCTGCTGCTCTTAATAATCATTCTGTGTCTGCCTGTACTGCCCTGTACCACTTTCTTTATTAATAAAAACGGGCAAATGCTTTTTGGCAGAAATTATGACTGGATAACGGGGAACGGAATGATCTGCACCAACCAGAAAGGGCTTGCTAAAGTATCGATGAATACGAATGATGGAGAAACCATCAGTTGGGTATCACAATACGGAAGTATCACCTTCAATCAGTATGGTAAAGAGTTTCCAACAGGTGGAGTGAACGAGAAGGGGCTGGTAGTAGAATTAATGTGGCTGGATGATACGCAGTATCCGGCACCAGACAGCAGGCCGGCTATAGAGGTACTTCAATGGATACAATACCAGCTTGATAATTGCAGCACCGTAGATGAACTGGTTGCAACGGATAAAAAACTTCGTATTGCTTCAAAAGGGACCGCTCCCCTGCACTACCTGGTAGCGGATGCAAAAGGTAATGTGGCCACTATTGAGTTTTTAAAAGGAAAAATGGTTGTACACAAAGGAAACGACCTTCCATTCCCGGTTCTGACAAATCATAGTTACGCCTCAGGGTTGAGCCTGGCTAAAGTTGCAGTATCAGCTCCTTCGGCCGATTATCTTACGTTCACAGATAATTCCGTCGAACGTTTTGCTAAAGCATGCTATATGGTAAAGGAATTTCAGCAATCCAATATAACAGTTCCGGCAGTTGATTATTCATTCAGTATTTTGGATAAAGTGGCCCAGGGAGCACATACCAAATGGAGTATTGTATACGACATCAGTAACAAGAAGATCCATTTCAAGACTTATGGCTACCCGGAAATAAAGAATATTTCGTTTACAACATTGAATTTTGACTGCTCTCTTCCTTCAAAAACATGGGATATTAATCAGCATGTGAGCGGTAGTGTTGATGGATTGTTGAGCGATTTTACAGCAGACTTCAACCGGAAAATTGTTGAAAAATCTTTTGACGACAGTGAGGCCCAGATCAGTGTAAGCAAGGACGAAAGAAGAAAAACATGGGAATACCCGGGTAGTATTTCCTGCATTACCTCTCCTAAGAATAAGCAAAGTTAAATTAGCAATATTCTGACTTAGTTAATAATAATCAATTAGTTATACTAAATAAATAGTTGCCTAATATAAAAAGAACAGTAAATTAATGGTTCAAAAACCTCCTGATTCCTTAATTTTATTCTGCTTCTTACCCAACAAATTCCTTCCATTTCAGCTGCATTAAGTATCCGATAAATGCAGATTAGTTTAACGATAAAGTGATTGTAGAAATTTAAAATTGATGCGCTATGTATTCGTATGACCTGTTGGAAACCGGGTGCTACTACCTGGTAAAAGAAAAGGAGGATTCTCCTGTGACCCTGATAAAAGTGGCTTTGATAACAGATCATTGTGTCTTTGTTCAGCGGTTTGACGAACCTATGGAGACAGCCTGGAAGCTTAAAAAGGACAATCTTTTTGATATAATTGAATGCCTGAGTGATGAGGCAGTGAAAGCATGGGAAGAACATTATCAAAGTAACGAGGATGCTTTCTTTGAAGAAGGCGATGATGAATAGCCCGTTTATATAATTTACTGTTGATGGTGATTGAAAAAAGGTATTTTAGTTTCTCAATCACCTTTTTATGTGTATAAAAATGATCAGCAAAGGCCTGTTACTTACGCAAGCCTTGACTTTATCGCTGTACTCGTTAGCACAGCCATCTCCTGCCGCAGCCGATGATTTTCTTCCCAAGGATTATCTGTCTTCATCTTTTCATGCGGGCAGGAGGGATGCACTTCGTAGTAGTATGCCAGATAGTTCAGTAGTGGTCATATTTGCCTATCCTACCCGTACCTTCTCCAACGATGTGGAATACCTGTATCATGCTAACCCGGATATGTATTATTTCAGCGGGTATAAAGAACCGCATTCTTTATTACTGATCTTTAAGGAAACACAAACAGATTCCACAGGCAACAGTTATAATGAAATTCTTTTTGTACAAAAAAGAAATGCACAGGCAGAACAATGGACGGGCAAAAGACTGGGTGTTGAGGGTGCCAGGGAGAAACTCGGCTTCAGCACTGTATTCAACGGGGCTGATCTCAAAAAAATCAATATTGATTTCTCAAAGTTTAAAAAAATCATTTGCGACAGAACCCCGGTTGATGTTCCCAATGGTTACGACAATGCAGATCTGTATGACCTGATGCAGCAATTCAAACAAAAATCAGGAATGCCTGAAAAGAATTCTCCTTCTTCAAAGTTTGACACAAGACTGTATATGGAGCTTACCGGCCAGCTACGACGTATAAAAACACCGGAAGAATTATCCTTATTAAGAAAAGCGGTGGAAATTTCTTGCCAGGGACATAATGAAGTAATGAAAGCCGTTCATCCGGGAATGTCTGAATTAGAGATCCAGGGCTTACAGGAATTTGTACATAAAAAACATGGGGCTGAAGGTGTAGGATACGGATCAATTATAGGGGCCGGTGAAAATGGTTGTGTGCTCCACTATATGGAAAACACAAAAACAAAAGTGGGAACCTCTATGCTGCTGATGGATGTGGGAGCCGAATACCATGGTTATACCGCTGATGTAACAAGAACTATTCCTGTGGACGGCAAATTCTCTGAAGAAGAAAGAGCAATCTATCAATTGGTATATGATGCACAGGAAGCTGCTTTTAAAACATTAAAGAATGGTTCTAAATGGGCAGATGCAAGCAATGCCGCAAGGGAGACCATTGCAGAAGGCTTAGTAAATCTTGGTATAATAAATGACAAAAAAGAAGTTGGCAAATACTTTCCTCATGGATTAGGCCACCATATTGGTTTGGATGTGCATGACCGCGGATCAATGGAGACCATGAAAAAGGATATGGTTATCACTATTGAACCAGGTATATATATACCCAACAACAGTAATTGTGATAAAAAATGGTGGGGTATTGCAGTACGGATCGAGGATGATCTGCTGATAACAGAAACGGGCTATGAACTCCTTTCCCGTTTTGCTCCTCGGAAAATAGAAGACATTGAAAAAATGATCACACAAAAAAGTGCCCTTGACGATTTTAAGCTGCCGGCGCTGGAATCGGGAAAGAAAAAAGGATTCTGATAATGTAAAAAGGCTGTCAATTATGACAGCCTTTTTAATACAATTCTCGGTAGTTTAAAATACCTGGTAGCGGCGCAGCTCTTGTTGAGCATCAACAGCACCAGTAGGATCAAGAACTTCATACTTGATCAAGCCGACACCCCTTGCATAATAAGATTTTCCTGATCCTATTGTTGGTGTCATGTCATCCCAACTAGTCCCATTAAATAGTTCATATTTTTCTTCCACTACAATAACGTTTGTAAAACTCATAAGGCCAGTAGATGTAGTAAATGAAACGGGGACATCTTTTTGCAGGATTGAATACTTGAACCTGATGCTAAAAGGTGTAGCTGGCGGTATAGTTACAATTCCATTAAATGCTTGTGACAACCATGATGTACCTACTGCGACATTATCTTTCAGGAAAATATAAGATGCCCATAGCGGATCGTCGTAACCGATAAATGAACCTGCATCAAGCCATTCAAAATATTCCCCGGTGGCGGTATTTCTGCGGTAATAACCAGATGAATCAAGACCTGTTCCATCATTATCCATTAGTATATTGTAAATATTACCTCCGGCACTATGAGTTGGTGCAATAGCTGTTCTGTATAAAGAATCATCCGGATCATCGTCTATTTCATAACTCCAGTTGCTATTGGTCGTCCTCGGGAAATAATCAGTCGATGGTGCCGGGCTGAAATTGCAAACAAATGTGCAGGTACTGGTACCCCACTTTACAGTAAACGTAAATGGTCCCGAGTTAACAGGTGTTCCATTGGCAATAAGCGTCACAGGTGTCGTCGTGGCCGTAGCAAAATTACCACTGGCATTAAACCAGACGCCGTTCACGGTATCGGTTGTAATACTATAAGCACCGGGAGTAGTAACAGTAACAGATATCTGGGCATTATTGGCTGCCGTCATAGCTTGACCTGCCGTAAAAGTGCCCGCAAAAGTAACTCCGCTGCAATCCACTGTTCCAGCAGCAGGGCCGGCTATATTCACTACAAAAGTGCACTGGCTTGTTCCAAGCTTAACTGTATAGGTTTTGGGGCCGGTAGTTGTAGCCGCAGGTATATTTCCCTGTGCCTGCAGTGTAACGTTTTGCCCGTTTCCAACAGCCAAAATATTTGAGTAGGTAAACCATATACCCGCAACTGTATCGGTTGTAATACTAAGAGCACCTGCAGTTGTTACATTTACCTGGACAACAGCCGTATTAGTTGTTGTTAATGCCACCCCAGGACTATAGCTTCCGTTTACAGTAATGGGTGCGCAGGCATTGGGAGCACCAGCCAGCGTACCGGCACCGGGTGAACTTACCGTCACCTGTATATCACAAAAAGTACTGTCAAAACTTACTACGAAATTATTAACCCCGTTTGCAAAGGGAGTTCCGTTTCCTCTCAGCGTAACGGTATTACTGCCGGCTGTAGTAAAAATGCCGGAGGCGCTGAAATAAAAACCATTTACCGTGTCTGTTGTGATCAGGTAGTTACCTGTTTGTACCACGTTTACATTAACAGTAATAGTATTATTGGCTGGAACAAGTGGCACTCCTGCCTGGTATGTCCCGTTTACTGTTTTGGGAAGACAATCTCCGGTAGCATCGCTCAGCAGGCTCCCTTCTGCCGGGGTATCAGGAAGTTCGAAGCTCCCCTCTTTTTGACACCCGATAATTAGTACCAGTCCAAGGATCAACAATAAAACAATATTTCTTTTCATAAACAGGAGATACTTTTAATCGCTAAAAATAAGACTATTTTGCTTTCCGGCCTGAACATCAGCAGTAAATAGCGATTTTACTGTGGCCAATTTGGCTCAAATATTATGCTACTTTTGAAAAAATCAGAGTTTGATGAAAAACGTATTACTGTACCTTTTATTATTTACTGTTATTTCCTGCCAGTCACAGCCCGGAAATGAAACCCGGCTGAATGCCGATGAATTCGAAAAAGGACTTACAGAACAAGGTATCCAGGTCCTGGATGTAAGAACAGCCAATGAGTTTAAGTCTGGTCATATCAAAAATGCCCTGCAGGCAGACTGGACAAATAAAGAGCAGTTCAGTGAGCGGCTCAAATATGTAGATAAAGACAAGCCGGTATATATCTATTGCCTGGTAGGCAGCCGCAGCACCTATGCTGCTGACTGGATGCGAAGCAATGGATTTAAAAATGTAATAGAACTGAACGGGGGCATCAATGCATGGAAAAGATCTGGTAAACCCGTAGAAGGTAACAACAGTGAAAAGCAAATGACCACAGAGGAGTACCTGGCAAGTATTCCTCCCGATAAAACAGTTCTGGTTGACTTTGGCGCTTCCTGGTGCCCGCCCTGTGTAAAAATGGAGCCTGTATTGACGGAGCTAAAGGCAGACAAATCGCTGGATTTTTATTTCCTGAAAATAGATGCAGGAATACACAGTAACCTGATGAGTGCAATGAATATTGAATCCATACCGGTTTTCATCATTTATAAGAATGGAAAAGAAACCTGGCGCAAACAGGGAATTGTAAGTAAAGAAGAATTGATTGCCCGGTTGAAATAAATTTTTCAAAAAAAATGAAAAGAAAAAAATTCCTGCAGGCCTCAGCTGCTGTACTCGGAAGCACTCTCCTGCCTTCCTTCTCAACAGCAGCAGAGAACAAAAGAACTTTTATCCGTTTTGCCCATTTATCAGATATACATGTAAAACCCGGCATTATTCCGGAAACTGGAATGGCCAAAGCGTTACATCATGTTCAGCAGGATAAGAAAGAAATCGATTTTATCATTAATGGTGGCGACGCCATCATGGATGCACTTGGCGCTGATAAGCAAAGTACAGAGATACAGTGGAATTTATTTAAAGGCATTTTGCAGAAAGAAAACAGTTTGCCTGTTTATCATTGTATAGGCAATCATGATGTATGGGGATGGTTTATCAAAGAGAATAAACCAGATACTGACAGGCTGTATGGAAAAGTGTGGGCGGTAGAAACACTGGCCATGAAGAACAGGTTTTACAGTTTTACAAAAGGCAACTGGCATTTTATAGTGCTTGACAGTACACAATTAAATCCTGCTGGCGGGTACATCGCAAAAATTGATGAGGCCCAGTTGGAATGGCTGCAGCAGGAATTAGCTTCAGTGCCAGCAGGTAAATTCATTTGCATTGTATCACATATCCCGATATTATCTATTTGTGCCGGTTTGTTTTTTGATAAAACAGAATCCAACGGCGATCTGAAGATCCAGCGAAACCTGATGCATACTGATTTTATACTCCTGAAAAAGATATTTATGAAATATCCTGCTGTAAAGGTTTGTATCAGCGGGCATATTCATCTGCAGGATGAAATTGATTACCTCGGTGTAAGATACTATTGCAACGGTGCTGTGTCTGGGAATTGGTGGAAAGGTTCTTTCCAGGAGTTTGCACCAGCTTATGCCATTATTGATTTGTATAATGATGGCACATCAAAAAGAAGAATGGTAAATTATAATCCGGTTAGTAATGCGTAATTTTCTTTCAACAGTATCTATTTTTTTCTTTAGCGGATGGTTAGCAGCCCAATCACCAAAGGTGGAAGTACTTACCAGCGGAACAAAAACAAGTATCCGCGGATTAAGTGTGGTGAGTGATAATGTGGTATGGGTAAGCGGCAGTAATGGCACCATTGGAAAATCAACCGACGGCGGTCTGCATTGGAAATGGATGGTGGTAAATGGGTTTGAAAAAAATGATTTTCGTGATATTGAAGCTTTTGATGCTAACACTGCGATTATTATGAGTGTGGATGCCCCTGCATATATACTTAAAACTACTAATGGTGGAGAATCCTGGAAGATTGTTTACGAGAATAAGACAAAGGGAATGTTCCTGGATGCAATGGAATTCTGGAATGAGCAGGCAGGAATTGTTGTTGGCGATCCTATAGATGGGAAATTCTTTATAGCAAGAACTTTTGATGGTGGCATCAGCTGGCAGGAAATTCCTTTTGACAAAAGACCTGTTGCGGATAGCGGTGAAGCCTGTTTTGCTGCCAGTGGTACTAATGTGCGGGTGCTCGACAGAGATGAGGCTGTATTTGTAAGTGGTGGATTACGGTCGAGACTATTTTCGAAGAGGCCCCCTCTGACATTACCCATTATACAGGGTAAAGAAACAACCGGTGCGAATTCTGTAGCTATTTGGGACACTTATAAACTAAGAGGTGGCAAAATAATGACAGTAGTGGGTGGCGATTTTAATGCCGATACTTCCACAAAAAATAATTGTTATTATACTAAAAACAGGGGGAAACTTTGGCATACTCCTGTCACAGCACCTCATGGTTACAGGAGCTGCGTTGAATACCTGTCACGCAAAAGAATCTTTACTTGTGGTATCAATGGTGTTGATTATTCAAACGATGGAGGGAAGAACTGGAACTGGATCAGTAAAGAAGGCTTTCATGTTTGCCGTAAATCCAAAGAAGGAAAAGAAGTTTTCTTTGCAGGTTCCAATGGTAAAATAGGCAGGGTTGTTTGGAAATAACCCCATTGAATAAAACAATCTTCATGTTTAAAAAATTCTTTGAACAACTCCGCTGGAAAACGCTGGCCCGGCAGCTTCGCCGCCCTAAGGGGGCGCTGGGACATAAAGTAGCTTCCAAAATGAATGAAGCAAACGAGTTCCTGTATTACTTCACCCTCGACCAGATGGAAATTCAGAACGGTCATTCAATACTTGAAATTGGATTCGGCAACGGGAAGTTTTTTGATAAATTATTCAACAGGGCTCAGCAATTGCAAATAACCGGTATTGATTTTTCTGACCTGATGGTAAAGGCAGCCATTGAAAATAATGAAACCAGTATCGCTGCCGGCAAGTTATCTATTGTAAAAGGGCAAAGTGATCAGCTGCCTTTTGCTGATAACAGCTTTGATATTGTTTTCTGTATTAATGTAGCTTATTTCTGGGATGAAACGGGCAAGCACCTGCAGGAAATATGCCGGGTGTTAAAACCGGGAGGAAAGCTATATACTACTATCCGCACCAGGGAAAGCATAGAAAAAATGCCTTTTACAAAATATGGCTTTAGAAGCTATACAGAAGAAGACTGGAAATTATTGGCACATCAGCATAACCTGTTGTACAAAAAAGGGGTGCTGGTGAGTGAGCCGGCGATAGAACCTGAAGGCAACGAAGTCCGTTCACAATCACTATGCATGATTACTGAAAAGAAAAGTATATGAGTGATACCTACAGGTTATCCAATAATTCTTTTACGCTGGGTCTTTTTTTATAATCCGGCTCGAAGAAACGGAAGGTAATGGTAGATTCTTTGTCGATAATATATACTGCGGGTACTGGCAGGTATTTGCCATTTTCCCCGTTTATCTTTTCAATATCCAATCCCCCGTTACGGTAGCGGGTAACAGTGTTCTCCTGCATTTCATATTCCACATCGTAGGCTTTCATGATTTTTAGCCCTTCATCATAGAGAATAGAAAACTCAGCTTTAACTTTTTCCACTGTCAGGTTCACATTCTCTGGCTTCTCAGGTGATACGGCAATAAGGGTAGCTCCTTTATCTTTAATAAGCTGCAGTGAATCCTGTAATCTCGACAGTGCTTTATTGCAATACGGGCACCAATGCCCCCTGTAAAAAACAAGTACTACTTGACCTTTTTTCAGCAGATCTTTCAGTCTGATCTCGTTGCCATTTTGATCTTTGGCTTTAAAATCCGGCGCTTTTGAAGAAATGAATAATCCTTCTGGCTTTTCCTGCCCAGGTAAAAGATATACAGAGAATAAAAGACCGATAAATAGAACTGTTTTTTTCATACCCCCGTTTATAGTTCAAATGTACTATTAGTATAAAATCAAACCAGCCGGATATTCACCATTAACAGAACATTATTTTTTTCTTAATTTTACAGACCATTAGCCCTAAACTAAAATAACGATCATGTCAAATTCTCATTCTGAAAAGTATTTCTCCAACCTGCTCATTGGTTTTTCAGCTCTTCTTGGATTTGCATTAATTACTTTCTATGCAATCTTTGAAGCAAAGAAAGATACCGACTGGTATTTTTGGGCTATTGCTGCTGCATTTTTATTATGTGGCGGGGTCTATTTCTGTCTTATAGCGGTTGTACACAAAGTAAAGTCAGACTTTAACAGAAGGGCTAAACAAAGGGAGCAGCAAAAGACCTTTACAGCAGATATGTAAAGCAATAGTGTTTTAGGAATTTACCCAAACCTATTACTAAACATAAAGTAAACCGCTCCTGACAGGAAGGTGAAACTGGCAAGGTATCTCCAGTGAAAGGGTTCTTTCATGATCCAAACAGCAAAGCCACAGAATACAATAAATGTAATAACTTCCTGTATCATTTTTATCTGGAAGAGGCAAAAGTCATAAAGACATTAGAAGAGAAGAGCAGGATGATAGTACACATAAGTCATTAATATCTTTTATAAAGAAAAGCCCGGCATAACCGGGCTTTCAAATATCTCAAACATTTCAAACTTCAATACATACTGTTCCCCACTAACTAATTCTGGTTCTGCTCCAAATTCCTGAAGTCCACACTCACCAGTTTACTTACACCAGGCTCCTGCATGGTTACCCCATAGATCACATCCACTGTGCTCATGGTCATTTTATTGTGGGTAACGATGATGAACTGAGAGTTATCACTGAACTGGCGGATCATATTGGTGAACTTACCTACGTTGGCATCATCCAGCGGTGCATCTACCTCATCCAGTATACAGAATGGTGCAGGCTTTATCAGGTAGATCGCAAACAACAGCGCTGTTGCAGTCAGGGTTCTTTCTCCACCGCTTAATTGTGTTAATGAAGAAGGACGTTTCCCTTTAGGTTTGGCAATAACATCTATGCCGCTGTCGGCCAGGTTCTCAGGATCTTCCAGTACAAGATCTGCCTGGTCATCTTCTGTAAAAAGGGTCTTAAATACCTTCTGGAAATTCTCTCTTACCTGGTTGAATGTCTCAAGGAATTTCTGGTTTGCGGTAGCCTCTACTTCCTCAATGGTCTTCAATAAACTGTCTTTTGCATTTACCAGATCTGTTTTCTGTTCTACGATGAAATCATACCGTTTCTTCATCTCGGTGAAAGCTTCTATCGCAGTCGGATTTACCTCACCCAGGTTCTCCAAACGCTTTTTCATTCGATCAGCTTTCTCCTGCAATTCTTCTACAGCTATCTCTCCTGATCTTGCTTCTCCGAGAATATCTTCTAGGTTGATCCTGAATTCCACATTCAGCCTTTCTTTCATGCCGGCCAATTGCAGTTTCAATTCATTGAGTTTGTCCTTAATGGCTGCCAATAAGTATTCTATCTGTTCTTTTTCCTTCACCTGGTGACGGATGGCACTTTCTTTTTCGCTCAACTGGTTGCGGAAGTTGTAATAGGCCTGATCGGCTTCATTTAAACTTTGCTCCTCTTCGTCCTTTCTTCTCATCAATTCCAATAGCGCCTCTTCAATATCTTTCAGCGATTGAGCAGACTGTTCAATATTGCTACCTGTATCAGCTAATTGGTTAGTATTATTCTCAATTTGCTGACGCAGATCACTTAATTGATTGTTTTTGAAATCAAGTTCTTGTCGTAACCCGGCGATCTTACTATGTTGCTTTGTTACATTCAGGTTGAATTCATTGTACTGCCGGGTAGCTTCGTTATAATCTGCTTCAGTTACTTTGAAAGCTTCGTCCGCTTCGGCCAGTTTTGCAGAATTGGCCTGCAACAATTCATTATATTCTGTTAACTGGTTACGTACACCTTCCACAGAACTTAGTGTTTGCTGCATTTGCAGGTTCAGTTCTTCCAGGCGATGCTGACTATTGGTCTGCATGGAATGCAGATTCTCCAGTTTGTTATGCAGTGAGAAAGTTTCATTGGTCAGTTGCTGTATCTCCCTTTCTGTTTCCCGAATAGCAGTTTCCCTCAGGTCTTCATTAAAGGCGATCACTTCATTATGTCTTGCTTGTATCTCAGCTCTCAGGACTTCTACAATTGCATCCTGTGCACCAATTTCATCCTGTAATTTTTCGAGGTTCTTTGCACGGCCTATTTTCTTTCCTTCGATCAGGCCCACACTGCCACCAGTCAGCGAATATTTTCCTTTTACATACTTGCCATGTTTCTCTATCACTACAAAACCATTACTGTTTTGCAGCGCATCTTCACTGTCCGCAATAAATACATTGCCCAACAAATGTTCAGCCAGCTTACGGTACTTCTCATCCACTTCCACCACACTCAATGCAGGTATAGCCCCTTCTAATTGGTGAGAAGATATTCCTGCGGCCCCATCATTCACTTTATCCAGTAAGAAGAAATTGGCTTTACCTTTTTTATTCTCATCAAGCAGGTGAACGGCTTGCAAACCTTCCTGCAGATCATTTACCACATAATAACTCAGGTATGGTTCAAGCACATTCTCAAGAGCCGTCCTGTATTCTTCATTAACATACAGCACATCAGAAAGAATAGGAGAACTATGATTCCAGTTGTTGTTGTTATGTAAGAATTTAACAGAATCAGGATAACCTTCCATAGAATCGATCATGCTCTTCAACAGGTCATGCTCATTCTTTTTTGCATCCAGTTTCCGGTTTTCATCTGCCAGGTTATTGCGCAGCCCGTCAAGAACAGCCTGCGTCTGCAATATTTGCTCCTTGGTATTTTCCTGGTGCTGTTGCAATTGTTCCAGGTCTACCTTTTTAATACTCAGTTCTTTTTCTTTCAGCATCCTGTCACTGTCAAGGTGGTGACGCTGTTCTTCCCGTTGTACCCTCTCCTCTTCTATCTGGTGGATGACTCTTTGTAAATTTTGCACTGAGGTATCAGCTACTGCCACTTTTTTCTCTGCATCAAACTGGCTTCGCTGAATCTGCTGGTATTCATTGCGTAGATTATCCAGCATACGACGTTTTTCATCCAGTACTTCTCTCTTTGCATTTACTTCGTTGTTCAACTGTGCCAATTGTTCACTCAGTAGTTCCAACGATTTTTCTTCATCCTGCACCTGCTGGTTAGTAAAGCCAATACTTTCCTCAATACCCTTCAACTGCCCTTCAGCTTTCACTAAAAATTCTTTCAGGTTGTCTTCTTTTTCCTGCAAGTGTTCCAGCCGCTGAGCAGACAGGTTCTTATCATTTTCTTTACTGCGAACAGTCTGCAACATTTCGTTGAAAGCATGTTGCATGCTTTGCAATTGTCTTTCTTTTTCTACAAAGGCCAGTTTCTCCTGTTCTAATTCAGCCTCTCTTGTACCTATTTCGGCTTCCAGTTTATGTTTCTTATTTGTCTCCACATCGTTCTGTTCGTTCAGCTCTTTGTAAGTAAGGTTAAACCCTTCCAAGGAAGCTTTTGCCAATTCGATGCTGATCTCCCGGTAATCTTTCTTTATCTCATGGTATTTTTCTGCCTTTTTTGCCTGGCTTTCCAAAGCTTTCAACTGGTTGTTGATCTCGAACAGCAGGTCCTCAATACGGGCCAGATCCTGTTCTGTAGCTTCCAGTTTTGATTTAGCTTCTTTTTTGCGGGTTTTGTAGATGGAAATACCGGCTGCCTGCTCAAGCATTTTCCGGCGGCTGTTGTCTTTATCTTTGATCAGGTCGTCCACCATATCAAGAGCAATGATGGCATAACTGTCGGTGCTGATACCGGTATCCATGAAGAGATTCTGGATATCCTTCAGGCGGCATTGCACATCATTCAGGCGATATTCACTTTCGCCGCTTTTATAAAATTTACGGGTAACTGTCACGGTACTGAACTCAGTAGGCAGCAGGTTCCGGGTATTTTCAAACGTAAGGCTTACCTCAGCAAGGCCGCTGGCACTACGGGTTTTAGACCCGTTGAAGACAAGGCTGTCCAGGTTCTCACTCCGCAGGTGGCTGATCTTTTGCTCACCTATCACCCAGCGGATGCTATCCACAATATTTGATTTACCACAGCCATTCGGGCCCACAATGCCGGTGATATTGTCGTCGAAATTGACAATAGTTTTATCAGCAAAACTCTTAAAGCCCTTGATTTCTAAACTCTTTAATCTCACGGTTTTCTGTTTAAGTAATTGTTAAGTCAGCGGCGAATTTAAGCTAAAGGCCTATAAAAGATGATTTGGCTAACAGGCAGTTATTCACAATGATGGGTTAAAAATGTGGGAAGAAAGATGGGTAAAAAAAGTGGCGAGTAGCTGGCTAAAAAAAATATCGCTATTGATTCTTTACCAGTTCTACTCCTCATAGCCCTTAACAAAAACCTAAATCCCTTTCAAAAATGAAGGGTGATCTTCTCTTCTCTATACCTTCACGCCGCAATGAAAATAACAGTACTTCTTTTGAGCTTTTTTCTGTGTCAGTACAATTTATCAGCACAGGATGGCAGTTATTGGGAAACTTACCTCGCCACCTATGAAAAAGGGCCTGGCAGTACTTTGGTCAATATGGACTTGAAAAAAATTGCACCAGACAACAGCAAGACTTTTTTATTTGCTGCCGGGGTGAAATTTAAAAATTGCAGTAATGAAGGTCTTCCTGCCCCGCTGGCTTTTGCCACACTCAATAAAATATCCGATTCAATTGTGGCATTGGTAAACCGGCTGAAAAGAAACACACTGGCTGGCACTTTTGCTTACCAGTGTGAACGCAAAGACTATTTCTATGTAACTGATACTATCGGACTAAAACAAGAGGTGATAAACCTTATTACCAAACGTTATCCCGGTTACACTCCTGCCTTTCTTATCAAGGAAGATATGGGCTGGAATGCTTATCTCAGCTTTCTTTACCCCAATGAAGAAACAATAGAATACATAAGCAACCAGAAAGTGGTAATGCGATTGCAGAAAGCCGGTGACAGACTGGATACACCTAGACAAGTTGATCACTGGCTTTATTTTAAATCCGAAGCTGACAGGGAATGTTTTGTGTATTATGCGGTGAGTAAAAAATTCAGGATCGAAGCAAAGGAAAAAGGAGGAAATGCATCATTCCCGTTTACAGTACATATATCAAGAACCGACAGGGTTGATCTTGCATCCATCAACCAACTCACTCTTTCTTTAAAAGAGGAAGCTAAAAAATGTAAAGGTGATTATGATGGATGGGAAACAGTGGTGGTGAAATAAAAAAAGTTTGCTGAACTGTTGCCAGCCAGCAAACCTCTTAGAAATAATATTACTAACGATAAACCACTACCAGCTTTGGCCTGCGGGCAGCATCAGTAGCTTCACTGCTGGCGAATATCACATTTCTGTATATTGCTTCATTCTGAAGTGTAAGGCAGAAACCATAATTACTGTTTGTAGACACCATAGTTCTTACCATATCTGTTACATCAATATCCGTTGCATTAAAATTCCACTGAGTAGTTGTTCCGGGAATTGAAGCCTGGCCGGCATCTACTGTTCCCGGCTTATTATTCCAGGTAATGGTTGCTTCTTCCCAGTTTGAGGTTACTCTTTTTATCCAGCCCGGATTATCCGGTCCTGATCCATAAGGAGAACCGGGGAAATGCGAATTACCTTCCGGTGTGAATCCACTGCTGGCAACACCATACAAAGAGAGTTTTGCAGAGAGTATCTCTGCATTGGCAGGTATGGATGAAACTGCAGCAAACCTTATATAAGAACGCATCGCTCCTTCACCAAAACCCTGCCCGCCATATGTCCATTTGGAATAAACCAATTCAGTATGCTGACCTATGTTAAGATTGGGAGATGTATTATCACCGTCCTTTGTAATAACCAGTGCATCCTGCCCGTCTGTGCCAGGTTGCATAGTTACTGTTGTTAGTTGAGCCGGTAAAATTGTTACAGACACCGTATCCAAACCGGTAGCTCCGTCATCATCCACTACCATTAGTTGAAAACGATACACACCAGCAATCATACCTGTTACTCTTGTAGAGGCAGAGGCGGGAGTATGAATAGCGGGTATATTCGGACCTGCTAACTTACTCCACAAATAACCCATAATAGTTCCATCTTCATCTGTTCCGTTTCCGGTAAGTATTATGGAATCAGTTTGCAACTGAATTGTCTGAGCTGGTCCAGCATCAGCAATTGGCACCTTGTTTAATTTGATTTTCTTGCAACCGGCAGCCATAATAAGAAACAGAGAGGCTGCTACAAAGAGATTAGTTTTCATTAGTACTTTTTTAATTTTCATAGAATAACAAAACCTGTTAGTTTTTTTAGTCTGGCAAAATTAACCAGATATATAAGAAAAAGAAATTTTTGGGAGAAAAATTCCGTTAACAAGCCAGGCATAGCAATGGTGTACCGATCAGCTTTTCATTAAAAATTGATCAGTTGCTTCACCTTTCTGGTGATGAGTGCCATGCTCAGGTATTTGATATTCAAAAATTCAAAATCACGGATGAGCAACAATGCAATGCCGGCTTCTTTCAGTGCAATCGCATTATTAAAACATTCCAATGCCTTTTCCCTGGCACCTGCATGAGCATAATCTAGTCCCATCCAGAACTGCGAGATGTATTCGCTGCGCAATCTGAAGTTATTATAGTGATCATCCTGTCTTTTTTCCAATAAGGAATGGTCACCATCTGTATAGAATTTGATCAATCCAAGATCGCCTGATTTTTTTGCGGCAGCTATCGCCTCTTCCTTATCGTTAAAGGTCCAGTACAAGCGGGAAAGTTCCTCATATCTTTTTCTTTTCAACTGACCACCAGACGGGGCTTTATCAATAAGTTTTTGCTGCAATTCAAGGGCCGCTTCTTTGTTATTGTTATTCACCAATGCGATGATCTTGTTTTTCAATAAGAAATCCCACATGGGATTTATCTCAGCGCCCATATCATATACTTTCAATGCCTCTTCATGCTCACCTTTTGCCTGTAGCAGTATGGCAAGCCACAGGTAAACGTTTGACTGGTTCGCATTCAAACTGATCGACCTGCGATAAGTGATCTCTGCAGCATGCCAGTCAAAGCTCTGGAAATACCAATAACCCAGCGATGCCTGGGTCTCACCGGAAAATGAATCAAGACTTGAAGCAGTATCGATATGTTTTTTTGCCTGCCATAAGGTCATTACGGGATCTTCATATCCACGAAAGGAAGAAAGTAAATAGGTGTCGGCAAGGCCGGAATATGCAATGGCAAAAGTTTTATCCAGGTTGACAGCTTGTGTAAAATGTTCTCTTGCTGTCAGCAGGTCGGTCTTATTCCTGTTTTCCATCAGTAATTTGCCGCGGAGATAATAATCATAAGCCTGCAGGTCTGATGTGGGTATATAATCCAGTTCCCTTGTTTCCTTATGTGATAACGTAGTATTCAATACGGCTGCAATGGCCAGGGCTACTTCCCGCTGGATAGAGAAGATATCAATCAACGGTCTGTCGTAAGAATCAGCCCAGATATGTTCATCGGTAATGGCATTGATCAGCTGTGCAGTAATACGAACCTGGTCGCCATGCCGTTGCACACTGCCTTCCATTACAAGTGCAACCCCAAGGTCTTTACCTATCTGCTTTATTGATTTTGGTGAATTTTTATATTGCATCACCGAAGTACGGGAGATCACTTTATAAGCCCTGATCTTGGATAATTGTGTGATAATATCCTCTGTTAACCCATCACTAAAATAATCTTGTTCCGGATCGCTGCTCAGGTTGGCAAAAGGCAGCACGGCGATGCTTTTTGCAAGAGTGGAAGTGAGCAGCGGTTCATCAGCAGACGCCGGATGATGTACAAACGGCTGGCTTCCCGCAGTAAGTATCTCGTAGATCCTGACCGGTATTTTTACATTTTTTAATTTTTCTTCCCTGATGAAAACAGATTCTAATTCCTTCTTATTCGCAATATTCCGGTATACCATTTCGGAGATATAGATCCCTCCCACCGGAGCCAGGGCCTGAATACGGGAAGCAATATTGACCACATCTCCAAAAATATTCCCGCTATGCACCAATACATCACCCATGTGAATACCGATCCGTACCGGCACCCTGGGCTCATTCTGCAGATCTTCCTGTAACAATTTGGCAAATTCTGCTGCATCCGTAGAGCTTTGGAAAAGCAACAACGAGCCATCTCCATAGTATTGTATGATTTTGCCATTTAGCTCTTCGGCTACAAGTTCCACCACTTCCCGGAAGCGGTTGATCTTTTCCACTGCCGCTTCCTCATTTTCCTGCATCATAGCCGTATAGCCGACAATGTCGGCAAACAGGATGGCTGCCAGTTGGTGTGAATGCTCAGGCATTGGTTGAAGTTGGTGACGAAGTTAGTAAAAGACAATTTTTTCCACTCATTATAAGTTTTCCGCCTTTTATTATCATTTTCCCCATATTTTATTTAAGAACAGGCCAATCGGTTACTTATACCCGGAATTCCTTTTTCAGTTTTCCGCAGTATGGGATACGTATATCTACGATTTTACATCAACTTGTCCTCTTTTTATTAGGTACATTTCCGATTTAACTGCTACTTTGTTCTATCCAAACCTAAAGAAAAAACCAATGGAAATTACTGCTCAGCCGATTGCCCGGGAAAGACAGCGAAAGCTGTCAACCGCCAAACCCAGAAAGTATTTTCTGGCTCTGAAAAAGCAGGGCCGTTTTTTACTGCATCATGTAAAGTCACTTGGTCTTACTGAAACAATGGAGGAGTATGACCAACGAAAACTGGGAATTTTCAATAAGGTCAATTTCTTTCAATTACTTACAGGTATCCTTATTCCATTACTGGGAATGATCGTCAGCCCTGCCTTACCCATCAGCGCCTGGCTGATCGCCTGTCTTCCTGCACTGGTAAGTGCACTTGTTTTATATCTAAACTCTGACTACAGACACGAAGCAGCTCTTATCGCCTACTTTATACTCTACCCTTTCTTTACTTGTATTGTATATCTATACGGTTTTAATCCGGGCATTGGCCTTACGTTTATTTTGTTTGGTATTCTTGCTGTTTTCTTTTTAAAGGATACCGGCTACATAATTTTTTCATTGAGTTTTTCTATGGTCAGTTATTTTCTACTGGCTGTAGTGATAGAACACCAGCCTTACGAATTACAGGAACTGAATAACGGGCTGTACATGCTTAACCAGGGTCTTTCTCTGATATTTATTTTTTATGGCTTGTTTTTATTGAAAAATGAAAACACCATTTACCAGACGAGGATACTTAACAAGAACAGCATACTGGAAGAAAAGAATATACATATCCAGAAGCAGAGCAGTAAGCTGGAGGAAAGCGCCGACCTGCTAAAACAGCAGGCTACACAGCTAGCCGAACTGAATACAGTAAAAACGAAATTATTCAGTATCATTTCTCATGATCTGAAAGCCCCGATGTATGCTATGCGCAATCTCTTTAAAGAAGCTCATGAAAAGAATATGTCAGCAGAGGAGTTGAAGGATAATATACCTGAAGTGCTGAAAGATATGAACTATGCAGTAGGATTGATGGAAAACCTTCTACAATGGGCAAGGGCACAAATGCAGGCACATACGGTAAATCCCGAAATAGTTGACATCGAAAAGTCAATAGATGAAGTATACCAATCACTCCACCTGCAGGCAAAGAACAAAGGAGTGATCATGCTGAATGATGCACCTCCGCATGTGCACGGCTATATTGATAAAGATATGATGAGCCTTGTGTTACGAAACCTTTTATCCAATGCAATTAAATTCACTCCTGAAAAAGGTACTATTTCCATTGGAGTACATGAACATACTTCCTTTATCGAGATATATGTAAAGGATAGTGGCATGGGAATGGATCATGAAGCATTAGCCAAGATCAGGAATAACGATTATTTTTCCACCAAAGGAACAGCAAGTGAATCCGGTACCGGACTGGGACTTATGCTTTGTAAGGAATTCCTGGTAAGAAACGGCGGTCAGTTGTATATTGAAAGTGCGCCGGGAGAAGGTAGCACCTTCTCATTCTCTGTGCCTAAACCTGCAGCCTGATCATTGAGCTTTACTTAGCCGCTTTATATTGTATGTTTTGAACACAAGGAACATTATTTTTTGTATCACAAACTCTGTAAATAATATTCTGTGTTGTCTTGTATTCTGTAGCCAGCTTCATTGTAGCCCCTTCTGTTTCTTCAATGATATTCTTCCATTGAAGATCAACATCCATACTCATCAACCCTAAACCAAGAGATTCAAGAAAGCTGGTAGTAAAAAAACCATTATAAGAAACACTTCCTCTTGCTTTTTGTCCCTTCATGGCCCCAGATATCAGCATTGAAGCTTTGGCTTTCATAAACAAAGACATAGCCACTCTTACATTTATTTCTTTATCCCCCCTGTCCCTGTCCACAGTATCTATTATTTCATCTCTTCTTTTTTTAATGAATGTATTGCAGCAATCGCTCAGCACCAGGTTTAACCGTGCACCCTTTGCTTTTATAGTATTAAAAACCTCTTCGATATTAATGCTTGCCTTTTTCAATGTTACCCAGTTGGGCGGTGTTCCGTAATACAAGGCCATCTCCGGGAAAAGATTCTGGTCATCATCTTTATAACTAAACCCATGACCGGAATAATGAAATATCACAATATCATCTTTGCCGGGGTAAATATTTTTTATGGCTGTCCTTACATTTACTGCATTAAAATTATTCTCTTGTATCACTTTTTCAACATAAGGTAAACCAAGTTTAGAAGCTACCCTGCTAAAAAAATGGGTCACATTTTTCCCATCAGCAATACAAGTAGATTTAATATCATCATCCCCGGTATTAACCACTGAAATCAGATACAATACTGGTTTTGTATTATTACGAACGGCAAGTACCTGTTTTTTTGAATACTGTCCTTCATAATATAATTCACTGTTCGTAAAATATTGACTCAGGTATGATTTGGAGAAAGAAGATAACCGTAGTCTTTTAACACTTGTGATGCCAGTCTTTTCATATAGTAATTTGGCGGTGCCGGCAGAGTCGGGTTCACTCAATAATCGTGTTAGCTGCAGATCATTTTTTTGCTGTAATAATGCATACTCAGTACGATAAGGTGTCTGCAGACTGGGTTCAACCCTTCGTTTCAGGCTATCCTGTTTAAACCAAAGCTGCAACTGATCGATATTAGCTATTTGTTTCCCTTCCTTTATGGTGAACTCATCTGAGCTGGCAAATAAGTATGTCCCGCTTAATGAATCAGCAAGCAAAAAGCTTTTTTTCTTTTCACTCACCTCATTCGACTTTAATGAAACCGTAAAATCATACAGTACTCTCTTCTTTGTTTTTTTATTTATGGCAGTGAGTCTGAGAAATCCGGTACTATCAGAATTACTGAAAAGAAGTCCCCGATAAATTGTTCTGGTGCTATCTTCTTTGAATTGATAGGTAAGTTCGTATATTTCCTGTGCAGATACATTTCCTGCAAGGAAAGTAAACATAAAGAGAAGGTAAGTAACTGAAGATTTCAAAAAATGGATGTTGCTTATAAATATACTTAAACTCAGGAACAAGCAAACACTTTACATCTATTACTTTGGTTTTTTCCTTCCTTCACTCAGGTCCTTTGCTACATCAGGATATATACTGATAAAATGCGACCTCACAAAAGCGGCCCGGGGCACTTCTTCACCCGGCAATGATACTGCTACCGCCATCGATTTTCTTGCGGGCATATGGCAGTCAATACAATTCTTACTTAATTGTGTAAGCGATAAATTGACCTTGCAGAAATTATCATGACCGGGAGTATGACAGCTCATACAACGCCTGGAAAAAAGTGCTGTTTTCCCTCTCTCATTCTCATGGGGATCATGACAGGTGTTGCAAGTCATGGTAGTACTTTGCTGAAAACATTTGCTTGAACGCAACAGTCCATACTGGTTCCCATGCACATCAATATTTTCGTTTTGTACGGCTGTCATGTTTAATGTATCAATTACAAAGAAATTGGCCAATGATTCCCCCGGTGTATAGCTGAATGATGGTTTTGTTTTCTGAATATTTCCGCCATGACATAATACACACATATCCAGGTTTCGCTGACGGGATAGTTTAGCAGGATTCACTATGAATTGTGCAATGCTATCGGTTGGGTTTTTTGCATGAAAGTTCACATGTTTAGCAGCCGGGCCATGACATTTTTCACAATCGACTCCATACAGAATTTTATCGTGATGAAATTCTTCCGGCTCCACACCTGGTGCTGAGCTTACTCCGGCATAAGTTACATGACATTCCAGGCAACGGGCTGTGATTGGCCTGTCCATCATTACCTTGTTGGGAAATCCGGGACTGTTTGACCAGCATTCGGCTGCCTTAAAATAAGAGACCGGCAGCTGGAACAGTTTATTATTGTTCCAGTAGAGGTATGATTGTCCCATAGCACCGGAACCGGTAACAATATCAAACCGCAGCTCTTTTTTCTTTTCTCCTTTGAAATAGACAACCTGGTAGAAACCGCTATCCCTTTTTTCCATATCGATCCGCAATTGTGGGTTATATGAATATGAGTTGCGGCCAGGTATAAAGCTGCCATTAATGAACTTTTCTGTTGCAGGCTGTGATGTCAGGTAATGCGCCGTCAATAAATGCTTGTCAAGAATATCCTTGTGGCAGCGGGCACAGTTTGCAGATCCCGCGAAGGATTCGTAAGTAATATTATTAGTTGACCCTTGTGTAACATGGTCAATGATGGCTGGCTCACTCTTTTCTTTTTCATTCTGCTGGTTTATACACTGTGTAAGCAGAAATCCAAGCAAAATAATTATACCTATAACGACACTGGTACTTTGAAGACGGAGAATTCGTTTCATTAGAAGTAATTGGCAAAAGAAAATTAATACTTTTTAATTTGCCTGCCGCTTATTGTTATTCCTGCCATTACCTGATAAGTGTAACGATACCTTTTCTTCTGACTAAATTTCCCCGGAAATCGACAGCTTCCACCATCCAAACGAATGTGGCGGAGGTCTGAATTACTCCCTGGATTTTTCCATCCCATCCTTGCCTTGGATCGCTGGTAGTAAATACTTGTTGTCCCCACCGGTTATAAATACTGAAGTAATGAAATTCTTTCATACCAACAGGGATAGCTTTTAAAACATCATTTAAGCCATCATTATCAGGCGTAAATGCAGTAGGAACATAAATTTCCGGTCCTTTATAGACTTTTACTCTTACCGTTGCTGTTCCTTTACAATCACTCGCAGTTGTGGCTGTTATAGTATATATGATATCCCTGTCAAGGATGGCGACAGGATTAGGTATGAATGGATCGTTCAACCCGGTAGACGGCGTCCAGAGATAACTTACGAATCCGCTGCCATTAGCATCAATTGCATTTAACTGCAGAGGTTGATTAATAGTAATGATAGTATCTGTAGTAATTGATATCCTTGGCGGAGGAGTAACGGTAACGGTAACCTGCTCATCAACCAAAGAACGGCAGCCATTAGCATCAGTAACTGTGAGATGATAAATCAACGTTCCTGAACGGGGATTAATTACTGCCGGATTAGCAATATTCGGATTGTCCAGGTAAGTAACAGGACTCCAGGAGTATGATACTCCACCAGCACCATTCAATTGTGTATTTTGCCCAAAGCAAATGGTGACATCATTACCTGCGTCTGCAACAGGAGTAGGAAGTGCCGGCACAACAACTGCTTTAATGGCCGGACACCCACCCGGCAATACCGCTTTGATATAATATGTACCTGTTGGTGCAGCAGCAGGAGTTGAAAATGGAATTGTTGCAGCAGCATCAGACCAGTAAGTAAATGTAAGCCCCGTAGCTGAGCCTGCAGTGATGGCCGGAGCAGTGAGATCTGTAGTACCCCCAGAAACACAAACTGCGGCAGGACTGTTTGTTATCAATAAAGGAGGCGCTTCAAACATAAAAGTAGTAACCACCTGTGTTCCTCCGCAATCCCTGTTCAGGAATGCTTTTACAGTATAGTTAACTCCCGAAGTAAGTCCGGTAAAAATGCCGGTTGAATTGCTGGCTATCTCAGTTGTTCCATCATAAATAACGTATGTAACTGTAGTACCACTTGGAGGAGTGGGACTAACTGTGACAACACAAGATAAGGTGGCACATTCTGCCACAGCAGTAATCGAGTACAAAGTAGACGGGCAATAAGCAGAAATATCTATTGAAGCAACAAATCCTTGTCCGCATGCATATAATAACTGGTGTGCATTGTCATAGGTCAGGTCATATACAGAACTAGCAGCAAATCCCGGAATAGTTATATCAGGTGCAGACAGGTCATCGAATACAATTCCGTTAAACTTCAAAACCTTGATGGTACCATTGGTAAAACCAATAAAGACATTATTGCATTCATCTGCAAAGACACCCCCTTGTAGTAAAAAAACATTTGAAGGGATACTAAATGGAGTGCCGACCGCTGCACCTGTTGCTTTATTAAATGCTTTCAGGTTACGGCCATCCCAATAGAACAGGTAAGCAGAACTGACTGCTAATGTATTACTCGAATTATCAAGACCAGTCAGGTAAGGTCTGTTTCGGGGTTCCTGCAATGCAAAATAGCTGGTAAATGCCCGCCACGAAATAATAGCTGAGCTATATGGGGGCGGATGCTTGTAGATAGTATTATCTGTGGTAGTGGATGTAACAGGTGTTGAGAAAATAGTGAACATTTCATTTGTAACAGGATCGATAACAATATCTGATATATCGTTATGGCCGCCAGATAATCCAGAAAGATTAGATGTGGCAGGAACAAGGGACGGAGGTGCAAGTACAGCCAGTTCATTATTGGCAGACCCACCGCCACCGGCAATCAACATTTTGGGTGTGCCACCATTACAACTCCATATCATTTTCCAGTTTTCTGAAAAATTACTGTTCGATGTTGTCAGGTAGTTATCATACACTCCCCCTGTAGTCAGCCTGATCACAGTAAAACCACTTCCGGCAAGCCCTTGGCCCAGGTATATGTTTCCTGTTACTTTATCAACCACCCAACCACCATACGAACCGCCAAATATCCAGAAAGGAGTAGTGACCGAACCGGTAAAAGTCCATAAAAGAGTTCCTGTTGCATCAAACTTTGCCAGCTTTTGAATAGAGCCATCACCCCCGCCGGAAACATACACATTGCCTTCATAGTCAAAATCTATATCCTTAGCAATTCCACTATTGGTACCAGACAGCGTAGCAGTTCCTGTTACAAAGGGATCGATAATAAATGTCCTGCTTTTATCATAACCTGCAGGCAATAGAAAGCCAATAATATTACCTTTTATAGAATATGAAGTAGCAACTCTTTCGTTTTTATTTTCAGCATAGTAGGACACCGGCAATGATTGAACAAACCCGTCAATGTCTGAATTAACTACCAGGTTTCCTTCCGCATTGGTGTTGATAGAACTTATATCACCGGCATATCTCATTTTTACCTTGCTTATATCTGCACCAGGTCTTACCACCAGGCTGAACTCATAGCCCGGTTTTTCTGATTGTATAAAAGTATATTCAGCATCAATTCCGGGATAAAGTTCTTTGTAAACAATCTTTTTGAAAGCCATTGCTTTTTCAGGCAGCATGCCGTAAATATGGTAACCCTGGGCAGCATCAGCAGCAATGATCTCAGGTCTGGGATTTGCATTTACCCATTCAATAGATATAGCTCTTTCAGTTGATATGTTTCTTTTTCTGATCTCTTCTTTTTTTACTCCCTCTCTTTCTAATTTTTCTCTTTCCTCATAAGATATCTTCTTTGTTTTCCGGTGTATATGAATAACACCTTTGGATGTAAAGAGAACAGGCATTCCTATTCCTTCATAGCCGTACAATACTTTCCCCATCCTACCCTGTTTTGCAACAGTGTCGCCATACTGACCAATATTTTTAATGTATCTTCCTCTTACACCAAAGAGATCCGCATCATTTCCGGCAATGGCCCTTAAAGAATTGTTGGGAACAGCCTTCGTTTGTTTTACAGAATTTGTTGATGCATTCTGTGCAACTAGCTTTGAGCAGAATGTCAGGAAGGGTAATAAAACAAGGCAGGTATAAGGCTTATAAAATCTCATTCGCTTTCAATTGGTTCTGGTCTTCATTTTCGCCTCCTAAAAATAATATTATTTGCCGGAAAGCCTAATCCGGAAACACAACTAAAGCGAATTTTGTCATGTTTTAACAATCGCAAAGCTCATGATCTCTGCTAGTTCTCCGTTTCTCCTTTAAAGAAACCAAGATCAGCAAGAATAAGGGCCGGGCAGGTATAGTTTAGCAGACTGCTACTGATACTATTTTTTAGCTCCTCACGGGTAGCACAAAAAGAAGCATTAATGAGGGAGAGTTTATAAGAATTGATTTTAAAAAAAGCCAACCTGGATGCTTGTAGTATGTAATCACTATCCAGTTGAAAGGCCTCGGCAATATATGCCTGGTCATTGTAAAGGTGGTTCATACAGACGGATATTGGTTTTACAAATATTGGACTCCTTTTACAACGGCGGAAATAGTATAAAATTGCGTTTTTGAGCTGTTGCATGGCCAACAGGGATAAAAAAATAGTGAATATCCTGTGTCTATGTCATCGTCGATCAAAGGGTTACCTTTCCCTGTTTAGTGTATTAAAGGCAGATTATTGCCCATAATTTTCTCTCGATTGCTGTTTGTCAATGATTTATCGATTTTTATAACCCAAAAACCGGCAAATGGTACAAAAGACCTACTTCAAGACAAAAGATTACTGTAAAGTAAAGTTCTCCTTCAAAGTTGAAAATGCTGAAACTATTGAAATTCTCGGCCTGAATTGTAACTGGGAAAACTCAGTTATTATGAGCAGGAAGAAAGACGGCACTTTTAGTGCTGATGTAAACCTTCCTAAAGATTCCAGGCATGAGTTCAAGTACCTGGTGAACGAAACAGAATGGATCAATGATCCGGAAGCGGACAGCCAGGAGCCTAATGTTTATGGCGGCACGAACAGTGTAGTTATTATCTGATCCGTACAATATTTATTGCTACCAGTAATGATCCTGTTTACAGGAAAGTTGCTGGTTTTTTTGTTCTCTAAAACGCTAATTCAATTACGGGCAGCTTTTATCATAAAGGAGTATCAGAATGAATGAGAGTAATGATAAAGAATATTTCAATGATATATCAGGAGCCCTGATACTTTCATCATAAAAAAATAGATACCAGAAAATAAACATTGCAATAAACATAAATTGTTTATTCAATATATAATACAATCAACTCCTGATTTTAGCTATATCACTGACTATCTTTTATCATATTGCCGTATCTTTATGTATGGCAAAACTCCTGATACTTTTTGCACATCCGGTCTTCGAAAAATCGAGGGTTCATAAGCGGATGGTCAACCATGTTCGCCATTTGGAGCATATCCATTTTCATGATCTATATGAAACGTATCCCGACCTGGATATTGATATAAAGAAAGAACAGCAATTGTTACTGGAACATGATGTAATAATCTTGCAACATCCTTTTTACTGGTACAGCGCACCAGCCATTATCAAACAATGGCTGGACCTGGTACTTGAGCATAACTGGGCCTATGGCGCCAAAGGCAAAATGCTGACCGGGAAAAAGATATTCAATACTATCTCCTGTGGCGGCAGCGAGGAAGCATACAAAAAGACAGGCCGAAACAGGTATACGATCCCGCAATTCCTGGCCCCCTTTGAACAAACAGCTCATTTATGTAACATGCTGTACCTGCCACCTTTTGTAATACATGGCACACATCGCCTCTCGGAAGCAGATATTGAATTACATTCTATACAATACCTGCAATTACTGGTAGCACTTGCACATAATCGTATTAGTGAAGAAGAATACAAATCAGTAACCTATTTAAATGACTTGTTGCCCGTACCGGAACAGGTTCAATCATAATACATGGATAAAAACTCTTTATTCTTCCAGGCATTTGTTTACCTGTCTGCGGCAGTATTGATGGTGCCGCTGGCAAAACGTATCGGGCTGGGATCTGTTTTAGGGTATTTACTCGCAGGTATTCTTATTGGTCCTGCTATATTGAATTTTATTGGTTCAGAAGGGCATGACCTCATGCATTTTGCTGAGTTTGGAGTGGTAATGATGTTGTTTGTCATTGGCCTTGAACTGGAACCTGAGATACTATGGAAACTAAGAAGATCTATTTTAGGTCTTGGCGGATTGCAGGTTTTAGTAACTACTTTTATCATATCTACCTTATCACAACTATTTTTCACCATTTCCTGGCAGGAAGCATTAGCACTCGGATTAATCATTGCACTTTCCTCTACTGCCATTGTATTGCAGACACTGAATGAAAAAGGACTGATGAAAACATCAGCAGGCAGGCATTCTTTTTCAGTATTACTTTTCCAGGATATTGCTGTCATTCCGATGCTTGCCTTTTTCCCTTTGCTGGCTTCGCATCAACCGGATATAGCTGCTTCAGCAATAAAGGAAACTACCTGGACAGCCGGTTTATCCGGATGGATGCAGGCATTGATAGTTTTTGCAGCCGTACTTGCAATTATTTTTGCCGGCAAATATCTTATCAATCCGCTGTTAAGAATCATCGCTGCTACACGGCTAAGAGAAATATTTACCGCCTCTGCCCTGCTCTTGGTTATAGCTATTACATTATTGATGACACAGGTAGGCCTGAGTCCTGCATTAGGAACATTCCTTGCCGGTGTCGTGCTGGCTAACAGTGAATATCGTCATGAACTGGAAAGTGATATTGAACCCTTCAAAGGTTTATTACTGGGATTATTTTTCATTGCCGTAGGCGCTTCTATTGACTTTGACCTGGTGATGCAAAAACCTGTTTTAATATTGGGGCTTGTTTTTGTTATCATGACAATAAAAGGAATTGTACTTTTGGTTCTGGGGCGTTTCTTCCGAATGAAGCTGGATCAGAACATGATCTTTGGCTTTGCATTAAGCCAGATGGGAGAATTTGGTTTTGTACTGCTGTCCTTTTCATTACAGGAAGGGGTTCTTAAAAAGGAAATTATTGATGTGATGATTGCTGTAGTAGCAATCAGTATGGCAGTTACTCCACTGGTACTTTTATTTAACGAGAAAGTTATTCAGCCCCGGTTTGGGAAAAAGGAAAAAGATGATGAAAGAGAATCGGATACGATCGAAGAAAAGAATCCGGTCATCATTGCAGGGTTTGGTCACTTTGGAAATACTGTTGGACGTTTTTTAAGAGCTAACGGTGTAAAAGCAACTTTTCTTGATTTTGATTCTGAAAGAGTAGACTTGCTCAGAAAGATGGGCTTCAAAGTATACTACGGAGATGCGTCACGACATGACCTGCTCAGGGCAGCAGGCGCCGAACAGGCAAAGATCATTGTGCTGGCATTAGACAACCTTGAAAAAAGGCTAGAGATGATCGAAATAATTAAAAAGCATTTTCCAAACCTGAGAATCCTGGTAAGAGCAGAGAACCGATTTGATGCTTACCAGCTAATGAATTCAGGTATGATGCATGTTTACAGAGAAACACTGGATACATCGCTGAGAGTGGGGACCGATGTGCTGAAGATGATGGGTTTTCGTTCTTATACGGTGAACAGAATGGCCCGTATATTTTTAAAGCATGATGAAGCAACGATCAAAAAACTGGCTGCAATCAAAAACCAAGAAGAGTATGTTGCCAGTGCAAAGGAATATATAGAGGAGATAGAAAAAGTGCTTGAATCAGACAGGCATGATCCTGAATTGCAAAATGATAAGGGTTGGGATGAAGAATCGCTTATTGCTGATGCCGGCGGGGTGAAACCTTCCTGAGATACAATCGTTGTTTAATCCATTTTTCAGCTTCTACAGCATGAAAGACAACAGCTGATAACCCCACACAGATCAGTAATTCATTCAATGTAAGAGGCTGTGTTTTGAAAACATCATTTGCAAATGGCAGGTAAATAACAGCCATTTGTAAAAAGAAAGTAAGAACAATGGCGCCAAACAAAGGCAGGTTACTGTGCAAGCCTTGCCGGTAGAGAAATTCCCTGTCGCTCCTGATGGCAAGTACATGTCCTAACTGGGATAATGATAATACCGTAAATACCATTGTTTGCCAATGAGTACTGTTGTTTTGCATTGCCCATGCCTGTGTACCAAGCGTTACTCCTGCCATTAGTAAGCCAACCCATACAATATGATACCCTATTCCATCGGCAAAAAGACTTTCGTTGGTTTTACGGGGTGGTCTCTTCATTATATCTTTTTCTGCTTTTTCACTGGCCAGGGCCAGTCCCGGCAAACCATCTGTTACCAGGTTTATCCAGAGAATATGGATAGGCAATAAAGGGATAGGCAGGCCAAGCAGTGGTGCCATGAAAAGTGTCCATATCTCTGCTCCGTTGCATGTCATTATATACTTTACAAACTTGCGGATATTATCATATATCCTTCTCCCCTCCTTCACTGCTTTTACAATTGTCGCAAAATTATCATCCAGTAATATCATGTGGGCAGCCTCTTTACTTACATCTGTACCTGTAATACCCATTGCTACACCTATATTAGCTGATTTTAGTGAAGGGGCATCATTCACACCATCACCTGTCATTGATACAAAATGATTCTTTGCCTGCAAGGCCTTTACTATATTTAACTTTTGTTCGGGAGAAACCCTTGCATATACCCTGACACTCTCCACTTTTTCTTCAAACTCCCCCATGTCCATTTGCTGCAGTTCTTTTCCCGTTAAGACCAGGTCTTTTTTAGTAAGTATGCCAATCTGTTTTGCGATAGCAGCAGCTGTTATGGGGTGATCCCCCGTAATCATTACAGTATTGATACCAGCTGATTTACATTCTTCAATAGCTGATCTTACTTCCTCCCTGGGAGGATCGATCATACCAATCATTCCGGCAAAGGCCAGATCATTCTCAACGCTTTCATAACTGAAAGGATCAGGAAGATCTTTTATAACCTTGTACCCAAAAGCTATTACACGAATACCATTGGCAGCCCATTCATTGGCCTTCGCATTTATCGGACCGGTATTTACTCCTGCTTGCAGGCTATCTGTAATTGATTCAACAGCTCCTTTTGAAATGACCAGGTATTCCTGGCCATAGCTGTGTACCGTTGTCATACATTTTCTGTCAGAATCAAAAGGTAATTCGGCAACCCGTGATAACTTATGTTGCAATTGCCTCAATACATCAGCAGAGTATTTAAGGATGAAATCATGTACGAGGGCTATCTCCGTAGGATCACCGAACAATTTATTAGCCGTTGTTACTCTCACATCATTATTCAACGCCACCGCACAATGAAGAACAGGAATTTCACCAAACAATTTCTCATCAGTTGTTGTTTCTTCCACTTCTGTTACTTTCATTTTATTCTGGGTAAGAGTGCCTGTTTTGTCAGAACAGATATAGGTAACAGAACCAAGTGTTTCAACGGCAGGAAGTTTTCGTACCAATACATTTTTTCTGACCAGTCTTCTTGCTCCCCTTGCCAATGCAATAGTAATAAGAGCCGGCAACGCCTCCGGAATGGCTGCCACGGCCAGTGAAATGGATATCAACAACATACTAAGTGGCTTCTCACCCCGCAACAGACCAACAGCAAATAATAAAACACAAATGAAGAGTATGATATAAGATAGCTTCTTTCCAAAATCACTCATCCTTCTCTGTAGCGGAGTAACGGCTTCTTCTTTTTGAAGCATTCTGGCAATCAAGCCAATCTCTGTAAGCATCCCTGTTGCAATCACAATGCCTCTTCCTCTTCCGTATGTAACGAGTGTACTTTTAAAAGCCATGTTAAACCTGTCTCCAACCGGTAAACTACTTTCCTCAAGCACCATTGCTGTTTTTTCGGCCGGAACTGATTCACCCGTAAGCGCAGCTTCGTCAATTTGTAAACTGTGAGTTTCAATAAGCCTGATATCTGCAGGCACAACATTACCTGCCTCTAATAATACGAGATCACCGGGCACCAGTTCCGATGCACTAATGGTGTGTAGTTTTCCGCTACGGATAACATTTGCCTGGAAGGCAGCGATTTTTTTTAAAGCCTCCATCGCTTTTTCAGCTCTGTATTCCTGGATAAAACCAACTATGGCATTGAGAATAACAATGACAAGGATAATAATTGTGTCGGTTAGATCACCTGCGATGCCTGCAATGATAGCTGCTGCTATTAATACCAGGATCATGAAGTCAGTAAACTGGAGAAGAAATAAAAGCCAGGTTGGTTTTTTCTTTTTCTCCTCAAGTTCATTTGGCCCGTATTCTGCCAGTTTTACTGCAGCCTGTTCACCTGTCAGTCCGTTTATCGTTGAACCAGTCAGTTCCAATAATTTATTGATATCAAGGCAATGCCAGTTCATAATAGTGAAAAATGAATTTTGTAAGCCGAATTATGTATCATTTTTATTACAACAAGTTACCAAAATCAGGGTTGTATTACTTCATTTGTGACAGACTGTCTTCAATATTTTTAAAAGCCGCTACAATATTGCCGGAAATAGTAAAAGACGGAGAACACCCCGTCTTTTACCCAAGCATCGCATTAAAGCGAGTTAGCGAAATATTTCAAACAATAAATAGGATACTATTTAAAAAACTGTTGTGACAAAGCGTTTGCTATGACCTTGTATTCTTTATCCTTTAAAACGATCTGGTAACTATTATTGATAGCTCTCATATTCGGATTGGACAAATGTTTCTCATTGTACGGGATCAGGATATCTGTTTCACTTTCTATTTCTCCTGACTTACCGATGACTCTCTTAAATACTCTGTAGTTAAAATGCCATGGGTTAAGATCACCATCCGATCCATTGGATTTATAGGTATCATTAAATCCTTCAAATATTAATTCGCTGGTGTATTCCGGGTGTGCCTGCAGTAAATCAGTAATTTCTATAAAATGATTCAAAGCAGGATCGTCGTGGATAATGCCACTGTCCCACAGCGTTTCGCCATTCAGATAGATGACCAGCCTGTTATCGACGTGTTTGACATTGATCCAGTATTCTTGTTTCATGTTTCAAAAAATTAAGCTTGATAGATTGGGTTAAAAAAAATTACAGGAGCGAAAATAAAAACTAACCATTATAGCTGGCTATGACGAAAGTTAGACAATGACCTGATAATGGTTACGCATAAGGATAAACAAAGGTCATATTCACCAATTACTTATCAGCGTTAATTTTCATACATAAATCCTTTTATATAATCACTATTATTTTTCAGCCCTGCAAATGTTATTACTCATATGCCGTTATGATTTTGACCCGGAAGTGATAACAGTCACAAAGCCCGGAAGAGAGCGAAAGTAGCTTTAGCTGTTTTTCTGCAGGTACTGCAGAAGTCATTCAAAACATACTTTTATGAAAAAGCTATTTTCAACTTTGGGTCTGGGGCTGTTGCCCCTGTTTTTATTAGCACAGACAGGTCATATTATGCAGGGAATTGGTGCACAGAATATGTCAATGGGAGGCGCTGCCACTGCACAGCCCCTGGATATTAATGGAACATTACACTGGAATCCCGCCGGCATATCAGCTTTCAATACAAAGATATTTTCTGCAAATGCTGGTTTATTCTTTTCCGCTCCAGAAGTAACTTCCACTGTACCTACACCCAGTGGCCCTATGACAGGTGTAACAAAAGATGACAGAGGAGTTTCCATAATGCCTGCACTGGCAATGGTATGGGGTAAGAAAAACAGCAACCATACTTTTGGTATATCAGCATTTGGCATCAGCGGGTTTGGAGTTACATTCCCTGAAAGCTCTTCAAATCCAATCACAATGCCGCAAAGCTCAGGAGGTTTTGGTCGTATCGAATCTGATTACCAGTTAATGCAGGTTGGCATTACCTATGCCTATAAAGTATCTGAACAATTTTCTATTGGGCTAGCTCCTACTTTTAACTACTCTGCTTTAAAGTTGGCGCCCAATCCTCTGGCATCACCAGGTATGACAAAAGGATATCCTGTCAGTGATAAAGCTACTGCACTGGGATTTGGTGGGCAGGTTGGTTTATTTTACAACTCCGGGAAGGGAATTAAATTGGGAGCCTCTTACAAAACACAACAATACTTTGGAGAGTTTGATTTTGAAAACAAATACCTTGATGGCAGCACTGCCCCAAATGTAAAATTCAAAATGAACTACCCGGCCATTTTTTCAGCCGGAATAGGCTATTCTCAAAAGGCAATTGATTTTGCGTTAGACTATCGTTTTGTTAACTATGAGAACACTGAGGGTTTCAAAGATAAAGGATGGACTGAATCAGCATCAGTTGAGGGATTCGGATGGAAGAATATTTCAATTGTATCTGCAGGGCTTCAATATAAAGGAATAAACAAGCTGCCACTTCGAGTTGGTTACACATATAGCTCTAATCCGATAAACAGTGACCTGGCTATGTTCTCTTTGCCAGCAACAGCTGTTATCAAAAATGCTTTCCAACTGGGACTTGGCTATGAATTTAATAATCGTTTTACGATGAATGCTGTTTATCATCATGGCAGCAGCAGTGGCTCCACAAGCGGTATGTTACTCAGCCCAATGATGGTAAGCTCTTCCAACCCTTATGGATCAATTGCAGGTAGTAATGTTTCTTACAAAATGACCACAGATATGGTTATGGTGGGCATTAATTACTCATTCTAGAAGATCGGTACTTATTAAAAACGATCCGTTCATGTTGAAAAAGGCTGACCCTTTCAGGTCAGTCTTTTTTATAATTATAATTACGTAAGAGATTTATTTTATTTCAAATATCATCGCTGTTCTCACAGGAACTGATATACCTTCTGATAATGAATAAGTAGTACCTCTGACTATATCCGTTGCTCCCTTTTTTCCGGTCAGTATTTCTGCATAGCGGCTGTTATCAAGCATAACGGTCTCTTTATTCTTATTCATCACTACCATTACTGTTTCCTTTTTATCATAGCGGAAATAAACATAAACTCCTTTTGCCGGGGCAAAGTGCAGGGTATTACCATTATGTATAACAGTTTTATTCTTTCGCCAGTTCAATAGTTTTTTAAGGTATGATTGTATCCGTAACTGATCGGCAGATAGACCAGCCCCTGTAAATGCATTTATAGTATCTTCCTTCCAGCCTCCGGGGAAATCTGTTCTTATCAATCCATGATCTCCGGGTTTAGCAGAATTTTCAATTAATACCTCAGTTCCATAATACACCTGGGGTATCCCCCGTATGGTGAGCAGGTAAGTCAGTGCCATTTGCGTCAGGTTAACATCCTTTTTAAGAAAAGTGAACAACCTGTCCATATCATGATTGTCGCCAAAGATCAAAAGATCCTTAGGATTTGCATAAGCAAAATCATTGGCCATTGCCTCATATAATTTTACAAGGCCTTTATTCCAGCTTTCAGGCTCAGTCAATGCCTGTACCAGGGCATCCTGCATGGGGAAATCCATGGTACTTTTCATGCAACCGTTATAGCCACTATTGTTTGGCTTTCCTTTTTGCCAATAGGCGGCTATCAATGGATTGGTGCTCCACTCCTCCCCCACAATACTAAAACCCGGGTACTCATTCATGATCTGACAGGTCCATTGCTCCAGGAATTTTTTTGGTGAATAGGGATAAGTATCCTGCCTGATCCCGGCAAGCCCCAGCGTTTCAATCCACCAGATATTATTTTGTATAAGAAAGTTGGCAAGAAAAGAATTTTGCTGATTAATATCCGGCATCTGATCTACAAACCATCCTTTTACCAACAGCTCCTTATCTGCAGCTGCAGCGTACGGGTCCGGGTTTACAGTACGGCGATGATTGGTGATCTTTCTTGAATCCGGGTAATTGATCCAGTCTTTAAAAGGCAGATCATTCATCCACCAGTAATATAGACCGGTATGATTAACCACCCCATCAAATATCAGTTTAATGTTTAGTCGCCTTGCTTTATCAGCCAGCTCTTTGTACTCCTCAAGTGTTCCAAATCTTGGATCAACTTTATAATGATCTGTAATCGCATAGCCATGATATGAAGCTTCAGGCATATCATTTTCTAATAATGGCGTTGGCCATATAGCAGTGAAACCCATTGCAGAGATATAATCAAGGTTATTAATAATACCACGAATATCACCGCCATGCCGTCCATAATCATTTTTACGATTAATGATCTTTTCCCTCATATTGGGAGCTATATCATTTGTCTCATCAGCATTAGCAAACCTGTCCGGTGTGATAAGATAAATAACATCAGCAGAAGAAAAACCCTTTACCTGGCTGGTATTATTTACTCTTGATAACAGGGTATACTGATAGGTATGAGCAACCTTACCATTTCTTTTGAAATGAATCGGGAAAGTGCCGGCCTTAGCAGAAGAAGAGATGGTTAAATCAATAAAAAGATAATTTTTACTGTCGGTCTGGTGTGTTTTTTTTATGATAACCCCGGGATAGCTGACAGAGGGGCTAGTCTCTCCAATTTTTTCTCCATGAACAAGTAACTGCAGCGACTGGTTCTTCATTCCGACCCACCAGTTTTCTGGCTCTATTCTCTTCACCTGGGCCAAAATGCTAATGGAGAAACATAATGACAAGAAAGGCAGCATAAACCACCTGAACCGAATTTCACGAAAAAAAAGTGACATAAGAATAAATTATTCCCAAAGTTACCTGAATTAAACATAGACTGAATTGCCTTTACCGGAATTAGTGGATTTAAAGAATCTTCACTTTTGGAGGAAAATAAATCCCGGATCGGGTATTAATATTTAAATTAGGGCATTCTTTATAACAGGAAAATTAAAAATGACTCACAGACCTCATTATATAAAAACTGATTGTAAAAATCTCCTTCTGTTGTTGCTGTTCCTGGCGATCTCTTTATTGGGTTTTGCACAAAGATCAAAAATTGATAGTCTCCGTTCGCTATTAGCTACGGAAAAAACTGACAGCAACAGGGTGAAACTAATGTGGCAGCTTGCAAGAGATATTGGCATTTATAATCCTGATACAGCCCAGGTATTATCTCAGCAAGCCTTGTACCTGGCCAGGAATATCGGGTATCTTGAGGGTGAATCAAGATCACTGGGTGTGCTGGCCAATACACTGAGCAAAATCGGCAACTATCCCAGGGCATTGGAATTAAATATTCAGAAACTGAAGCTGGAAGAGAAAAGGAATGTACCCAGGAATTTCGCCAGTGTTTTAATGAATATTGGCGTGGTGTATGTGTTACAGGATGAATATCGAAAAGCACTGGAATACTATTCCAAGGCTGATTCAGTAATCCAGCGGCATAATATAGATGACCTTAAATATTATATTACTTTAAATATCGGGGATGTATATAACCGGTTAAATATTTCTGATTCAGCCTTTACGTTCTTCAACAAATCATTAGAGCTTGCCCGGAAGCTTGATGACGGAGATCTTATTGGTACTTCAATGACCGGGTTGGGCCATAGTTATCTCAAACTGGGTAGTTATCAGCAATCATTGATTAATTATCAAACTGGGATTGGCTTACTGAAAGCGGCCAATGATGATGAAATACTATGTGAGGCGGCCCTTGGTATTGCTAATCTGTATGAGCACCTGAATAATTATGATTCGGCAGGATATTATGCAACGATGTCTCTTGCTATTGCCAAACAAGACGGTTTTCTTTCCAAGGAACTTGAAGCAGCCGAGTTCCTGACAGAGCATTATAAAAAGATAAAAAGCATAGATAGTGCGTTCATATATGTGAGTTACGTAAGAGGATTGAATGACTCAGTAAACAGTAAAAGTAAGATCAGGGAGTCACAAGTGATATCAAGTAATGAACAATACAGGCAATTGGAAATGGAAGAAATAAAGCGGCTGGAAAAGGAAGAAAGATTCCAGCAATTGCAGATGTTGCTGATAGCAATCTTTATTCCCGGTTTTTTTCTCCTTACCCTTTTACTCAGCCGGATAAATGTACCGATAAAGCTTATCAGGCTGTTGGGAGTTATCTCTCTCTTATTTCTTTTTGAATACCTGACCCTGTTGCTTCATCCTACTGTGGCAAAATTAACTCATCATACACCTATATATGAGATACTGATCTTTGTGGGGGTTGCGGCCCTTTTAATCCCAATGCATCATCGCCTGGAGCATTGGCTTATTCACAAACTGACCCATCATAGACATGGGCAAAAGGTAAAATCAGCCCCGGCATCCCGGTAAAATAAAATCGTTTCCTCTCACACTTTGCATTTACATGATGAAAAGTACAGGAAGAAACGATCTGAAGAATAAACAAAAATTCTTTAATCAGGAGTCTTAACCGGTCTGTCTGAAAGAGTATCTTTTTTAGTGGTATCTGCAGGTGCTGGCGTTGGCGCTACTACCGGTTCTGCCGGTTTTGCAGTTGCAGTATCAGCAGCTGGCTCCTTTTTTTCAGCTTCATTATTGCAAGCGGTTGTAAATACAGCAGCTGCCAAAAAACAGCCTAACAAAGCGGTAAATGCAAGTTTTGGTTTTTTACTGAACATATGCGTTGGGGTTTAGACTATAAGGTTACGATTTGTATTTAAAATTTCCAAAAAAAAAAAATGAAACCAACCTCCCCTGTCCTTATTACTAATTGGCTATAGAATACGAAAACAGATTTACTATATTTGACAGAACGGGTCGCAACGAACAGGATATTACCCTATTTAGTATAAACAAAAGTACTATGGAAGTAAAAGAAAGAAAGCGCAGTAGTAAATGGATAAAAAGGATACTTGTCTTATCCCTGTTACTAAATTTTGCATTGGTCTCTTTTTTTGCCTATAAGAAGCTAAAAGCTTCCGGCTATTTTTCTCCCGCCAAAATAGAAGGTTATGGCGAGTACGAGAATAACCTGCTTGCAGCCAATGCAGAATTTCTCAGGATGCTTCCGAATGATAGCAATGAAATTGTATTTGTAGGTACCAGTATGACTGCTGATTTTCCGTTGCAGGAAATGTTCAAAAATCCAGCCATAAAAAACCGGGGCATTGCGCTTACCCGCACAGTTGATGTACTGAAGAGAATCGATGAAGCTACTGAGTCAAAACCTAAAAAGATATTCCTGGAGATAGGAATCAATGATATTGGTACCGGTGTTCCGGAAGACTCAATAATAAGTAATTATACCAAAATAATTACTGCAATTAAAGAACAATCCCCTGCTTCAGCCATTTATGTTCAATCACTTTTCCCATCGAGTGATAAAACTAAAACAACGGCTATTGAAAATTGCAATAAAAAACTTGAAGACTACTGTAAGAAAAACAATATCCGTTTCATCAATCTTTACCGGGCTTTCTTCAAAGACGGAGGCATTGATACAGGCATGACCTTTGACGGATTGCAATTCAACGGCAAAGGATATACCATGTGGAAACAGCTGATTGAACTCTATGTGAACGAATAGAATATCTCAGCTACTGAGTTTTTGTGTTTTTGGGGTCCGGTTTCTTAACCATTTTGAAATAGGTGGCCTTGAACCGGTTGTTTATTATTTCTCCCTGTACCTCTGCTTTACGAATGGCATTGCAAAACCCATCTTCTGCATGAGCATCCCCATGCTCATCGATTGAGGTGCCCTCTACGAAATACGACTTTCCATTAATGCGAACTGCCAGGTCACAGCCAGAAGCTTTTAACCCCAGCTGGCACTGTCCACAGGCTGCTTCAACAATAAGTATCTTTTTAGTTGAATCAGGCACTGATATCTTAGATTCTTTTTGCTGGCTAAATGCAGGTAAAATGCTGAAAACTCCAAGTACTACTGTCAGAAGCAATTTCATAAAAAACATTTAAATGATTGATATGCAAAGCTACAAATAATAAAATACTGGCCGACTGAAAAAAACTGTACCTTCAATCAAATCTGCCAGATAACTTATCACTTCCATCAGACAGGTTTTTTGCATTTTCAGATAGCTAAATAAAGCTCCAAAAACAAATAGTACTACAATATGGCAGAAACATGGAATAAAAAGGAAAGAGAAAAGAAAAAACAGCAAAATAAAAAGGAAAAAGCTGAACGAAAACAGGAACGTAAGGATAATTCAAAACAGGGCAAGAGCCTTGATGATATGATCGCTTACCTTGATGAGAACGGGAATCTTTCTTCAAAACCACCTGACCCAAGAAAAAAAGTTGATATAAAAGTGGAGGACATAGAGATTGGTGTCCGGAAACAGGAACCTGTAAATCCCGAAGACCTGATAAGAAAAGGAACAGTTACTTTTTTTAATGATGCCAAAGGTTATGGTTTTATTAAGGATGATATAACCGGCGAAAGTGTTTTTGTTCATATCAATTCACTGGCAGAAGCAATTACTGAGCATAACAAAGTCATATTTGAAGTTGAAATGGGGCCTAAAGGTGCTAATGCCGTAAATGTGAAACTGGCAAAATAACCAGCCGGTAAAAAGTACAACAGCTTTTCGGTTGTCGTACGGCTGAGATCACATATACCAAATATTTTCCGCTGATAAGGAGAGGTTAACTGTATCTCCTGTTTTCCATTCTTTTTTATTTGTTCTTACCCTGATTAATTGCCTGGCAGTTTGTACATCGACAGTATAATAGCTACCCCAGTACAAAACAGTTTGTACTTTACCGGTGACCATATTTTCTGTGGCTGTTCCGATCAGGAAAGATTCAGGACGAACAAGCAATAGTTTATTTTCCGGTAGATAAAAATCCTTCCCCACTATTTTCTGCGCAAGATCCTTATTAATAAGATTGTATTCACCGAAAAGCCCTGCACAGTATTCATTGATGGGTTGATCATATATCTGGGCAGGAGTTCCTGTCTGAATTATTTCCCCGTCTTTCATCACCAGTATGCTATCAGCCCAGGAAAGAATGTCTGGTGCATCATGCGAAACAAGAATACAGGATAAGCTCAGCTTTGCTCCTATTTCATAAATAACTGATTTGATAATATTCTTGTGTATTGCATCAAGGTTAGAATATGGCTCATCGAGTAATAATAACTTTGGAGACGTAATTAACACTCTTGCCAGGGCAATACGTTGCCGCTCTCCGCCAGAGAGCTGGTCAGTACGGCGATGTAACAAATGCTCCACCTGGCAAATTTTGAAGATTTTACGAGCTTCTTTTTCATCGAGCTTATTGGCCATTTCGAGCAACTCATGCACCCAATAATTATTCCTTAATTCAAAATGCTGACTCAGGTATGCAATAGCAGGGTGGCCGGGAAGTAACTGATCGTCTGGACCAATCACTTTTTTACTTTCGAATAATATTTCTCCTTCAGTTGGTTGCACCAACCCTGCGATCAGTTTAAGAAGTGTTGTTTTACCAGAACCAGTTTCACCAGCAATGGCAATATTCTGAAATAGGTGTTGTGAGAACGTAATATTATGTACGGAAAAACTGTCACTCCCCTTCTTGCTGATTCCTCTTACATCTAAAAAAGCCATGTCTGAAAATAAACTATTGATACAACAAATACTTTTTCCGCATTGTTTTATACCGTGATAGCCCGAGCTCCCATGAGTCCTGTACCTCTTTCACAGATTTACCGGCGATAATTTGTTCTCTGAAAGAAGCCACACCAGCCAGTTTATTGATATCCCCCATTTCTTTACTATAACTTCTGTCGAAGAATTTCTCTTTATCCGGGTAGGCGTTATACATATCTATCATCCACTGAATATTGATCCGTTTAGACTTTCGTAATTCACTGATATCATAATTACGAAGATCAAGGCCGTAGCAAACCAGGTTCATATGAAGCGGTGTTTCACTCATTCCGGGAATACTAACAGGTGTATAAGAGAAGCTGAATTTATCTTTCAGTAAAGGACTTCCCATTACAGTAAAAGGGAAATAGGTGCCCCGGCCATGATTGAGTATCGTTCCTTCAAAAAGACAAGTGGAAGGATACAGCATGATACTTTGCTGCGTATTCAGGTTTGGCGAAGGTTTTACAGGCAGTGTATAAGGCATATCATGAGTATAGTTAGCTACCGGAATCATTTTAAGCCGGCAGGTCATTTTACCTGGCAGCCATTCTTCTCCATTGATCATTTGCGCAAATTCTCCAATGGTCATTCCGTGTGCAATGGGTATGGGAAACATGCCGATCCCTGATTTATACTTCATATCAAGTATGGGGCCGTCTACCAGGTAACCATTTGGATTTGGCCTGTCCAGTATCAGCAACTCCTTGTTGTTCTCTGCACATGCTTCCATGATATGGCTCAACACATTGATATAGGTATAGAACCGGCATCCCACATCCTGTATATCAAAAATCATTATATCCACATCAGCCAGGTCATCTTTTGTCGGTTTTCGCTTCGGGCCATATAAGGAAATTACTTTTACACCTGTTGTGGGATCTTTTTCGTCACTCACCTTTACACCTGCACTGGCATTACCCCTAAAGCCATGTTCAGGGCCAAATACTTTTACGATATTAATTCCAATTGAAAGTAAGCTATCCACTAAATGCTTCGGCCCTATAACAGTTGTTGGATTAGCCAGTACTGCTACTCTTTTACCTTTCAAATAAGGAATATACTTTTCAGTCTGTTCAGCCCCGGTGATAATGTTTTGGGCAATGACCTGTTGAGTGTTTTCAAATGATTTATCTGTGTAAGTACTAAAACCCAGAGAAATGGCGATACTAACGAACAATGTCAACATATATACTAATTTCATAACCCGATCTTTAATGAATAAAAATATTCATCTTTCCTGAGAATTAATGACCCGTTTGAAAAAACATAATATCATTCCCGGATTTAGTGTCTCTTCTCCTTCATATAATATCGTTCTTGTTTTTATTTAAAGTTGATTTATTCATTTTTGCAATGCTCTTCAACGCTACTCTTTTTAAGATGAGTAAGTATCATCTGTCCTGATTTTTTTATACCCGTCTTACTCCCTATTTTCACCACATGCATCCGCATATCCAAATATTACTTAAATGTGTCAGCCTGGAAGAAAAGGAACAGGTACAGCGTTATAGTCTTGACCAGCAACACACTCTTAAGCAACTGAAAGCGGAAGGTCTTGCCTTGCATCCGCTGATCGTTACCAGGAAAACTTTTGGGTATGCTGATTATCCAGAGATAAGTTTCAAACTCAGCTTCCCGCCGGAAGCCAATATGTTTAAGGATGGTGCGGCGATCGAATGTTTTATTGCAGGGGAAGAACCTGTAAAAGGAGTTTTGATCAGTCTTGATGGGAAAAATGGAGAGTTCAGGTTGTTTGCTCCCGATTTTCCTGACTGGATAGAAGATGATGCTGTGGGAATCAAATTAGCTCCTGACACCCGAACTACGACCATTATGAAGAAAGTGATGAATGATCTGGAAAGTAATAAACCACTTTTCAGACTCTTTGAGCAATTACATGAAGAAAAAAAGCTACCCGCACCCTCCTCTCCAGATAAATCAAAAGCTGATGTTATTCCTTTTATTAATAAAAAGCTGAATAAAAGCCAGCAAGAAGCTGTAGCTGCCTGTGTGCAAAATGAGCAACTAACAATTGTGCATGGCCCGCCAGGTACTGGCAAAACGACAACATTGACCGAAGCGATTGTTCAGCTTGTCAGGGCAGGAGAAAAAGTACTGGTATCAGCGCCTAGCAACACGGCTGTAGATAATATTTCGAAAGAGCTCATTCAAAATGGAGTAAAACTTCTTAGGGTTGGTAATACCAGCAAAGTGGATGAAACAATATTCTCTCATACACCTGAAGGGAAACTAAGTAACAGCAAGCAGCAAAAAGAGATAAAACAATTGAAAATAAGAGCGGAGGAATTCCGCAGGATGGCAATTAAATATAAACGAAGCTTTGGTAAGGCCGAAAGAGAGCAGCGAAATCTTTTATTTAAAGAAGTGAAAAATATCAGGGCCGAAATAAAAAAATTACAATACTATAACGAAGAAAAACTTTTTGAGGGGGCCGAAGTAATTGCAGGCACTCCTATTGGCCTGTATGATGCACAGATCGATCAACTGCATTTTAAAACATTGGTGATTGATGAAGCCGGTCAGTGCATTGAACCGCTGGCCTGGTGCATTTTCCCTTTTGCAGAAAAGATCATACTGGCCGGCGATCATTGGCAACTTCCGCCAACGGTACTAAGTAATGAAGCTGCCGTACTCGGGTTTAATAATTCTATTCTTGAAATTGCTATTGGTCATACTAATAATATACACCTGCTCAATACACAATACCGAATGCGGCAATCTATTGCCGGTTTCAGCAGCCAGTATTTTTATAACAGCCTGTTGCATACAGCGGAACATCTTAGCAATACCGGCACTCATCTCAGTTTTATTGATACGGCGGGTTCGGGTTATAATGAAAAGCATGGCCCTGATGGAGTGAGTTTGCAAAATGAAGGAGAATTAAATATTGTACTTCAGTTACTGGAAAAAGAATTATTAGAACCGGCATCTACTGCTTTTATTTCCCCTTACTCCGGCCAGGTGGCCGCTGCCAAAGAAGTTTTACCCAAACAAATCCGCATCAGTACTATTGACAGTTTCCAGGGGCAGGAAAAAGAGAATATCATTCTATCACTTGTCCGGAGCAATGACGATGGTGATATTGGCTTTTTGAAAGACTACCGCCGGATGAATGTAGCCATAACAAGAGCCAAAGAAAAACTATTTATTATTGGGGACAGCGCCACGATCGGAGCTGATAAATTCTATCATGAATTTCTCTCCTATGTTGAGCAGCATGGCAGCTACAGAACGGTTTGGGAATTTGAGATGTAACGTTTGTTCACTTACTTTATCATATCTCTCTCCCAGTAGCGCATCATATCTGCCACTGTAACAGCTCCAGCTCTTTCAAAAAATAGGATCAATTGCTCATCTGTTAATATTTCCTTTTTCTCCTTCATTGCAACCCAGAGTTTGCGGCAAACTTGTTTTCCTTCTTTATCATAAATTCCCGCCGCTGCCGCATGCCAACGGCTTTGATACCATCCGTAGTTTTTGGGATAACGCTGTCCAATTTCATCGTACCGCTCTTCAATATCAGTAAGAGAAGTGTAAGTATACTCTTTTGTTCCTCCATTTATTACCATTTTGGGAAAAAGCGTTAAAGCAGCTAATTGTTCCGGCTCCTTTTCGGCAATATAGGTGTGCAATAGAATATTTGCATACAATTCACCCATCCATTTACGCTGCATAATAAGCCCTGCCTGAAAATGAAAAGCATGGCCCAGTTCATGCAAAGCCAACAAATCAAAGAAAGCTTCCATGCTAAGGCTGCCATCATTGCGCCGGTATACCGTCTGAACCTGTTCTCTCAACTCTTTTGGCAATTGCTCAAGAGGAGGTATAAAGCTTTTCCAGAACGGGTTGTCTTCTGCCGCAATGATTAGTGTTTTATCATCATTGTAATGTGGCATACCATACACAGGAAACGAGGTGTATTTACTCCAGTCAGCTGCGCTCAGCACCAGCAATGTAACCGATGGCCTGAACTCCAGTAACTCCTCGTGAAAGTCAATCGCTTTATCAACCCGGTCGGCAACAGATAAAGCCCTTTGCTCATGCCCTTTGCTGAAATACACCCGGGCGGTATGATCTTTTAGTGATATAAGCTGATCATACTGCTGACCATCCGTAGATGAAACGATAATAAATAAGGTGATAAATACAAAATAAAAAGAATGTGGCATAACTGCTGAATTTGATCCAAATTTCGAAGCAGCAAAAGACAATAAATAGTATAAAAGCGACAATTACAGACGCAGGCCTGCCTGCAGACGAACAGGAGTATTGTTCAATTCCTTTTCAATGATACCGGGTGCCACACCAGCAAATTGTTTGAAGTCCCGTATAAAATGCATCTGGTCGAAATAACCACATTCATAAGCGATCTGTGTCCAGTTCCAGTGAGGAAAATTTTCCCTTAGCCGGTATGCTTTAGAAAATCTTACCAACCGGGCAAATAATTTTGGAGGCAGCCCTATTCTTTCTTTGCTTATTCTTTCAAACTGGCGCAGACTAAGACAAGCAAGAGAAGCAATTTTTTCTATTGATATATTACCATTCGACCGGAGTAATTCCAGTATAGCACTATCAAATGGTAATGCCTGTTTTAATGTTGCTACTCTTTTTAAAAGGAACCCTTCAACAAGATCTTTTATTTCATCAAAACCGGTTGCTTCCTGCAGCCTGTTGTTCAATTCACTCATTTCGTTGCCAAATACGTTGACGGCATCATAACTTTTATCGATCATTTCTGCCATTGATACACCCAGCAACCGGTGCAGACCTCCGGGATGAAACCCAACCCGTACAGCCTTATGACTTTTATTAATATCAATCATTACACGAGTCAGCTGCGGGCCAACTATCACACTGCGTTGTTGCTCAATAAACCCTGTTCTTTCGTCCATTTGTACTTTGATCGGATCGTCAATATAAAAAAAGAGAGAATTTTGTGGCGTTGGCGGATATGGGCAAATTACAGGTGTACTGCCTGGTTCCATGCAAACATGAATCACCATGATGCACTGTATAAACTCCTGTAGCTGCACATGTGGTATATAGAACCGGGTTCGCAAAATAGATTTTTCAGAAAATTACAAAAGAATCAGGAACAGCAATAAAGTAACGGAATATACTTCCCCACCGCAACCCGGTGTTTTTATAGAGGCCTCTTTTAATTTTATTACGATTGTACGAATACAGTTCACTAAGCCCAACTGCTACCCGGAGTGATCCGTATACAAGTACCATTTGCCTTTAATTTTTATCATCAGGCTGGAATAGCGGCCATCAATTGTTTTTCCGTCAGGATATTTTACATGAAAATAACCGGTAACATAATAGAATCTGCGGGATAGTCTTTCCATATTCTCTCCATCCAGCACCAGTTGTCCCATTTTTTCTTTTGGCCAGTATTTTTTATAAAAAGCCAGAATATTATCCTTGCCATAAGCAGCTCCCTTACTCAGTATCATCCGGGTGGAGTCCAATGGAGCATAAAGGCTTACGTAGCCATCAATATCCCCTTTGCTCCAATACTCTTCCTCAAGCCGCAATACAGCCAGTATTTTCTTTTCATCTTTTGACTGTGCATAGCTATTACCGGCAGTGGCCGTTACAAAAAACAAAAGCAGCATACCTGCCAGGAAAAAAAACCGAAATGAAGGCGTAAACATATGATTGATTTTGGTACTGTAAATTATTCAACAGGAATACTAATACTGTTACCATTCATATAATTTTATATTTAGGCGAAAAGATTGACTTCTTTCATGACGCAATGGAAAATCTGTTTATTTTTACCTTTCACCTCTAAAGAAATACCTATGCAGGCAAAATTTTTTTTATGCATAACTGTGCTTTCTGTTTTTATATCTGTTCCTGGTTGTGCAAACAACAGCAGCAATAATGCCGCCCCGGGAACTATCATCAGTGCAGATACTGCTAAACTGCCACCAGTGGAAACACAGAAAGCAAATTCTAATTACAAGCCTGCTTTTGCCGGACAAACAAGGATCGGTGCTGTAAAAACAGCAATCCCATATAAGGTCGATAAGATCGCAGAAAAACTAGGACGGCCATGGGCCATTATTCCCCTGTCCGACGGACGTTTACTCATTACTGAGAAGTCAGGGTTTATGCAGATACATGCAGCCAGCGGTGAGTTGGTAAAGAAAATTACTGGTTTCCCTTCTGTAGATGATGGCGGGCAGGGAGGATTATTAGATGTGGCATTAGATCCATCTTTCAATACAAATAAAACCATTTACTGGTCATATTCAGAAAAATATGGAGGAGGCAACCTGATGTCTGTCGCCAAAGGTCAACTGAATGAAGCAGAAGGGAAAATTGATAACCCTGTTGTGATCTTCCGGGCCACACCAGCTTTGAACAGCCGCCTGCATTTTGGATCGAGATTGATTTTTGATAAAAACGGGCATCTCTTTGTTAGTACTGGTGAACGTTCCATTCTTGAAGGCAGAGCTCAGGCACAATTACTATCCTCGGGATTGGGGAAAATATTTAAAATAACCAAAGATGGTAAACCGGCACCCGGTAATCCTTTCATCAATCAAAAAGGTGCAATGCCAGAAATATATGCATATGGTATCCGCAATGCACAAAGCCTGGATATTCACCCGGTGACAGGTGAATTATGGGAAGCAGAATTTGGCCCCCGTGGCGGCGATGAACTTAATATTATCAAGCCAGGAAAAAATTATGGCTGGCCCATCATCACTTACGGCATTGAATACGGCGGTGGTAAAGTTGGTGATGCCTTACAACAAAAAGCAGGTATGGAGCAGCCGGTATATTACTGGGATCCGGTACTGTCCCCGGGAGGAATGGTCTTTTATAGGGGCAATACAATCCCTGAATGGAAAAACAATCTTTTTATCTGCGGTCTCAGCAGTGGCCATATCGCCAGGCTGGTGATTGTAAATAATAAAGTAGTGGGTGAAGAGCGGTTGCTGGCGGATAAAGCAGAACGTTTCCGTGATGTCACATATCATAACGGTATGTTATATGCGGTAACTGATATGGGAAATATGTACCGCATCAGTAAAAAATAACCGGGTTATTCAAAGCTGGCTGATCTCCTTCTGGTAATCATGCTGCAGGTCTTCATGAAGTGAAGCCATAAGTGTATTGATCTTTTTTAGCTGGCCATTATAAAGATTGTTCAGCACCGCATTTTGGCGAAAGGGAATACCCGATTCATTCAACTGCTGACAAAAAAAGATGCGGAGTTCAATATCTGTTTGTTTATTGCCGCTGTACCGGGAATGTTTATTAATGACCCGCACTATCTTCCGCAGTGTTTTTTTGGCAAAATATAACTGGGTAAGATTGACTGTGCCGAACAATTCTTCTATCTCCTGCTTCACTGTTTTAATATACCCTTCTTCATCCTGTGCCTGGAATAACAGGTAGGTAAGCAACTCTTTATTTTCTTTCTTAAATCTTGCCAGGCGGAGGCATAAACTGGTCAGTTCCACAGGTTTTAGTGTGAGGAGTTCTTGTTTCAGATCGTGGATGGATAATGAAGCCATGCAGTAAAAATAAGTCGTTTATACAACTACGGACAGCTATGCTTGTAAGTCCTCTTTTGACATTAATCAGTTGGTACTATAACAAGTATCATTCTGCCGGCCCGCCTCTTGTCGTAGCTTGAAAAAGAAAGTAAAACCACATAACATGAAAGCTATATCTAAGCTGCAGCAATTGCTGCTGAAATGGTATGCAATCCCATTGATGTTTGTATTTCCCACAATCTCCACAGCGCAACAGGTGGGGCTATGGGAAAGATCAGAAGTATATGAAAGAATGACCAACCTGCAGGATCAGAAAGCAAGGTGTTTACCCAATTGCAGTTTCAGCGGGAAAGCAGATGATATGGGAATGACATTTGAATTCAACTATTATTCTAATGTTGACCGTAAAAGCCATTTATACCGTGGCCATGTGGCATGGGTTTGGAAAAATCAGAAAGGGCCTGCCACCCTGGTACCCGGTGAGAAAGTAACGATCCGGGGAGTGATCAATAACCTTAGCGCAGAAAATAGTGGCGTAACAGCTTATGCAATGCTAGGAATCTGGAGGTTTATGAAACCTGAATCAGGCAAAAGCGGAGATGAAAGTGCTAAACCGAATGGATCTGCTGTGATGGTAGGTTCTTTTGATGTTCCTAAGCAGCCGGGTATAAACAGGGATGGAACTAAGAATCCTTATCTCCGTCTTACTTTTACTCTTAGTGGCGGAAATGAGCAGAGCTTCATTGAACGTACCATAGTATATAAATGGACAGCCTTCCAGGGGCAGCCGACCATTCAAAATCCACCGGTAACTCCTCCACCTGTTGCAGACACAACTTCTCCCAGGCTTTATGCTGAAAAAACAACCTACAAAGTGGGAGAACCTATTGTAGTGAGATTTAAAAATTTACCTGGCTTTAAAGCGGATTGGGTCGGGATTTACGGGGCGAAGGCCTATCATGCCAATGAATATATAGAATGGAAATACACCAACGGCCTGAAAGAAGGCACACTTACATTTACAAGTCCCCGGTATGGAGCTGGTGAGTATATATTCAGGGTATATGAGAACAATGGGTACAAATTACTTACCCAGAGTGTGGCATTTAAAGTGATTAATTAGGAGGTGCTGATTTCGTGTATGCATAAGGTGATGGTATCCTGATTTATTTGCCTGTAAGTTCAAAAGCAATTATCAAAATACTATGATACTCCTTATACTATTTATTCATTGATGCTGCTTTCTAATAATACCTGCCGGCATTGTAAAAAATCATTTCTGGTTTGTAAAAAGATATTCCACATACTCAGCTTCATCCGGCGAACCATACGTTAGCTGAACCGACCGCTTACCGCCAAGTGTAAACAAAATAGAACTAAAGGTAAATCCCCAGCCACCTTCCTTATAAGTAACACAGACGGGATTATTTGCGTTATCCTTAGACCGTAATGTTGTTTTAATGATATCGGCAGAAACAGCAGCAGGTTGTTGATTCAGTCGTTGTTGTAGTGACACAAAACGAACTACACTGTTGTCCTGGGTATGTTCTCCTTTCAGTCTTTTTTCAAAAGCGTCTTTGTGCCAAAGTTTCACATCATGGTTGGCCAATGCATGATTGGTATGATATACCATAGAACTTTCTTCTGCTTTTGGCAGAAAACGAACCACCTGGTTGGCAGATGCCTCAAAATCATACACACTATCCACGATACCTAAAATATAATTTTGCCCGGATGCATGTTTTACTGTCTTTAAAAAAGCCAATGCATCTTTTCCTTTTTGCTGGCTCAGCACACCACGGATCACAAAGGCAACGGGCAGCCCATCTGCAGAAGCCTGCAATTCCATCAGTGTGTTCATGCACATACCAATCCCTGAAGCGTTCATTCCATTCAATGCCACCAGCCCTGCGCAGGTTAATATATACTGCTCCGGTTCTTTATCCGTAGCAGCAAGGTGCAGCAACACCTGACCGCCATGCATATAATTTTCCAGATCCATGTTTTGCGCAATATAGGCCGGATGATTAGCTGTGGCCGGCACACCTATTCCGCTGCAATGATGCTTTCCTTCATTATACTTTTTATCGAGGTACACCCAAAATTCATCCACTAACTGAAAGGCATATACATCAGCATAAGGTTGACCAGAACCCTCAGCAATTCCTTTCAGTTCATCGATCATGGCAGGAGTATATTTTTTAATGGCTGGTTCAAAATTAGTGGCCATTATAAAAGCATTAAGCAATGAATCAGGGTTTGTTACTCCCATCCTGCGGATATTCGCTTTCCATTTTATAAATACTGCCGCAATCTCTTTTTTCAATAGTGTACCATGCTGCAAACCTCTTTCAAAAGCATTGCCTTTTAGTTCTATTACCGGTACCCTTTTTGCAATTGTTGTTTGTGCCGGCAAGGGGTTATTCTTAACCAGTGCCAGTAATAAGACTAAACATCCGGCTTTTATAATTTTAAGGAAAGAAAGGTTTCTTTTTTGCATACTGGCTGTTTTGTTTATTTGAAACTACATCATTTATCATTCAGGCCATTACCGCCCGAAACAAAAGTGGAGTAAATACTGCGCTAAATAATGTGGCCTGCATTTCACAATCGGCCATTCATCCTGTATTCATTCCAGAAGAATTTAACCGCTTCCACTACTTCTTCTTCCGATTTATTCTGGGTATTCGTCAGGGGTATTTTTTTGCGGAATCCTTCTTTTTGCCCCTCCTTCCGGTATTCCACTACCAGCAGAAAATTATCCTTGATATTAAAAAAACCGTTCTTTTCTTTTTGATCAATAAATGCGTTATGAAAGTTTGCCCAACTGGTCAGGAGTTCCTCCTGGTAATAGATACCGGTTTTATTGATCCGGATATACACCTTGTTGTTGTTTGCCCGCCGGATACAATAAATAGCCGGGATAATGGCCAGTGCAAAAACATAACTCTGGTAATCGATATTGATAAAGCGGCGTTTAACAGCATCTATTACTCCATATAGAAAGAGTGCAAAAAAGAAAACGGCCATCGCATAGTTAATCACTTTTTCTTCGCCTACAACGAATTCACTGTCTTTGTGTAATATCTTTTTCCCCATAAATTGTTTAAACTGCTGTGTGCCCTGTGAAAATAGCATTTCTTTTATTTGCAGGCAACCGTTACCGGCTTTATGAAGATGCTAACGTTTTTGATCCTTAACTTGCAGGGTGAGCAGACATTATTCCCCTTAAAAGAATACAAGATGAAAAAGATTTTTCTTCTGGCACTCCTGGCAAGCAGCTTTACTATGCAGGCACAAACACTAAAAGACCTGCTGTATAAAGGAAAACTGAAATCAGATACCGGCAGTGTAGTAAGGAAAACAGACGACCTGTCTGCCAAAATAGATACTACCACCAAAAAACCGGCAGAGCCTGAAAAGGTTAAAGTAAAACCTGTTGTTACAGATTCTTCCGGAAATAAAATGGTGGCGATGACAGATTCTGTAGCCATGCCTGCAACAGGCCCTGCTGATAATGCTACGACCGTAAAAGACAACAATAAACTGTGGAAAGAATTTGTGGATACGGTTATCAGTACGCTGAATGCCGAAGTGATGAACGGGAAAAAAGTGAAAAAAGGAGATTATTATGTGCTGGTTGATTATACCATTGCTACAGACGGGCAGGTAACTGTTACAAATGTGTTCGTAACTCCGGAGAATAAATTTCTTGCTGACCAGGTAAAAGAGCGGCTCAGTATTTCAACACCCCGACTGAACCCGGTGCTGACAAGTACCGGTACTGCCCGAAAAACCACGAAGCGGTATAATTTCACTTTGACGGGTAAATAATAATTTGCCGGCAATAACATTCATCGTTAGCTCTTCAACGCCTCCCTCACTTTCGGAGCGATTTTAGTTCCATATATCTCTATTGATTTCATCAAAGAAGCATGTGATGGTCCACCCACATCCATATGTGCTGAAAAACGGGTAAGACCAAAAAGCTCCTGCATACATAAAATTTTATCTATCGCTTCGCTGGCATCACCAATTATTAAATGTCCATTCTTTCCTCTACCCATATCATATTGCTGCTGCTGGTAAGGTGGCCAGCCGCGGCTACTTCCTACCCTGTTCATCTGTGATGAGTAGATGGGATAATATTCATCAGCTGTTTTTTGACTATCATCACCAAAGAAAGCATGCATATGTACACCCACCTGGAATTTGTTTTTGTCATGACCGTAATGATCGTACACTTTCCGGTAATACTCAAACAAGGGTTTAAACTGTGCGGGGTTGCCGCCGATAATAGCAAAGATCACAGGCAAGCCATGCCGGCCTGCCCGCAATACACTTTCCGGTGTGCCGCCGACAGCTATCCATATATTCAGATGATCATCAACAGCACGGGGCAATACTTGCTGCGCTTTTAATGCAGGTCTGAATTTTCCTTTCCAGGTGACAGGATTCTCTTTATTTATTTTTAATAGCAGCTCCAGCTTTTCTTCAAACAGTTCATCGTAATCATCCAGGTTGTAACCAAACAGCGGATATGATTCTATAAAACTACCACGGCCCGCCATCAGCTCGGCCCTTCCGTTACTCAACTGATCTACCGTTGCAAAACTCTGGTAGAGTTTCACAGGGTCTGATGAACTTAAAACAGACACCGCACTGCCGAGTTTGATATTTTTTGTAACCGTTGCAGCAGCAGCCAGTATTATCTCCGGTGCTGATACAGCATAATCGGGACGGTGATGCTCACCGATGCCAAAGAAATCGAGCCCCACTTCATCCATCAGCTTTATTTCTTCGATCAGTTCCCGTAAACGCTGACCCGCAGATTGCGGTTTGCCATCCTTATCATAATGATTATCGCCAAACATACCGATGCCGAGTTCCATTGTATAAATTTTCGGGCAAAGATAAGCGAAGCAAAACCCTCATTATTTTAAGCCGGCACCCACAACCTGACAACAATGAGTAATCTCAGATTTTACAACAACGGCTATAAATAACTGGCACAGAATGTGGCATTTAAAGTGGTGAATTAACAGCTTTATGGCAGAATACAACGTATTGCAACGAAGGGGATTATTCAAATTTTCCTTATCTTAAGTACTTCTTACTTCAAGGCTCTGATTGATTACTACCCGGAAAGTCCCGGGCATATATACATTATGATAGTTGGTTGAGCTTATGAAGTAAGCCAATGAAATCATAGCATGCTATTCACAGAAAGCCATTTTTTTAACACAACCCGCAGCACAGTTTTATTTGCTTTTGGAGCGATGGGTATTGCAATTATCGCACTTATTGGATGGGTATTTGGTATTCCTGAGTTGTTAAGTTTTAACCAGGACTGGCGGAATATGATAGCCACCTCTTCTGCTGTTGTACTATATATTGGCTCTGCCCTGTTGTTAAGAACAAAAGGCAAAAAGAGTCTTTCAAGGTTCCTTGCATATTTAGTCTTATTTGTAGGCATCCTCTCTTTAACAGAATATGCTTTCAACTGGCAGTCGCCAATCGGCAAACTTTTGTTTATAGATAAATACGCCTATGAGAAATTTTTATCCAGCGGCATATCGGTGACCGGTTCTTTGGCATTTTTATTTTTTGGCTTTTCCTTATTAACATTCTCGTCTACCAGGAAATGGATTAAGTATATAGCAGATTTTTTGTGTATTATTATTTTTATTGGCGCCCTGGTTACCCTTATCGGGCATATCTATAATGCAAAGGAGCTTTATTCAGTAACTGGATTTTCAAAAGCATCCTTTGTAACCTCCCTTTGTTTATTTCTTCTTTCAATGGCCTTTTTGTTTGCAAGGCCTGAAACAGGTTTTCTGTCTGTATTTTATCAAAATTCAAAAGCAGCACAGGTAGGCGGGTGGCAAACAATTTTTACGGTTTTTATATTTTTTATTGTAGGCGGGTTAAGCCTGCTGGGCCGCCGGGCTGGTTATTATAATCTCAATTTCGGCATCAGCATAATGATCTTTTCATTTATAATTATTTTTTTACTGATGTACCGCATCGGTATCGCCAAACTGAGCAAAGTAGAATTTGAAAAAGAATCACTTTATAAGTTGAGCCGGGAAAATGAAAAATTTGTCCAGGCTATCCTGTCTTCACTCAGATCATCCCTGGCGGTGATTGATAAGGATGGAAAAATCATTATGGTAAACCAGGCTTGGGAAAATTTCGCTACTACCGATGCAGCCAATGTGCTTGACAGAACCGGGAAAGGAATGAATTACCTGGATATTTGTAAAAAATCTGCTGCTGAAGGAAATGATATGGCACAACAGGTATTGGCTGGAATTAATTCTGTTTTGGGAAATGAGGAAAAATATTTTGAATTGGAATATCCCAGCTATATACCCGGCAGGACTCAATGGTTTTTGTACCGGGTAATGAAACTCGTGAATGACAATACGATGGCAGTTATCCATCATGTTGATGTAACAGAACTGGTGGACTCAAGGTTAAAACTGGAAGAATCCTACCAGGCTATACGCCGGCTTAGTGATCACCTGCAGAACATAAGGGAAGAAGAACGAACTTCTATGGCAAGGGAAATACATGATGAACTCGGGCAGCAACTTACTGTGATAAAAATGGATATGAGCTGGCTTCGTGACAGGCTGGATAATCAGAATGAAGCTTTAAACGGGAAAATGCTTAACCTGTTTACATTGCTTAATAAAGCGATCAGCACCGTAAAGAGAATTTCAAAAGAACTCAGACCCAGCATACTTGATGACCTCGGCTTGCTTGCTACCATTGAAACGCATCTTGAAGAGTTCGGTAAAAGTTCCGGGATAGATACTTTTTTTTCCGGCCCTGAAAACGAACCTGCATTAAGCAGGAGTACAAAGACGGGTTTATTCAGGATTTTCCAGGAATCGCTGACCAATGCAGGACGGCATTCAGAAGCTACAATGTTAAATGTAATTGTTGAGACAAAAGATGATAATATAATCCTGACGATAAGCGACAATGGCAAGGGGTATGATGAAAAAGAAGCGGCATTAAAGAAAACCCTTGGAATTTTGGGTATGAAAGAAAGAGCTTCTATAATGGGTGGCGATTATATAATCAGGGGAGAAAAAAATGCCGGTACCATTGTACAGGTAACAGTACCTCTAAAAAAACAGGAATTCGTTTAGTATCCGGTATTATTCGGATGTGGGTTGATATGTATCGGGCACTATTTATCACGGCGAGTGACACATACAGGGTATTTTTTACATACACTAACCAATGCTAAGAAGATTAATTCACTAACTATTAACCAGGGGTTTTAGCGATTTTAGTGGCAACAAACGGATCTTTCTTTTAGCCGCCTTTGTCTTATCACCTGACTGGGCAGCACTTAATTCTGTGAGGTTGATAGTTTGTATGATAACGTCAAGCTCATTTGCACATAGCTCCTCGCCGGTTGAATAAACAGCAAAAAAGATTGTTTGTTTTGTATCTGAAATGGAATAAAACGCAATCCTGTAAGCAGAGCCTTTTGTACCAATATTTTGCAAACCTGAAAAACTTGTCCAGCCAGGACCATACTGCTTTTGTACCGCAGAGCTGGAGGTGATTTCTAGCCTTGAGCTGCGTACCAACTCTTCCCGGTATTTAGTATAAATGGGTTCGGTGTCAGTAACAATCTTTACAGGTTTAAAGAATACAATTTTACAATTGGCACTCTCCATTCCCTTTTTCAGCAACTCTGTATTGTCGCCGGTTTGTTTAGCATACCAGCCTTCAGGTAATGTGTAACTTACAATACCGAAAGCAGATTGTGAAAAGCCTGTATAAGCTACCAGGCTCAGGACAGTAATGAGAATATACTTTTTCATTGTGTGCAGTTTTCCAAATATCCGTTCATTACGGAGACCACCCTATCCTGTAAAAGGGGGATTTTTAGATAAGTACTATTGAATTGAGTGATTGCTGGAAGCCATGTCTTTGTGTTTTAGTAGTTTTATTAAATGTATTGCTATGGTTGGTGGAAACACCAACCACGGCCTGCCTGCCTGCCTGCCGGCAGGTTATATTTTGAAGATCACCTGCCAGGGCGGAAATTGGGCAGGCAATTTGCTATACTTCAATTTAGTGTATCCGTGAGCCTGTATTAAAAGAATCAATACTCATTAACCCTAAAAAAAGCGTTATGCCAAACACAGCAACAGTAAAAGACAAACTGGAGAAAAAAGTCCTCGTTGTTGAAGATGAAGGTGAAATGGGATTAGTGTTGAACATGATTTTTAGTGACAAACAATTCCAGCTTGATTATGTTAATACCCTTTTAGCAGCTGAAGAATATTTAAAGCAACACGAACCTTCACTGATCATATTGGACAATAAACTTCCCGATGGATTTGGGGTTGATTTCATCAGCTATATAAAGAAAAAGCATCCTGCTATTAAGATAATCATGATCTCCGGTCTAGCTGCTGCCAGGGATGTGGCTTTGGAAAACGGAGCTGATATTTTTTTGGAAAAACCTTTTTCTTTGGAAGAATTCGAGAAAGCTATCAACCAGGTTTTATAGTAAGATAAAGTTAGTCCTTACTTCATGTGGGTGATGAAGATACTTCGACAAGCTCAGCACACCAACCACGGCGTGAAAAAAAAATATCAATCAGCCTGCACGGGCAATCCCGCTTCTTTCCATGCTTTGATACCACCATCCAAATGGCAAACATTAGTGTAGCCCATTTGCTTCAGCGCAACTGCTGCAAGGGCTGACCGGCCACCGGAAGCGCAGTGCAGTATCAGCTTTTTGTTGCGGTCAAATTCTGGTTTGTGATAAGGCGTGGTTTCATCCGCATAAAATTCCAGCATGCCGCGGGGTGCAAGAATTGAACCATCAATGCGGCCATTCACTTTTAATTCTTCTGCTTCCCGGATGTCAATAAGGGTGGCATTTCCTTTTGCCAATTCTTCTTTTACCTGTGCCGGTGTTAAATTGTCGATTTGAGCTTTGGCCTCTTTAACTAGGTCTGTTGCAGATTTTGCCATTGTTGTTGATTTAATGTTTCTGATGAAAGTTAAAGAATTTCTGCAATACCGGATGGTTAACTTCCGGGGCAGCCTTGCTTAGATGTAAACTCAGCATAACAGGGAAAGAAAAATTATACTAACTTTCAATCTGCTAAAGTTAACAGAAATGCACTCTAACAATCTTATCAGATCAATCCTGCTTTCGCTATTTCTTGTTGCTACCGTAAACGGTTATTCACAGAAAGACAAAGGATTTAATTTCCCGAAAGACTTCGGAAAGACAGAAACAGTAGTGGTTCTTGGCCCTCATGCTGTATCCAGCAAAAAAGTGAGTGAGAGTATAATTAAAGCTTTTGAGAAAGAGTATTCCGGAAAGATCGAAATGCTGGCGGACCGTTATGGTAAAAATACCAGTGACAGCCAGGGAGTCAAAGTCTATGTTCTTACCGTGCTGGAAATGCCCTCTGCAGTAAGGGGAACCTATGATTATAAGTTTGGGCTTATAGAATCTGCAACAGGAACACAGTATTTATGCGATTTCTGGAGCGGAAGCTACAAGAAAGGGGCACAATACTATGCCAAACACCTGGAGCAATTTCGAAAAGCCAATGGAGGAAAATAAAGCCATGATGCATGTCTCCACGCATCGGGCAATCGAAGAAAGAAAAATCAATCCATTAAAGATTTTAACAGCCCTTTTATAGCACTATCCGGGTTACTTTTAACTTCGTTATAATATGGCATATTTTCCTTCACGACATCATCGTTAACTGCATTGTCACCCTGCATCTTGATTCGCTCAAGTATTTTTAAATTTTTAATTATTTCCGCTGAAGGGTTGAGTTGAATATTATTGATTTCAAGTGGTAAATATTCTTTTACATTTTCCAGATCGGCTGTTCCGGATATTTCAAAGTCAGCAGAAATAGTATTTGTGTCTTTCTTGTCGAATTTCCATTTAAGTAACCAAAAAATAGCAACCAAAAAAATTGTAGCAATAACCCAGAAAAAACAGGTAAGCGTATCCGGCTTCTCAGGAGCCAAATAAATAAATGCGGCAATAATTCCGATATGAACAATGTATGCTGATCCACGGGCCGGATAATCCCCCACTCTGCTCAAAAACCCTTTTTTAAAAGCTTTCATATCCACCAGGTAATTAAATATGTTGCAAGCAGTATATAAAAGGCCAAAGGCGTACCAGTATCTTATCAACTCTTTAGTACTGGTATTAAACATCTGGGCAATAAAGATCAACCCGATCATTTGAGGTATGTATGAAACAAAGGGCTTCTTTTTATTATCCTGAAAACTGCTGTGATAAGCCCACCAGTCGTGGGCCACAATTAGAATTGTTACTAGGAAAAAGAAAAAGTCAAAAAGAACCTCCCGGTTAATCAGCATATTAAAAATTCCCGGCTCCTGTTTATTATGCTCCAGTAAGTAGGCGTCTCTTACTTTGGCAAGAATTCCTGTAGAGCCAAAAAGCCGTTCAGAGGCTTTAAAAAAACTAACACCAAGCACTGTTCCATATAATACGGCGATAAACTCAGGCATTCTTCCTTTCATAAAATAAGATGAGGGGTTGATAAAATTATATTGGGTGATATATTGAATATAATAAAAATCACTTTGTCATTTCTATCTAGCCTCATAAAAGTGACTCACCTTTGAAGAAAGTCATTAAATATGGACAACTACTTTTTTTGTCGCATTACAAGGTAATTTCCCTCTCTTGTAAATTTAAAATATTTGGTTTCGAAATTTGAATTGAATTCATATACTTCACCGTCAAATTGAAGGAATTTTACCTTCCAGCTATTTCCATCAGGTAACTCAAATGTCCTTAATTCAGTATAATTAATCTGGGAGTTAACTAAAGTATCCATTACAAGGCTAACGAGGTTCCGATACTGGGTAAAGGTCAAATTAAAATATATTTTTCCTGATTTTCCAAATCCCTTATGTATTGTTGTAAAAGCAAAACAGGCCTTCTTATCTGTGCTATGATTGCCATCATCCCACCACTCTTTGCCTTTTCTACCTTGTTCCCTCGTGAGACGATACCCTACAGATTCCTTTTTCACAAACCAACCAGGATCTGCATCCCAGCAGTGAAGAACGCCTTTTAAATCATCATTGTTAGACTCTTGTTTCATCTCTGGAGAAACAATGTCCTTGGTCTCATATGTAGTTACTTTTTTTTGCTGAGTTAATAATAAAGTTCCAAGTGCTGATGGCAATCGCCTTATATTAATAGTGTAAGCTGCTATACGATTTTTAAACCCTTTTCGATAAGGTATTTTAAGTACAAAGTAATTATCAGAAACAGAATTATTCAATTGGGTAAGGTTTTCAAGAGGAATATCAAAAGTAAAGAAATTGTTAAGCCTTTCATTATACTCAAGTTCCTTACCTAATTTACTTTGTATTGTAATGGTCTCATCCTGTTGACGCAATGCCAAAAAATTTCCCTTTACAATCACTCTTACTCCGGTAGGAATGTCGATATAGCTATATGCAGAAATTTGAGGTACTTTTTTTGATAGTGGAATGCTATTTGATGCTATCACAATATTATTTGAAAGTCGATCAATATCCTCCCTTAATGCAGCAACTTCTTTACCTAACGCCTGATTGACATTGTCAATCTTCCCATTCATATCCAGTTGCTGTAAAATTGCTTCAAGTCGCTCTTTTAATACCAAGTTTAGAATCTCAATTGCTTGTACTAATTGACCTCCCAAACTAGTCGACAATTTATCTGCGGCAGTTTTTACATCTCCACCGATATTTTCAAGCCCAAATTGGGAATATGAATTAATAGAAACCCAAAAGGAAAGTAACAGAAATATCTTCTTCATAAAATTTGTTTTGGTTTTGATTCGGAAATTAGCCAGATAAGGCACTGCAGTCAATAACCCTTTTATGGTATTTTTTACTTTACCCCACATCAGCCCATAAAAAAAAGGCCACCCCGGTGGCCTTTTACTTTTCTAAAAAACAACTTACGCCACAATGCGGCTTACCACATCGCTGTACACCAGTTGTTCTTTCACGCCGATGGCGGCCACCCGGCAATTGTACTTGGTACCAGGCACCAGGTCGGCAATGATGCAGCTGCTGCGGGTGCAGCTTATCCACTGCCAGTTGTCCTGCGCCATTTGCGCATCAGTAGCATACTGGTACAGGTAAGCAATAGCACCTTTCACCCTGTTTACCTTGCCTACCAGCTCGCCGGGGTTATCTCCCTGCTGCAGGCGCAGGTTATCCGGTTTGGTAATAGGCGGTGTGGGTGCAGGCTGCTTGCCAATCGTAAAGCCAGAACTGATAGCCACCACACTGTCGCCGGCCGACTTGAATAAAACAAAGTCTGCCAGCAGGTGCAGGATGTCGATCAGTTCTTCCCGTTTCTGATTTTTGATAGCCACTTTCAGACGGTCGCCATCACGACTGTCATTAAGAGCAGTAGCGTAAGCATTGATAGCATCCGTCAGGTCGTCCATCGAAGGATCAGGATTGGGAAAACTGGCATTGCCGTTCATGGCCGTGTAAATTTGGTTGGCCTTCAGGTCAAGGTTGGCATCGCTCATCTTGGCGAAGCCGTTGGTAATGGTTAACACTTTCATAGATAAAGGGTTTAATGAGTAACGGTGCCCAATAGGGGCAGCCATCAAAAACAATCAACCGCCTGTTTTTATTGTGTATGCACTTTTGTACTGATGTGTACGAATGAACAGTTAGCAAATGCTGACAGCCTTGTATACACGATACTGAAAACGATAAAATATTGGTTTTTATATACAAACCTTTCCTTCTTACGAAGCACAAAGTTTTTTTAAAAAAATTTTGAGCCTAACAGTAAGGTATAAGGGTTTACCTGTAACAGACCGGCTCTTTTCGTAAGAAGAAATGGTCTCCGCTTCGGAAGAAAAGGCCTTTGCGTATGAAGAAAGCCTCTCCGCTTCTGAAGAAACAGGCTTCGCCTCTGAAGAAATGCCTTTCGATTATGAAGAATAGCAGCACTTTTAAGAAGAACAGCTCTCCGCATCTGAAGAAACAGGCTTCGCTTCAGAGGAAAAGCCTTTCGCTTATGAGGATAAGGGGAATTCTTATGAAGAGTGAATTGATTATTGTCGGATGAGTTTGAGCATTTCATCCTGGGCCATGTTGCGTGTCATCAGTTCTAATCTCACCTCTGATAATTTTCCTACGAATGTTCATTATTATTCTTCCTAAATAATTTTTTCCGCTTCCGTCACAAACGCCCCAGTAAGTGTCATTCCATGTATTCCCTTCTATTAAAACTTTATTTCCAGTTTCCAATAAAAGACTCATAAATTCAGGTTTAGAAAATTTTTTCAATAAAAGCTCGATCATTATGTCCAGCCTATGATCATCCCAATTAGACACCTCGAGCCCCCAACTCTTAAGTTTATTTGAAAATCTCTTTAAAACTCCAGAAGCGTAATTGATGTCTTTGAAAGCATTTCTAAAATCGTGTAACTGAATTATAATTCCCTTCATTTTTAAAATGTCATTTAATTCTCTTTTTTGCTTTGAATTTAAACTGGCTAAATCTTTCTCATTAAATTTCTGAGCCAAATAAGCATGCTCCACAGAAGGGTAGTACCTATCTTTATACGTTATTGGCACCGCGTAAAAATTTGAAAGAAAAGTATGCTTAAAAGTAAGTATCGCATTATGAGCATTAAGTTTTGGTAAGATAAACTCCGTTTTGGCCTCAATCGAGTCGGCAATGATCTCCATCTTTATTTGATTTACTAATGTGTCAGTCCTTTTTATTTGTTTTAAATAAAAACTATATAGAGACCGACACTCAGAAACCTCCTTCAAATCATGTTTGGAATTAATTATCTTTGAAATAGGCAAGACGCCAACCGAGTTATTAAATAGAATTGGGTTTGCAAATGAATGCCCTTTTTCTTTATCCTCTATGTTTATTTTAATTCTTGTAAGATCGGCTTCAGCAACAGTACATATGAGAGAAATATGCAGATATTTTTTCAAAAGAATTTCTTTGGCAATATTCATTGTAGAACCTGTTGCTGAATTGTCATCTATTAACAGTCCTTTTAATGAATGAAACGAATTTAGGTCAGGCAAAATTTCTACAATTTTATTGTAGTTAATTGTCGTCGCTGTTTGATTTTTAATTGAATGTAGTGATATGGGAAGAAAAAAAAGATCATTTGAAACCCCCCTGGTTAAGTAGTATTTATGAATTAAGCAGGCCAATTCTGTACCTCCCGAAGGCAAACCGAATACTACATTAATATCTGGGTGCCTCTCAACTATAAGATGAACATGACTCATCAATATAATTGGATGTGATGCTTCGGGGCGAACCACAGCCTTTGACGAAAACTTAAACTCCTTAAATTCAGTTTTTATACTTTCGATTATTGATAGCAAAAGTCCAGATTTGACATTTTTCAACAAGTTATCGATGTCATTCTCCGTGACTAAATTCAGTAAAGATTGATAATAACAAAAAGTAGCCTCACATGCGGAATGCTTAAGAGCTTTTTTATTTTGTTGATAAACTTGATTTGTAGTTTCTAATTGGCCCAACTTTTCCCTGTTTGTATAGGCATTAAATAGTGTAATAATTGCATTCTTAATATAATCGAGTACAGGTGCCAGTTCATTTATTTGGTTTGTTTTCGAAAAAATATAGCTTTTCAAATATTCCAAACCATCAAGAATATCTTCCTGCAATATTTTCATTTTTTGAACAACAGAAAATCCTAAGTCATTTGCAATAATGTATCTAGGCCCTCTAGTGTGAATTTCTTGATGTCGCCACCCACCTTTTGAAAAAAAACGATATTTTTTTTGTTCAAAATATTTTTTTGCTTGCCCTAGTTGCTCTATATATCGAATTTTATATGAGCCTGCAATGCTAAATTTTTTAAAAAAATCTTCATTGCTAAAAATTCCAATACGATTTTTTATAAAAGGGTTTCTCGAGAGAAATTGCAGATTAATTTTGATTTGCTTTTCAATTTGTTTATTGAACTTATACTCTCCGAGTGCATTTAAAATCTTTTTTTTAGACAATGCGAGTGAAACATTATTTTCGATAGATATTACTTGAGTACTTCTCATAAACTAACCTATTTCTTTTAAGTTTTTGTATTATTGATTTTGCTTGCTTGTTTGCAAGATTACTGTCTGAGGACATTGTAAACTACCACTATACTAAAAGGATTCGCCAATAGTAGAAATAAGCAGATTCGCAATAATCCACCATGCAACTTATCAGAGGTGTTTCTAAGGTAGAGTAATCTTTGAAAACTCCAAAAACAAAGATACCTCGATTAAATCGGGGCATGATAACAAGTTAAAAATCGGTCTTGAGTATCAAGTTTGTTATTCTTCAACGTCTCCTTCGCAATCTCATACCCAGCATCCGCATGCCGTATCACACCCATTCCCGGGTCATTCCTCAACACTCCATCTCTCTTCTCATGCAAGTTTCCAATGCGTGGTTACACGCATCGGGGCTTTCTTTTTACGGACACGAAGCCAGGCGGGGGGACTCGGCGTTTTTATCACGGCGAGTGCCACAAAACCCACACACAAGGCCATCTGACACATCGCCTTGGAAAGTTTATAATTTTGAAGACTCGTCGGGGAAGAAGCCAATGTCATAAAACGCTATTTCCTTTGTTTTACAAAAGACGGTATCACATCTTTAGGATGAATTTTGTAAGTATAAAAAATACAATCATCTTCTATCTTGACAGCGGTTTTAGACATGTCTACACGTAATCGATAACCTGACCTAGAGTTTTCTCCATGAAACAGTAGATATTGAATTTCATATTGGCACAATTTAGGCATTTGGAATAATAAATATCGATTATATAAGTCTAATACTCCAAAAGATGCGAAATCAGCTTGTTCATTGGAATAAAAATTTGCATAATAACATAGTAAATGGAGTTCCTTTTTATCAAAATCAACATCTATTGTATATTTATTTGACTCCGATATATCATTCTGCCTTAGAGTAAAGTATATTGCGAATATAGAAGGAGAGTCTTCTTTTAATGAGTTAGTTTGATTTTGTTTAAGTTTCGCTTCTAAATCTAACATTCCCAAAAAACTGATAGGTAAAATTGAATTCAAATTTCTACTTGACTCTTTAAAATTGATTTGACTTATCTCCTTGTGACCGACATGCCAAGTAACTAAGAAGTCTCTCCTATCGTAACTTACACCTTTTTCTATCTTTTCTTTTAAATCGTATAATGTGTCTATAATTTTTTTAGGCACAACATTGCCTTCCAATGGGAATTTAAAACGAATATTCGCTCTTATAGGAAAAAGAGGGTTTTTATCTCTCTCGTTATCAGCAATAAGTTTAGCTTGAGCGATAGCAATATCTCTATTGAGATCCGCAACATCTTGAGTTTTACTTTGAAGTTCTTTTTGAATATCCACAATGCTATTTGTGCTTTCCTGATTTATTTTTTGAAGATCAATAATGGTATCCGTTTGCTGTTTGTTATCCTTTTGAAGCTTTATTATTTCATCACTTCTTTCTTGGAGTTTGCGGTAAGTATCAGAAAGTTGTTTTTCCTTTTTTAGATCTTTTTCAGACGTATCAAGTTTTTCTCTATATTGAAGATAACCTGAAACTAATGCAAGAATTGCAGTTGCTGCTGAAACGATAAAAATCCACGTCATACGCTTAGTCTTAATGATTTTCATATCTAAACTTACATTGAAAACCTCTCTTCAGATGAACCTTTTTTCTATAGAACAATATAAGATACCTCCTTTGTCGGCATAGCAATACACTCTTACTTCAGCCTCTACTTAATCCTTCACTTTACTCAGGATGACAAACGATCCTTAAAATCAAGCCCATTCTTTCTTAAAGTGTCTTTTGCAATATCGTATCCCGCATCACTGTGCCGTATCACTCCCATACCAGGGTCGTTTCTTAGAACTCTTTTCAATCTTACTTCCGCTTCCTCTGTTCCATCGGCAACAATCACCATTCCTGCATGTATGCTATAGCCCATGCCTACCCCACCGCCATGGTGCAATGATACCCAACTGGCGCCGCCTGCGGTATTTACCAATGCATTTAAGATGGGCCAGTCGGCCACGGCATCACTGCCATCCAGCATGGCTTCGGTCTCCCGGTTGGGAGAAGCTACCGAGCCGGTGTCCAGGTGGTCCCGCCCGATAACAATGGGAGCTTTTACTTTTCCGGTGCGCACCAGTTCATTAAAGGCAAGCCCTGCTTTTTCTCTTTCGCCCTGCCCCAGCCAGCAGATCCTTGCGGGCAATCCCTGGAAAGCAATTTTTTCTTTGGCCATCTTCATCCAGCGTAGCATACCCTTGTTTTCAGGAAACATGTTCATGATGAGTTCATCCGTTACCGCAATATCATTAGGGTCGCCACTCAGCGCCGCCCAGCGGAAAGGGCCCTTGCCTTCGCAGAACAATGGACGGATATAAGCAGGTACAAAACCGGGAAACGCAAAAGGGTCATGTTTTGTAAGACGGCAATCTTTCAGATCAGCGCCAATTTGAATAACCCTGTCTTCAAACTCCTTCGCTCTTGCTCTTATATTATTTCCATAATCAAAAGTGATAGCGCCTTTGTCCATAAGCTGCAGCATAAGTTGTACATGCAGGTACATGCTTTCATAAGCCCGGTGCAGGTATTCGGTCGGGTTTTCTGTTCTTAAAATATTTGCCTGTTCGTTGGTTAAAGTATGCGGTATATAACCGATCAGCGGGTCGTGGGCACTGGTCTGGTCGGTGAGTGTATCAGGAACGATATTTCTTTCTACTAATCTTTGTAATAAATGAACAGCATTGCAAAGAACACCAATGCTCCGCCCTATGCCTTCTGCTTTCAGCGTTAAGCTTCTGTCAATCGCTTCATCAATGTCTGTGTACTTCTCATCCAGGTACCTTGTTTCAATGCGTTTGTCAATGCGCCACTCTTCCACTTCTGCAATGAGGGCCACTCCTTCGTTCATGGTTATGGCCAATGGTTGTGCACCGCCCATACCACCGAGGCCGGCCGTTACATTTAATGTTCCCCTCAGTGAACCGCCAAAATGTTTGTCGGCAATGGCAGCATACGTCTCGTATGTTCCCTGTACGATTCCCTGCGATCCGATATAGATCCAAGAGCCGGCGGTCATCTGGCCGTACATCATCAGGCCTTTTTTTTCCAGTTCATCAAAATGTTTCCAGTTGGCCCAGTTAGGAACGAGTTGTGAGTTGCTTATTAAGACCCTTGGTGCATCTTTATGTGTTTTTAAAATGCCGACCGGTTTACCGGATTGGATGAGCAATGATTCATCATTCTCCAGTATTTTAAGTGCGGCAATGATATTATCCAGTGCCTCAAAGTTGCGGGCAGCTTTGCCTCTTCCGCCGTACACAATAAGATCATCGGGACGTTCGGCCACTTCAGGGTTCAGGTTATTCAATAACATCCGCAAAGCAGCTTCCTGTATCCATCCTTTGCAATTGAGTTTACTGCCGGTTGGGGTTTTGTATTTAACGGGGTCGTAATGGCGGGTAATCGTACTCATAATAGTGAAAATTAAGAATTATGAGTTATGAATGTTGAATGACAGGAACCATATTCATAATTCATAATTCTTAATTAAGCATTCATAACTCATGGCAAAAGTCGTTATTCTCTGTCAAATTAAATATCTTCATGGCTCAGAAATCTAAACCAAGCCAATGAGTATTCACATCAGTGCCCCAATAGGTGAGATCGCCAAAACTGTCCTCCTTCCCGGTGACCCGCTTCGGGCTAAGTACATTGCCGAAACCTATTTACAGCAGGCAAAGTTGGTCAGCCAGACCCGTAATGCTTTTTATTTTACTGGTTTATATAAAGGAAAAGAAATTACCATCGGCGCCAGTGGCATGGGTTGCCCTTCTATTGGTATCTATTCTTATGAGTTGTTTACAGAATACCAAGTGGATAATATTATCCGCATCGGTACCTGTGGTGCTTATACTACCGATTTAAAACTTTTTGATCTTATTAATGTAGACAATGCCGCCAGTGAATCCACTTTTGCCAAATATGCATGGGGTATTGGCGGCAGCAGTATCAAACACCAGGGAAAGGCTTTTAATGTCATTAAGCGTACAGCCAAAAAACTAAACTTCGCTATCCATAACTGTAATGTACATTCAAGCGATATATTTTACCGGAAGGATACCGATATTCCTAGAGTAGCCGTAAAGAAAAAATGCCTGGCCGTGGAAATGGAAGCTTTTTCTTTGTTTGCCAATGCAAGGCATCTGGGAAAAACAGCTGCTACCCTGCTCACCGTTTCTGATATCATACCCACTCATGAAAAGATATCGGCAGATGAAAGAGAGAAAGCATTAAAACCGATGATGGAGTTGGCGCTGGAAGCGGCGTTGAAGTTGTGAAGGCCTTAACCACAGATTACACTGATCTGCCTTCACGGATAACACAGTGATTTCTGTGAAAAAATCTGTGTTATCTGTGGTTTGTCTTCTACAAACTATTGTACTCTTGAAAACCCTGATTTAAATAGATACCTCTTGAAACGGCAACCCCATTCACCTTTTCCACGAAAGAAAAATCTTTGATAAGGCCTGATACTATATTGATATCATCAGCGAAGATGCGGTCCTCTTCTGCAAAGCCGACAAACTCACGAACATAATCATGAGCAAATTCAAGCAAGGCAGAACTCTTTAATGGCCGGCGGAATTCAATGGCCTGGCAGGCAGAAAGTAATTCAATAGCGAGAATGTATTCCAGGTTATCCAACACCCTGTTGAGTTTTCTTCCGCTGATGCTGCCCATGCTCACATGATCTTCCTGCCCCAATGAGGTAGGTATGCTATCTGCACTGGCCGGAAAGCAGAGAGTTTTATTTTCTGTAACTAATGCCGCCGTAGTGTACTGCGGGATCATGAAACCGCTGTTCAATCCCACATTGTTCATCAGTAAAACAGGCAAGCCCCATTTTCCTTCTAGCAATAAATAACAGCGACGGTCGGAAATATTTCCAATTTCAGCAGCAGCAAAGCAGCAATAATCCAAAGGCAATGCCATTGGCTGCCCGTGAAAGTTACCACCACTGATCGTATCATCGGCACCAAGGATGATGGGATTATCGGTAACAGCATTCAGTTCAATCTCTGTCAGTTCTTTTAAATGCAGCCAGGCATTACGGCTTGCTCCATGCACCTGCGGCATGCAGCGAAGTGAATAAGGATCTTGTACTCTTCCGCAATCCACATGGCTCTGCATGATCTCCGAATCATTCAGCAACAACCGTAAGCGTTGCGCCACTAATTTATTTCCATTGTAAGGACGTAATTCATGCAATCTTGCATCAAACGGAGCTTTAGTGCCTGTCAGTGCTTCCAGACTCATCGCCCCGATAATATCAGCAGCCTCTAAACAATTATGCATCCGCTGTACTGCCTTTACAGCAAAAGATAAAATGAATTGTGTGCCATTGATAAGAGCAAGGCCTTCTTTGGGTCCAAGCTGTATGGATGACAAACCGAACTGCTGCAAAACATCCTGTGCCTTGTTCCTTGTGCCTTTGTAAAAAACTTCTCCCAGCCCTATCAGTGGCAAAAACAAATGGGCCAACGGGGCAAGGTCACCGCTAGCTCCCACACTGCCTTTCTCCGGTACTACCGGTATCACATCATTTTCAATATGCCAGATGATCCGTTCCAATGTAGACAGCTGTACTCCCGAAAAACCCTGTGCCAATGCATGCACTTTGGTAATGAGCATGATCTTCGCCACTTCTGTGGGAATAGGATCACCCACACCTACACTATGACTTTGTAAAATTTTGTATTGCAGTGTAGCCGTATCTTCAGCCGAGATGGGGGTGTTGGCCAGTATGCCAAAGCCGGTATTTACGCCATACACTGTTTTGTTAGCCTCCACGATCTGCTTTACTGAAGCATTGCTGGCATTTACTTTCTGTATGGCATCCTGCCCCAATACTGCTTTCAGTTTTCCCGAAGCAATAGCGATTGTTTTATCCACTGTCAGCCGGTCCGTTCCATAATGAAAAACATTACTCATAGCAGGCAATTAGGGTTGCAATTTAATCGATTTGCCGGGACCATTTTATAATAAATAACAGCGGGGCTGCAACCTTTGCCAAATGGCATTTATCTTTATGCAAATTCTGCTTCTTTATGCACCGACTGTTGTCAGTATCTGCCGCCCTGCTCATTGTTTTAACAACCAGTGCTCAAAGCCTGAAAAAATATCCTGTAGGCAATTCAGGTTGTTTTGTGTATGGCTATTGCGAGATAAAATATGAATTGAGTAAGAGCGCCGATTCTTCTTCGATCTACGCAGGTGAATGCAACAAAGATGAAGTGACATATGGAGTGATCTGTGTTAAATTATTAAACCCGATCACTGAATTACCACTGGCAGAAGACATGATGATATCCTATGCTGATTATCTTAAAACAAGTTTTGAGATCACAAAGAGCATGGGCTATGGCCGTGGCCACCTGCTGAATAATAAGGAAAATACCCGGGGCATTATTGATTACTGGAGTGACCTTGAAAAGAATAACTGGAAGATTAAAGCATGGACAGATGGCAAGTTTATCGGCTTCTTATATGCATTCAGTAAAAAAGAATTACCTGAGCAAAAAGTGAATGTCTTTTTAGATAGTTTCAGGCTGCCCGGTATGTAAATTTCCTTTCCCCTTTGGCCCAATTGGCTTATATTTGCCGCCTCAAAAAGGTCCGGTAGCTCAGTTGAATAGAGCAATTGCCTTCTAAGCAATAGGTCATTGGTTTGAATCCAATCCGGATCACAAAAGCGGAGTCTATATGACTTCGCTTTTTTACTTTTACCAAAATAACCGGTAATGGATGTAAAGATCGAGGCCTCATGGAAAGATGTGCTGAAAACTGAATTCAGCAAGGCTTATTTCGAACAGGCCGCTTTACATATTAAGACAGAAAAATCTCAGGGTAAAACCATTTACCCTCCCGGCAGTCTCATCTTCAATGCATTTAATACCACCCCATTTGATAAAGTAAAAGTGGTGATACTTGGGCAGGATCCTTATCACGGTCCCGGGCAGGCACATGGTCTTTGTTTTTCTGTACAAAATGGTGTACCGCCACCGCCTTCTCTCGTCAATATTTTCAAAGAACTGCAGGAAGATGTGGGTATTGATGCCCCTACACATGGTAATCTCACCCATTGGGCACAACAAGGAGTGTTCTTATTGAATGCCTCATTAACTGTTCGTGCCGGCGAACCCATGAGTCATTCAAAGATCGGGTGGGCACAGTTTACTGATAACGTTATCAAAACGATCTCAGATAAAAAACAACATGTAGTTTTTTTATTATGGGGAAAATTTGCACAGGAAAAAAAAGTACTGATCGATGAAACAAAACATTTAATCCTGAAAGCTGCGCATCCCTCACCCCTTTCTGCTCACAACGGGTTCCTTGGGTGTAAACATTTTTCAAAAACCAATGAATATCTTGTAAAAAACGGGATCGATCCTATTGACTGGAGTTTATAAATTTTTTAATCGTATAAAAGATGACAATACCTGCCAATCTTATACTGGAAACAAACAAGGTGATACTACGGCCTGTTGAAGAAACAGATTTTAATGATTTTCTGCTTATTGCCCGGCAGGATACTGATATGTGGTACTATTTCAGTTACAACCTTGGCGATGAAGCGCAATTACAGTATTGGATGAAAATGGCGTTTGCAGACAGAGAAGCAGGTAACCGCCGACCTTTCACCATTATTGATAAAGCCAGTGGAAAGATTGCCGGCAGCAGCAGTATGGGCAATATCTCTTTTCATGACCTGCGTTTAGAAATCGGGTGGAGCTGGCTGGGCAAAGATTATCGCAGCACCGGGATAAATCGTCATGCTAAATTCTCCATGATGAACTATGCTTTTGAACAATTACATTTTGAAAGAGTAGAATTTAAAACTGATGTGGAGAATGCAAGAGCAAGAAAAGGATTGCAAAATGTAGGAGGTATAGAAGAAGGTATTCTCCGCAGCCACATGACCATGTGGAACAACCGCCGCCGCACTTCCATCTACTATAGTGTATTAAAAAGTGAATGGCCGGCTGTAAAACAAACTAACTTCAGCGATATATTACCAGCATGAAGATCCTGAAAGAAATACTTGGCGGTATACTCGCATTATGGGCTATGCTTACCTTTATGATCACCTTCCTGGTCATATTCATTCCCGCCATGCTCTGCTGGCTGATACCTGATCCAAAGGGACAGGATATTTTTATACGAATTGCCCGCCTGTGGATGAATGTTTGGTTACGTTTAGCAGGTTGCCGTTTTAAAATTAAAGGCCGGGAGAATTTCAAAAAAGGAGAAACATATATTGTTACCTGTAATCATAACTCACTGCTGGATGTACCACTGTCCTCTCCATTTATACAAGGCCCTAACAAAACAATTGCCAAATCATCATTTGCCAAGGTGCCATTATTTGGTTTTTTCTACATGAAAGGTTCAATACTTGTGGATAGAAAGAGTGAGACCAGCCGCCGGCAGAGCTTTGATAAGATGAAAGCCGTTTTGAAAAAAGGTATTCATATGTGCATTTATCCCGAAGGTACCCGCAACCGCACTAATGAACCATTAAAGAAATTTCATGATGGCGCCTTCAAGCTGGCAGCGGAAACAGGAACGGCCATATTACCGGCTGTTATTTTCAATACCAAAAAAGTATTACCTGCCAATAAAGGTTTTTTCTTCTGGCCTGGGAAAATTGAAATTCATTTCTTACCTGCTGTAAAAGTGGGCAATCAGACAGCGGAGCAACTGAAAGAAAAAATATTCTCTATTACCAAAGAATATTATACCAACCGTGAGATCAGTATGTAGAAAAGTACCTGTTTCGGTTGATCTTCAGGTCCTGCAGCAATGATGCTTTGGGGCTGATGGAGAAACTGAATGAACGGGTATACCCTACCGGGATCACATTAATGGATAATTGCCAGCAATGCATATCCCTGTTAATCGACAGGGAGAGATATTGTACTTCACGGGTGTCAAAATCATAACTGCCGCTACCCGATAATTTCCATTTATCGGTAAGGTTGAAACCACCATTAAAACTTACCCCTGAAGTAAAATCTTTTTCAAACCCGCTAAAATCACTTTTAATAGTATTAATAAAGGAGAGTGAATAACTCAGGCTTAGATTCCACTGAATATTAAAATCAACGAACTCATTGGGGTTTTGCTGCATATATTCCAGCAACCGCTGCTGGTCGGCAAGCAATGATGGGTCATTCAATCGTTGCTCAACATCCTTCTTTCTTTGCTCTTCCTTTTTTGCATCTTTAGGTTTGCTCTGGAAATTGGTGCTTATTGAAATACTTCCGGTGGTGAGTCTACCTAATTTGAACTTTCCACCCTCCCATGCATATTTGGCAATATCATATCCTCTCGAATCGGTCTGGTAAGGGTTCAATGTGGTACTGGCATTGATGTTGATCTTTTCAAGCAATGTAGTACGGAAATAAATACTGATTGGCGAAAGATTCATCGAATCCCGGATAAAATCGTATGATCCATTGAATCCAAAGCCCTCTATCACTTTTACTTTTTTCACCGCCAGGTCACCCGTATCTTTTTTTGACCGCCATTTCATTTCTACATTATTATCAACTCCAAAGTTCAAGGAAGCGGATTTACGGGTAGATGCATTATACAAAAAACCACCTCCTATTTCATTGTAGAAAAGCACCCGGCCTGTTGTATCCACCTGTGTACTTTTAATATGCCCTTTATTAAGGTCAGGAGTATAAGACAATCCCATAGTTGGCCTTATTACATGCCGCAGGGCCATTACTCTTGATTTCTTAAACTGTACCGTACCAAATAAAGCAGTATTAAAACTAAGAGAAGCACTACCCCGCTGATCAATGAATAATCCTTTTGAGGTGACAGTATCAACCTTCTTCAATACATGGTTCCATGAATAATTTGTTGTACGCTGTATCCATGTCTGCCCGTAATTAACTCCCGGCGCCACAATGATCCTTCCGCCAAGTATCGGTGGCAGTGATAGAGTGATTGGAACACTGTGTTGTGCTGTCCATTGCGCCGTATCCAGCAAGTACTTCAAGAATGGCTTCACCCCATTCTGTCCATAGCTGAGTGTATCATAAAAACTGATGGTATTGCTGAAGTTTCCGTTATAAGCCACACCTAGTTTCTCATACCATTTGATGGTGCCTTTGCTGGTCTTTCTTTGAAACGGGTAAATATTACTTACTGTAAAAGCAGCATTTGGCAGGTTAAGATTGATCAGCCCGATGGCATTATTCTGCGAATGGGTAGCACTAATAGAAAGATTGAAGGGTTTATTTCTCCATGCTTTACTATAGGTGATCGAGGAACCCAGCAGGTTTTGATAATTCAGGAAAGTATTGCCGGGTATCAATTCATTATACTTGGTAGAGCCGGCATTTACATTGGCAGAAAAATTAACGCCGGGTCTTGTTCTTGTATCCATGGAATGGCTCCAGCTGATATTGTATACCTGTGTTTTTGCAAAATCCGGGTCTCCTTTGAAATTAACTTTGGAAGAACGCATTGAAAGATTAAAACCACCGTTGTATTTGTATATTTTCCGGTAAGTGGTTTTTAAGGCAAGCGCATATTCACCATATGAAAATACATCAGCAGAGAGCTGTGCATCCCAGTAATCATTCAGCACTTTGTAGTATCCGAGTCCCTGTAACCCCAGGCCTCTAACTTCATCTGTCATGAATTGAGGACGAAGCAACCCTGAGTGTCTGCCCTGGCTCAATGGATAAAAGCCAAAGGGTAAATAAACCGGAACAGGTACACCTTCAAATTCAGGATGTGCCGGGCCTGATACGGCCAGTTTTTGGTTGATCACTTTCATTTGCGGGGTAACAAAAGCAAAATGCGGATCATCGAGCATACAAGTAGTAAATCTTGCTTTTTTGATGAAAGTAGTATTCTCATTTACTTTTTTTGCCACTTCTCCTATTACCAAAATCTCACCTTGTGTAGTATATGTGTTTTTTGTAAGACCTATCTGCGATTTGATGTTATATTGAATGGTATCGCTTGTAAATTCGCTTTCACCGCTTTTGAAATGGGCTGTTTCAATCACCTCACCAGTGCTGTCTTTGCTATTTACCGCTGTTACCACCTGTTTTTCCTGGTCCACTTCTACTTTTGGTGCGGTTAGCGTAATATCCTTATACTCCGTTTTTGTTTTTCCGTACAGGAATATTTTTTTTGCCTGTATCATCACCACCGCAGAGTCAGCAGCTTCATATTTCAGAGGCGCATCCAGCGAATCCTTTGATGTTTTTAAGGAAAAAGTATCCACCTTTTGCTTCAGCTGGGTTGAATCGCTTCCGGGCAATTTGGTTGTATCGGTCAAAGCAACCTTAGCAGCTGTTAGTGAATCATTCCTACTGCCGGGTTTTGTCGTGTCGGATTGCTCTGTTAAAAGACTGTAAAAAAACCGGTCGGGAACACCATTAGCGGCTGTTTTCCACGTTAGTGTGCAAAATATAACCGCAGTCAGTATCCCGTATAAAAAGTAATTTGGCCTAAATTTGTACAGTTGCTTCATCAGGTAGGAGGCAAATGTAAATCTTTATCGATAGGCCACCTATGGGTAAGACAAAACAATTTGTGAATATTATGCCGACCCTGTGATTAAAAGTCCACCGGACGTAAAAATGAAAAACTATGATCAAACGAACCTTTCTTTTCTTTCTTGCCGCCGCATTCACCATCAGTTTTTATTCATTTGTTGAAGACGATGCCACCAACGACAATCGTAAACAAAGAGTGATAAAAACTATTGTTATTGATCCCGGACACGGAGGCAGTGATGCCGGCGCCAAAGGGCAATACTCGTACGAAAAAGATATCTGTCTTGATGTGTCTTTAAAGCTGGGAAAAATGATCGAGAAGGAATTCCCCGATATCAAGTTATTATATACAAGAACCACGGATACTTATCCCGCTCTTCATGCCCGGGCTGATTATGCTAATAATAACAAAGGAGACCTTTTCCTCTGCATACATGTAAACTCAGCTCCATCAAGGCGTATGTCGGAAATTGTCGGTCATAAAACCGTGACCTACTATACCGGTAAAGGGAAAAACAGGAAAAAGAAAACCAAACAGGTTCCCCAATACCGTTATTATACTTTACCTAGTAACGCCAAGGGTACTGAGACCTATATCTGGGGAGCTCACAAAAGTGAGGAGAAAGAACTGGCAGTAAGAGAAAATGCTCCCATGCTGGCAGAAGAAAATTTTGAAAAGAATTACGGAGGTATCGACCCTAACTCACCCGAGTTTATCGCATTATCATTACTTAAAACAAAACAATACTTCAAGCGCAGTGCTACTTTAGCCGGATATGTGCAGGATGAATTTGTAAAAGTTGGCCGTGTTGACCGTGATGTGAAGCAAAGAGGCGTTGGTATCTGGGTACTCCAGGCTACTGCTATGCCGAGTGTCTTAATAGAAACAGGTTTTATTTCAAACCCTGAGGAAGAGAAATACCTGAACAGCGGGGAAGGCCAGACAGAACTTTCTGAATGCATAATAAGAGCATTAAAAAAGTATATAAAATGGCTGGAAGAAAAACAGGAGGAGGATAATAAAGACGAGAAAGAGGAAAAATCAAAAGATACAGACAGGAAAGCAACTGCTGCAAAAACAAAAGAATTCCTTGAAATGGTAGAAGCCAACGAAAAGAAGAAACAGGCCAAATAAATGATGATATTATAACCAAAGAAGGATGGACATCTGTTCATCCTTCTCTTTTTACCATACACTGAACCGTTTAAAAATAATTAGCTAATTTGGCATCCGATAAGATCTGGTCTTACCAAAAGTATTGGAATGAAAATCAGTAACGAAACTAAAGTAGGTATACTCACCATCGCCGCCCTTACGATTCTCATTATCGGCTTTAATTTTTTGAAGGGAAAAGATGTTTTTAACCGCAGCAAAAAAATATATGCTGTATTTACTGAACTGGGTACACTTGAAAAATCAAACGAAGTAAAGATCAATGGCCTTCCTATCGGAACAGTTTACGAAAAAAAAGAAAAAGATAAAGACGTCAGCGCTATTGTTGTCACGATCAATCTTACCCGTGATATAAATATTCCAAAGAATTCCGTTGCATATATTTCATCTGGCTTGGTTGGTTCCTCTTTTATAGTAATTGAGCGGGGCGACTCTAAAGAAATGATGAAATCCGGTGATACATTAGCTACGAGGACAGAAACAGGTATACTGGGAGATGTGAAAGCACAATTAAATCCCACCCTTGCCAAAGTAAGGGATGTGCTCGATTCTTTACAAAGCACCCTGAGTGGTGTGAATGGTATGCTTAATTCAGAAAACAAAGGCTACCTGAAACAAACACTGGCAAACCTGAGCCAGGCCAGCAATGCCCTCAATGGTTTACTGGATAATCAAAATGGTGCTTTGGCCAAGACATTAAATAATGCCCAGGCAATTTCTGAAAGCCTGAAAAATAATTCGGCTGACATAACCACCACTATTGGTAATGCTAAAACTGCTACAGAAAAATTAGCCGCCCTGCAATTGCAGCCCACGATTGATTCGCTGAATGCCATGATATCGCAGCTGAAAGCAACTGCTGCAAAACTCTCCAGCAACGAAGGATCACTGGGTGCTCTGATCAATGATAAGAGTCTTTATAATAAACTCAACGATGCTATTCTCAGCGCTGAGATATTAATGGACGATCTTCGAACCCATCCTAAACGCTACGTTAATCTTTCCATATTTGGTAGAAAAGATAAAAGCGGCCCATTAACTTCGCCTGCGAAAAAAGATACTGTACCGGCGGGGGGTAACTAATGCGAAACCTAATTTTCTTTACCATTTTTATTGTTGCGGGGCTTTTAATCAGTCCTTTTATTTCTTTTTCCCAGGTCACCCCTAAACTGGCGCCGGTAACAACTATCGCTCCTACTGCCCCCGTTGATACACTGACTGATATTGAAATCCTTGGCGCAAGACACCTGACAATATTAAAACTAAACGACAGCACAACACTCCAGATATTAGCAGGTAATGTCAGATTGAAGCAAGGAAAAAGCCTTTTCAAATGTGACAGCTGTGTACTGAACAATAACAACAAAACTTTTGAAGCCTGGGGCAATGTACATATCAATGATGCTGACACGATAAATGTATATGCCAGTCACCTCCGATATCTGATCGACAGAAAAATTGCTTACCTCGATGGCGGCGTAAAACTAACTGATGGTAAAGGCACTCTCACTACTCCAGACCTGGAGTATGACATGACAACGGATATTGGTATTTATAAGAATGGCGGAAAAGTGATAAACAAGAAAACGGTTCTTACCAGTAAGGAAGGATACTATTATGCCGGGCTCAGGGATGTTTACTTTAAGAATAATGTAGAGTTAAAAGATCCGGCGTATTATATAAAAACTGACTCGCTGATCTATAACACACAATCACAAACAACAAGATTCATTGCACAGACCTTTATAAAAGACAGCAGCGGGAGAACGATTGAAACAAAGGAAGGCTATTATAATATGCTGACCGGGAAAGCTGAATTCGGTAGAAGACCAGTTATTCGTGATGGAAAAAAATATATAACTGGTGATGATATAATTATAGATGACAGTACAGGGATATCACAAGCTCGGGGAAATGTCGTAATTATCGATTCGGCACAAGGTACTACCATTCTGGCAGGAGAAGTTTACAGTGACAGCAAAAGAGACCGTTTACTGGCGACCCGGAAGCCGCTTATGATCATTAAACAGGATAATGATTCCATTTATGTAACGGCTGATACTTTATTCTCGGCTCGTCTAAGCGATCTGTACGGTGCAAAAGACTCACTGGTAAAAGACACAGTGAAAGGAGTAAAAGTGGTAAGCCTCGATAATAAAAAGAAAGACAGTACAGACAGGTACTTTGAAGCCTATCATCATGTACGCATCTTTGCCGATTCAATGCAGGCAGTTTGTGACAGTTTATTCTATTCTTTCAAAGATTCTGTATTCCAGCTTTACCAGGATCCAATACTCTGGTCAAAAGAAAGCCAGATAACAGGAGATACTGTTTTTGTGCTTACTAAAAACAAAAAAGCCGACCGGGTGAAAGTCTATGAGAACAGTTTCTTGGTCAACAAGACAGACCCTGAGATATTCAACCAGATAAAGTCCATCCGTATGGATGCTTATTTCAAAGACGGGTCAATCGATTCTGTACGGGCAGCGGGTTATGCAGAGTGCATATATTATTTACAGGATGAGGACAGCGCCTACACCGGCATCAATGAATCAAAGTGTGATGTAATAGATATTTATTTCAAAGACGAGGGATTACAAAAAGTAGTATTTCGCAGCAGTGTTACCGGCACCATCTGGCCAATAAAACAAAAATCTCCTTCTGAAATGCGGCTGCAAAATTTTCGCTGGCTGGAAGAACGCCGGCCCAAAAACAAATACGAATTGTTTGAGTAATTGTAATATCTGCTAAGCCCCGGCACACTTTTGCATTTTCTTTAGACTTTGATGGCATCATTTTCGTTTAGCAATGAATAAATCAAATCATCATGAAGAAAATAGTCATTGCAGCTCTTGTTATTACCACCATCAGCTTTGTTAATACTGCCTCTGCACAGGATTATAAAACAGCATTAGGTGTTCGCCTCAGCAGTTCCAACGCTATGGTCAATAATGCTGTCTCTGTAAAGCATTTTATCACTGAAAAAACAGCAATAGAAGGGTTGCTTTCATTTGGTGATCCATTAGCTATAGGCGCCCTGGTTGAATTTCATAAACCGCTGGGCACACCCGGGCTTACTTATTTCTATGGAGCAGGCGGCTATCTGGCATTTCTTAAAACCGTTAATACTACCACACAAAAAACAACAACTGATCCCAATTTTGGTGCACAGGGTGTAATTGGTCTTGATTATAAGTTTACTAATATCCCTCTTAACATTTCATTAGACTGGAAACCTGAACTCAATATTGTTACTGATATCAATTTTGAACCGGCGGCTATTGGCTTTACGGCACGGTTCACTTTTGGAAAGTAATTTTTCTCCCGGACTTGGACTTGGAGAGCCCTGCAGATGCAGGGTTCTTTTTTTATGAGGATTAGTTGCCCAGAACCGACACCTTCCCTGTTTCCCCTTTCTTTCCACATACTGCAAATTTTTTCCGGTTTCTGCGTTTTTATGCAGGAATTACCTTATTTTAGTCCAACTAAAACTGACGGATGCTTAAAAAAGAAAGGCAGGCCTATATACTGCATCAGGTAAACCTTCATAATAAGGTCCTTTCTTCTTCTCTCTGCACAGAAATAAATGTGTCAGAAGATACCATTCGTCGTGACCTACAGGAACTTGCAGAAGAGGGTAAAGTAATAAAAGTACATGGAGGTGCATTATCACATTCTTTCAATGATGTTTCGTTCCCGGTAAATGGGGTTTACTCACAAAATCAAAAAAAGACAATTGCTCAAAAAGCCATAGGGCTTATCAGTAATGGCATGTTTGTTTTAACCAGTGGTGGTACTACCATCATGGAGTTGGCCCGTTCTTTACCGCCCCAGTTGAAAGCTACATTTATTTCAGGAAGCATTCCAGTTATCCTGGAGTATATGCATCACCCCAATATTGAGGTAATACTTATCGGGGATAAAATTTCAAAAAACTCCAAGATAACCGTTGGTTCTGAAGCTATTGCCAAAATAAAACAGATGAAACCGGATATCTGTTTTCTTGGTACCAATGCTATTGATGTGGAGCATGGGATCACAGATAATGATTGGGAAGTGGTGCAGCTAAAAAAGGCCATGATCGACTCTTCTAAAAAAGTAGTGTGCTTAAGTATTGCTGAAAAAATAAATACAGTGCAGCCGATCAGGGTTTGTGGAATTGATGATATCGATGTGCTTATTACAGAGTTGTCACCGGGCAACCCTGTCCTCAAACCTTTCGTTGATGCAGGTATTAAAGTACTATAGAAAAATTTGGAACTGCTTATTAATTATATCAAAAAAAAACAGCTATGAGAAAAATTCTCCGATTATTCCTGGCATTATCGCTGATGTTGCTTTTGTTGCCTCCATCTGTGCAGGCGCAGGAGCGAACTATCACCGGCACCATAGTGTCAGAAGATAGCAAAACACCATTAGCTGGTGTAACGGTTAGGGTAAAAGGTACTCGTCGCATTACACAAACAGATGCGAACGGTAACTTTTCTATTAAAGTAAATCCTGGTGAGGTACTCCAGGTATCTTATGTAGGTTATAGCACTGCAGAGATCAAACCCGGCGATGGTAATACAGTTGGTGTAAGTCTGAAAACTGCCGATAACACAATGGGCGAAGTGGTGGTAACTGCGATGGATATCAAACGTAGCCCCCGTTCACTTGGTTACTCTACCCAAAGCCTGAAAGGTGATGAACTGGCTGAAACCCAACGGGAGAATTTTTTGAATGGTCTGCAAGGCCGTGTAGCTGGTTTAACCCTAGATCAGACAGCTGGTGTTGCCGGTTCTTCCTCATCTGTTGTTCTTCGCGGTTTTAACTCCTTATCATTAAGCAATCAGCCGTTATATGTGGTAGATGGTGTTATCCTAGATAATTCATCTTTGAATGAAACTTCTTCAGGTGGTGCTACAAACGGGTTGGCCTCAGACAGGCCTAACCGTGTGAGTGACTATCAGAACAGAATCGCTGATATTAACCCAAGTGATATTGAAAATGTTACTATACTGAAAGGACCTGAAGCTACTGCTCTTTACGGTAGTCAGGCCAGTTCAGGTGCAATCATCATCACTACGAGAAAAGCAAAGTCGAATAAAATAGCTGTACAATATGACAATAGCTTCCGTTTTCAACGAGTGACCCGTTTCCCTGAAATTCAAAACACCTATTCAGGAGGTTTGAATGGGCTTCCCAGCTCAAGCTTCATACGTTTTGGGCCTGCTTATCCGGATGGAACACAATTTTACGACAACGTTGATAATTTTTTCAGAACCGGTACTTCGCAAACACATAACCTGGGGATGGATTTCGGTTTTCTTGAATCCAAATTCAGGGTTTCAGGAAGCTTTTTCGATCAGAAAGGCGTAGTACCAAATAATGATTTCAGAAGATACAATTTCAGGATATCCAATACTACAAAATTCCTGAAGGGCAAGATCGATATCACTCCTTCTTTCGCTTATATTAATACAACAAACAATAAAGTCTTGAGAAGTGCAGGTGGGTTTCTGCTTAGTTTGTTAATATGGCCAGGCACCAATGATATCAGAAAGTACGAAAATGATCTTTCTGGCGATAAACTGGACTTGTTTGATGGTACTTCTGCCAACGGAGAATACGACAATCCTTTATGGAACGTAAATAATAATTTTGGTAAAGATGAGTCTGACAGGAAAACATACAGCCTTGGTGTAAACATCAATCCATGGAAATGGCTGACCCTTTCCGGTCGCTTTGGTTACGATACTTATGACCAGGAAGGTTTCCTTTTTTTCCATCCACAGTCATTTTATGTAACTGCTTCAAGTGGCGGCACACTGGATAATTACTGGAGAAAATATACTGGCTATAATCATACTGTTACTGCTACTGCCAAAAAAGACATTGGTAAGAATTTCAGCCTCCGTTTGATGGGTGGAACCATGTGGCAGGATTATACTACCAAAATGTTTGCTGTATATGGCACCAACCTGGTAGACTCCGTAGGTGGTTTATTAAACAGTACAGGTAACGGTAAAATGTATAAAGACGGACAAATTATTACAGATAAAGACCTGGCTGCCTTGATGGGAAATTATATGGATAGCAATGTAACAAGGCAAAGTACAAGATTACGGCTGAACCGGAACAAGTTTGGTGAGTATAACTATGTTACACTTCGCCAGCTAGCTTATTTCGGAGAATTTGCCGTTAGCTTTAAGAATTACCTGTTTTTAAATTATACACACCGTTTTGAAGAAGCATCAACACTTCCTGAACAAAACAGGAGATATAATTACCCGGGAGCAAGTTTGAGTTTAATTGTTAGTGACCTGTTCCCGTCACTTAAAAAAGGAAGCATTCTCAATTACTGGAAACTGCGTACATCAAGGGCCAGTACAGCCCGGTTGAATTCTCCCTACTCTACACAATCTGTTTTTGTTGATAACCTTGCAAGCGGAGGAGGATACTCCTATGGCTTCTTCAACAATAACTCAGAACTGGAGCCTGAAAAACAAAGCACTTACGAGATCGGAACAGAATTCAGGATGTTCAATAGCCGCTTTAGCATTGATCTTACCTACTATAATACACTGAACAAAGGGCAGATCATTGAGAATTTCCGTTTAAGTTATGGTACCGGCTTTGTATTGAATACTCAGAATGCTGGTTCTACCCGCAATAAAGGGTTGGAGATCGTTTTGGATTATAATGTGATGAAGAAAAAAGACTTTAACTGGGATATGCGTTTCAACTTTAACAGGATGCGCAATAAAGTTGTTGGTCTGCCTAAGAGTGTGTCTGAATATTATATTGCTGATACCTGGCTTTATACTGCCAGGGGTGGCCTTAAACTTGGCGGCCCCACAACATCAATTACAGGGTCAACTTATTCCCGAAATAATGCAGGCCAGATACTTATTAATCCTGCTAACGGATTACCTATTACTAATGCTACATTCAGTGTTATAGGAGACAGAAATCCTGATTTCACCTCCGGATGGAATAACTCATTCCGCTGGAAGAACTGGAAACTGAATATGCTTTGGGATCTGAAAGTTGGTGGCGATGTATTTAATGGTACCAACAGGTTTATGACAGTAAATGGGCTGAGCAAATCAACACTTGACAGGTATACTCCGAGAGTAGTGCAAGGTGTACTGAACGATGGATTGCAAAACACTGCTACTCCAACTGTGAACACTATTTCTATAATACCTGCCTTTAACTATACTTATTACACATTACCTGATGAAGAATTTATTGAAAGAGATGTCAATTATTTCCGTCTGCGAGATCTGACGATCAGCTATACTTTCAATAAAAACTTTATAAAAGCATTTAAGAGCCTGAGTGCTTTTGCAACAGGAAATGACCTGATTTTGCTAACCAACTATAGTGGTGCTGACCCTGCCGTAAATGGTAATACAGCAGGTGGCCGTGGTGTGGGTGCTTTTGGATTTGATTATGGTACATTATCATCCCCATTACAAGTTAACCTTGGTATCAGGGCATCATTCTAACCTTTAAATCATTAAAAAATGAAAAAGATCATCAACAGATTTATATATACGGTCTCAGCAGGATCGGTGTTGCTGCTGAGTTCCTGCAGTAAGAAAATAGATGAGGCGTTTGCCAACCCAAATGCCCAGATCAAACAACCAATTGAGACCTTACTACCGGGTGTGATAGCCAATATGGCCATCCAGCACTCGGCCAATGGAACACTCTATGGCCCTCAAAATGATGGATTGTATATTGGCCGCTTTGTTCAAAACTGGGCTACCAACACTACTGGTAACCAATATGACCAGATGGGCGATAATTTCATCAACAGCAGTGATATAATGGGCAGCATCTGGGCCATGCATTACTATGGTATGGGGCAAAATATTAACCGCATCATTGAGTGGGGAACTGAAGAGAAAAAATGGGATTATGTAGGTGTTGCGCAAGCGATCAGGGCATGGGCATGGCTCACTCTTACAGATATCCATGATGACGTAATTCTTTATGAAGCATTTCGGCCAGACCTTCTAGTTTTTAAGTACAATACCCAGGCTGAAGTATATGAGGAAATCAAACGCCTTTGTAAGGCTTCACTTGACAACCTCTCCAAAACAGGTGATGGTGTAAGCCAGGCGAACCTTGCTATTGGTGATGCATACATGAATGGTGGCGATGTAAATAAATGGAAAAAATTTGTCTACGGTGTTATGGCCAGAACCTATAATCGTACTACTAATAAGGCTGAGTATAAGGCTGACTCTGTAGTTTATTATTGCGATCTTGCTATGCAAACCAATACAGATAACACTTCTCTGAAATGGTCTAACGCAGGTGGTGTGGGAACCTACAGCTACTGGTCACCCTTCCGTGGTAATATTGGCACTCTCAGGCAAACAAAGTTCGTTGCTGATCTGATGCAGGGTGTAAACAGCCAGTTTCCTACTGGCAGCCCCGATCCCAGAGCTTGGTATATAATCAGAGAGAATACTAATGGCACTTTTAAAGGAACAAGACCTAATAAAGGCACCGACGGATTAGCTACAGCAGATCAGCCGGCAAATTTCTGGGGAGGTGCATTTAGTTCAACTACTGCTCCATCAAGTGATGCTAACTGTCGCTATATTTTCAGAAATGCGCCAATATTCCCTATCATTACGGCGAGTGAAATTCAGTTTATCAAAGCCGAAGCATTACTCAGAAGCGGGAATAATGCAGGTGCACTTGCTGCATACAGAAAGGGCATTGAACTGAATTTTGCACAACTAAGGGCAGATTATGAAGCTACAGTACCTACTGCTAATAAGATAACTGATGGAACCAGGGATGCTTTCCTGGCTAACCCAGTTGTAGTACCTGCCGCCGCTAATCTTACCCGTTCTCATATCATGATGCAAAAATATGTAGCTATGTACGGATGGGGTGTTGTTGAAACATGGGTTGATATCAGGAGATATCACTACACTGACCTTGATCCTGTTACCGGTCAGCAGGTGTACAGGGAGTTTGCACCACCAACCGGCACTGATCTCTATTCAAGAAATAATGGTAAATGGATATATCGCCATCGTCCGAGGTTCAATTCTGAATACCTGTATAATATAGATGAGCTGAACAGGCTCGGCGCTTTTGCCACAGATTATATTACCAAGGAACAATGGTTCTCTAAACCGTAAACTAACCGCTAAAACAATCACTATTATGAAGTCAACTAAAATATATGCATTTGGAATTGCCGGGCTGCTGTTAACAGCAGTACTGGTAGTTTCCTGCACCAAATCATTTGATTCAAGAGTTGTTGCCCAATATGAGAATGAGAATAGCAGTAACGTTCAGCTGTTCCTCGCAACTGTTGGCGCATCCCGCAATTATGTATATGTAGATGCAAAACCTGTAAATGGCGCAGCGCTTGCATCAGGAAGTTTATTTCCTGCAACAGGGTATGGATTCAGCGTTCCTACAGGTATCAGGGCTTTCCTGGTAAAAGATACATTAACTGCCTCCACGCAGACGCAATTATCATTTGCTCAAAACATGGAGATTGGAAAGCACTATACCATTTTCGTGTATGATACTATCACCGCTGTCAAGCAAAAAACAGTGGAGACCAGTATAGTTGTTCCGGGTGATACAACCTGCCGGTTAAGATTTGCTAATTTTATTTATAATCCAAATCAAATTCCGGCTGTAGATATTTTTTCATTTAACAGAAACACAAACATTTTTACAAATGTTTCTGTTACAGATGTAACTGGCTTTATCCCCTATCCTTCAATACTGGCAACCGATACTTTCTATATCAGACCAACAGGAACAACTACCAATTTATTAAAGTTGAGTGTTACTGGTGGCCTCACTCCAAAAAGGAGTTATACGATTGTATACCGCGGATCTGACCGGGGAACAAGAACTGTTTCCCTTATTGCTGACCGCTAATCACTTCAGGTATTTTTTTAAAGGCTGTTCTTAACTGAACAGCCTTTTTTTATTTAAAGAAGAGATACGCCATAGCAATAGCCGTAATGATTCCGGCCAGGTCGGCCAGCAGCATGGTTGCAACAGCATACCGGGTATTCTTTATTCCAACAGCGCCAAAATACACGGCAATAATATAAAAGGTCGTATCTGAGGAGCCTCTGAATACAGAGGCAAGATTACCGGCAAAGGAATCCACTCCATGTGCATTTAGTGTATCAATCATCATGGCCCGGGCGCCACTGCCACTTAGCGGTTTCAATAATGCGGTTGGCAAAGCATCCACCACTCTTGTGTCACCTCCGAAAAAGATAAATATACTTTTGATCCCATCCATTACAAATTCAAAAGCCCCGCTGTTGCGCAGTAAACTGATAGCCACCAGCAATCCCACCAGATAAGGAATAATGCGGATGGCTGTTTCAAAGCCTCCTTTGGCCCCATCAACAAAAGCATCAAAGACAGGAGTTTTTTTATAAATAGCACCGGCGATGATCAAAAGGAAAATGAGCAAAATAATTCCATTGCTCAGGCTGGTAGAAAATAACTGTACCCCTTTTGCATCCAGTGTTTTGATATATAAGATCAATGCCACAATAACAGCAGAGATACCCAGTACCCATAAAAGGATAACTGATTGAAAGATCCTGATCCGCTGCCGGTACGCTACGATCAGTAAGGCAGCTATTGTAGCCGCAAAGGTGGCAATCATACAGGGAATAAAAATATCCGTAGGATGCTGTGATTTTAAAGCTACCCTGTCAGCAATTATGATTGTAGGTATCAATGTAAGTCCTGATGCATGTAAACAAAGAAACATCAGCTGCGAGTTGGAAGCTGTTGTTTTATCAGGGTTTATCTCCTGAAGGCTTTCCATTGCTTTTATACCAAAAGGTGTAGCTGCATTATCAAGCCCCATAAGATTGGCAGAAAAGTTCATTACCATATGTCCCATGGACGGATGATTCTTCGGTACTTCAGGAAATATCCTGGAAAAAAATGGCCCAATGATCCTTGATAAGAACCTTATGCCTCCTGCCCTTTCAGCTATGCTCATAAAACCCATGAATAAGGCCATAATACCAATCAGCCCGATACAAAGATTTACGGCATCTTTTGTTGTTTCAAATATTCCGTTTGCGGGTAATAATTTAAATGCCCTGTAGTTGCTGTCGCCGGTTTTGTACACTTTTCCTTTTCCCCAGATAGCTATTTTCTGGTCTTTCAGCTGGCTATGAACCGAAGCAGGAACAGCCGCTGAATCCAATGACCTTACAGCAATCGTATCAGAGTTCTTACCTGTTACCAGGCTGCTGAATATCTGCTGTTGACCGGGCTCAAAAGCAAATTTTCCGGCTGCTGCAAGCAGGGCTATAATAATGAAGGCTGTCCAAATTCTGCTTAATGCCATGTAAACGCTAGTTTAAGCTTTGAAGTTAAAGGTTTGGTTTCAATCCTCCATCAGGCTGTTAACCCTTATCTTTGCGCCTCGAAAAATAAGATATGGCTTTACAAGCAGGAATTGTGGGACTACCCAATGTTGGAAAATCAACGCTTTTTAATGCAGTTAGTAATAGTGCCAAAGCACAGGCAAGCAATTACCGGTTTTGCACCATTGATCCCAATGTGGGGTTGGTGGATGTTCCCGATCCACGGTTAAATAAACTGGCTGAATTGGTTGTTCCTAATCGCATAGTCCCTACCCAGATAGAGATCGTAGATATTGCAGGCCTTGTTCGGGGAGCCAGCAAAGGGGAAGGATTGGGTAATAAATTCCTGGGAAACATCCGTGAGGTAGATGCTATCATTCATGTGATACGCTGTTTTGAAGACGAAAATATTCTTCGTGATGAAGGGGCCATCAATCCTGTAAGCGATAAAGAGATCATTGATACGGAACTCCAGCTCAAAGACCTGGAAAGTGTAGAGAAGAAAATTCAGCGAAGCGAAAAACTGGCTAAATCGGATCCAAAACTGAAAGCAGAGCTCGAAATACTGCTACAATGCAAAGAGCACCTGGAAAAAGGAAAAAGTATCCGTGAACTGGATCTTTCAAAGGAAGATAAAGCAGCTATTGCTGATCTTTTTTTGCTCACAGATAAACCAGTACTATATGTAGCTAATGTTGATGAAGCTTCTATGCATACAGGTAATAAATTTTCTGAAGCATTGAAAGCAGCTGTTAAAAATGAAAAGGCTGAAGTGATCATCATGAATAATTCTATTGAAGCACAGATTGCAGAAATGGATAACCCGGATGACAAACAGCTCTTCATGGAAGAATATAAAATGACTGAGCCTGCTCTCGACAGGCTGATTCATTCAGCTTACAGGCTGCTTAATCTCTATACCTATTTTACTGCCGGTGTGCAGGAAGTAAGGGCATGGACCATACACGAAGGCTGGAAAGCCCCGCAGGCTGCCAGTGTAATCCATACTGATTTTGAAAAAGGATTTATCAAAGCTGAAGTGATCGGCTATGATGATTTTGTGAAGTATGGCTCAGAAGCTGCTTGCCGTGAAGTAGGTAAACTAAGAATTGAGGGAAAAGACTATGTGGTGAAAGACGGTGATGTGATGCATTTTAGGTTTAATGTATAAAATGCCACACTTACCCGGTTAATAATTAAGGTCTTGCTTTTTCAGAAAGAAATTTTGTACATTTAGTTAACCACTAACATAAAGTAATATGTACACCCATATTTCTTTACGTTCAATTGCTAACTGCTACCTGTTGTTTGCTTTTCTTCTTCTGCAGACGCTGACCCAAGTTACAACATCTGCACAGGGAATTGCCAATGTCGAGAATACTCCTGCAAACCCGAAAAATATTTCAAAGTACAAAACGGCCAGTGAAAGACTTTCTGAAAGCCTGTTATGTTTTGAACCAGTAAACACTAATGCGAGTTACTCCATTACTCTTTGTGCCGATTTACCTGATAATAATAACCCTGGAAAAGTGCATGTAAAGAGTGAAACCGGGCATGTGTTTATCATACTCAGAAAATGGACCGAAACAGATACCATAAATAGTGTGTTTGGATTTTATCCCCGAAGGCCTGCTTCCAGCCTGCTATTCAAAAATGTTCGCAGCGAAATATTAAGCAACAACAACAGGGAGTATAATATATCCTTATCAAAAAAAATTGAGGAAGAAGATTTCAGACTGGTAATTAAAACGGCTGTTGAACTGGCAAAAAGAAAATATAATATCAATAAGTACAATTGTTACGACTATGCAATAGAAATTTTCAATTCTATTGCAGGATTGAACAAGATACCCATCCGTCATATCCGCTTCCCTTTTATTTTCGGAAAAGGGGGATCACCCTGCAGCCTGTATGCAGACCTTAAGGAGATGAAGAATAATGGATCAGTATGGGCACCTTTCATTCAAACAGGAGTATTCAGGGCACCCCTCAGCTCCAATTAGTTTTCTGCTTTACGAGCATAACCATAAATGAACATTTTTTAACCTTTAAAACTAAACTTTATGAGAAAGTTCTTAGTTCTGCTATGCAGTTGTATGATTGCACAACTAGTAATAGCACAGATTCTGCCTGATTCAGAAAAAGACAGGAAGAAAAAGAAAATTGATAAATTTTTTTATGCCATACTCGGTATCCAGTCAACTGGAATTAATGGAGATAGTGAAAGCTATAACGAGTCATTAATTGGTTTTCATGGCGGTTTTGGAATCCGGCTGGCAGAATTGAATGACAATCTTGGCATAAGGACAGAGTTAATTTATTCCATGCAGGGCTCAAAATACGAAGACACCTATGTATCAGGAAAAGTCGTGTTAAGCTACATTAATCTACCCTTTGTAATAAGAGCAGCATCAAAAGGTGGTTTTTACGGTGAGGCTGGTTTGCAACCAGGTTTTCTTGTAAGTGCGAAAGATAAGTACAATGATCAGACCAACGACTACAAAGACTATATTAATGGATTCGATTTTGGGGGGTTATTAGGATTAGGTTATCAGAAAAATCGTATTAGTGTTGGCCTCAGAATAGCACAAGGGATAACAAATATTAATAAAGATGAAGATGAATATAAGGACAGGAATTTTGTAGCAAGCCTTAGAACCACATTCGCATTTTGAGATAACACATAGCAAATGTTTCACTCACCAGGGTATTGCCTGTTTACTGTTTACACGCAATATACAAGTAGTAAACCCTGGTGAGTTTTGAATTGATTTTGTGCCTGTCACTAATTTCGCCGGTAATAATGATTTCAATCTGAAATCAGTTTAGAATAATGCAGTCACCCCTGCCCTTCCCAAATGTACGGTACGGGAAGTTCCAGCCTTACGCCCATCATATTGAAAATTCAATTCGAGGTTGTTGGCAAGTCTCTTATTGAAACCTAAAGACCATAGGAAATTCTTACCAGGTAACAGCCCATCCAGCATAATATAGCTGACCGTTGTATTGGCCGGGAAATCGTAATCAATACTATTTAAGGTGAATTTACCAGTAAGAGAGCTTCGCTGAAGAATATTATACCTTGATTCTATATTAATGGAATTGGATAAAGACTTTTCATTGCCATATAGCGGAAGATTCTTTTTACTATCAAACTTGTAGCTGCTAACCACCCTGAATTTAGTTCCCCGTATGTAGATCATGGAAGGTTCAATACTGTATACAGAAAGTTGATAATTACGATTTGCAAACTGTGGAGTATATAATGCGTTCAATCCTTTTTTCCCATTTATTGTAACAGAAAAGCTTCTGCTCAAATTCCATCTCCATTTTACTGACCAGTCATTGATCTTCCGGCTTTCATAACCATAGGTAAGCAGAGATTTACCATTATTCCGGTAGTTACTGAAATCAACACCCCACTTACTGCTGAACCTGTTAAAGGAAAGAGTATTCAGAATAGTTGTGCTCAATGTAATAAGGGCAGTATCATTTACTCCATACTTAAAGGGGTTGAAGGCAAAATCACCATCAGCAATTGATTTTTTACTGGTCTGAAAGGAAGTAAGAAGGTTCAGTTTGGAAATAAATTTCTTCATCCCCTTCAGGTCAGCCTTGTTCAATATGGCTCTTGGATTAATATCAAGCCTGTAATTCAAAGTGATATAATTGGCTTTAATAAACTCATTGGTTGGAGTAAACACCCGGATGAATTTGGCCTGGTCTGGAAAAGCGGCCAGCTCAAACTCATTCAATTGCTGGATACCATCACTGTTATAATCAATCCATGCATATTCTCCCTGCCCTGCTGGTACTTCCAGGTAAGCATAATCACGGCGTTGCTCCTGCCCTGCCCCTACTTCATATAAAATATTTCCGGTAATCAATCCTTTCCATTCATTCATCACATACTCGGCCCTTCCTAATATTGTTTCATCCTCTTTTTGTCTCGACACAACAGCATTATATACTTTCAGTTTCCGGAAAGTAGCATTCAGGTAAAACTGTCTTTTTGCATTCCCCTCGAGCATTGTTTGCAAGTTCAGGTTCAAACTCCTGTCACCTTTTACAAACTCTTTGCTCACCGGGTATTTATCAGCTCTTGTAAAAAAAGTAATACCAAACTTGTTCTTCTTACTTTCATCTGATCTTAAGTACGCTGAATAAATATCAAAGAAGAAAGCAGTGGGGATCAGTGTATCGTTGTTCTTATGTCGTGGAGAGTTCTTTTCTAAAGAATAATTTACTCCCAACCGCCAGTCATTCATTTTTTTGAATTGCTTGCTGATGTCAACAGAAGGTCTTAAAAAGCTACCCTTATCATTCA
>JAEUVO010000036.1 GCA_016786885.1 Chitinophagaceae bacterium | reverse complement strand
CAGAGATCCATTTATCAATTTCGGGCTGTCGGCAGAATATGTTTTAACCTATCAGTGTGTCGTCAGTATCGGAGGGGTGAATACAGGCCGCATTGCCTTTACCCGGTTAAATTCATTTCTGGCACCTGTTACCGGTACTACGTCAATTTTATGGGAGAATAATGTAGTGAACTCCTTTGGGCATTCTATTTACAGAAGCACAACTGCTGGTACTGCTTATGATATTGGAGGCGGCACCCTGGCGGGTAACCTAAACAACCCGCTTTTTACCGGCATTACAAATACCGGATTACCGGTTGCCGGTACTTACCGCAGGCTGTGGACGACCTTTGACTTCAACAGTACTTTTATGATGCAGGATGCATTTGCTGCAGGCAACAGGTACGAACATCACAATTTCAAGCGGGTGGCCGGACAAAACAGTATGTCATTATTGCGTGATAACGCACTTGCAGCCCCCTGCAATGTGAACCTTGTACTAAACCAGGTGTTCATACCGTTCACCGCACCTCAACGTCCATATAACCCCACTCCTGTCATTACTCAAACTGTTTATAATATACCGGAAACAGACGTACATGGTACTATCATAACTTGTAATTCTGCATTAATAGGAGTGTTTAAAGGAGAACAACCAGAGGAATCTTTTGGAGAAACAGATATTACCGGAAATACATTCAAAGTATATCCCACACTATTGCAAAGAGGTGCATTACTGAATATTGAACTAAAAGTTTCAGCTAACGAAGCAGTGGCTATCAATGTGTATAATATGCAATCGCAATTGGTTTATACAAGGAAAGAAACAGCCGCCCGGGGGCTCAACAGGTTTACAGTTAATACGACCGGATGGATACCCGGCACTTATATCACAGAAGTGAAACAGGGTACTGAAATTAACCGGCGCAAAATTGTGGTGGATTAATTCAACAATGGTATTTTAAAGTAAACCCCGGCAAGGAATTCCCTACCGGGGTTTATTTCTTAATGCGGCCACAAAGGGCTAGTAAAAAAGGGCCCTTTCAGGCCCGAAAAATTAATTCAAATTCCATCTGCGTATCCTGTCGCTTGCAGACCGCATTTGCTTGTGGCGGTTCCACATTTGCGAAACCGTGAATAATTCATTTTTACTGCTGATAGCTTCCGTAGCTACCGTTTCTTTTACCTCGTGTGACAATTCCTTGTTGGTTTCATCATTCAATTGCACACTTGAGGGCATAACAATGCTCTTCATAAACTCTCCTTTTTTTATTCTGTCGTTTAATAATCGTCTGAGCGAAACGGAAGTAAGAGAACCAGGCGGCAAGCTGAATAGCTGGTCAGATACGTTCTAATGTAGATTAAGGTACGTTGCTCAGATTTGCGACGCAAAGGTACATCAAATATGCTCTTCTGCCAAATGAAAAGATGAATAAAATTGTTAACTGAATTTAAAATTTCAATGGGCAAATAGGTCCTTTGCAAAGCATCATTACTTCGGAACTGCCTGATCCATGGATGGTTTTATATTCATTTTTCTGATATACCAGATCAATGTAAAAATGCTGAAGAGTGTTAATGCAGCCATTATATAAGTGAGAGAATAATCACCTTCAAGGCCCCGGTGCTTTATCAGCACAACCAGTCCGCCAATAGTAATATCCATCAGGATGAAAAAACTTAGCAGCAAAGGCGCCAATATATAGCCTGCCAGTTTTTTCTTATACAACAGTATCCCTGTAATAAAAATTGCAGGCAGAAATACAGCAAGGTCAACAACATGAACAACATTAGTGGGCAGACCGGTTTCCTGCAGGCTCTTCGGAGTCTCTTTATTTACTGTGGCGGGAATTATTTCTGACAGCCATAAAAAATAGAACATTACCGACAGGATGATAAAGTAGATGCCAACAAAACGGCGGGGCACATTTGAGAAATTGTCTGTTAAAACATTACCGTATAGTTTCCAATAGAAAAATAGTACGATGCTATAAAATGAAATCCCCAGGATGAGGCAGTAAATAAGGAAGAGTTTATTGAAATGAACAGCAAAGCTATATATAAGAAAGGTATAGAGCAGGTAAACTACCACCCCACCCCATACTAATACCGCCCCTTTCTTTTTCCAATAGGCCAGTAATGCTGAAATGA
>JAEUVO010000001.1 GCA_016786885.1 Chitinophagaceae bacterium | reverse complement strand
ATATCCATACATTGGGCAATGGGCCCTAATCCATGAGTAGGATACAAATTTCCGTTATGCCCGATATTTTCTTTCAGTCTCCACATATCTGCGTATGCTTTTTTATTGAACGTCCAGTCTTTAGTCAGATCATGGATGTAGGCTCCTTCAGCATGTACCAATTCGCCAAACATTCCCTGTCTTGCCATGTTCAGGGTAAGTAGTTCAAAGAAATCATAGCAGCAATTCTCCAGCATCATGCAATGTTTTCTTGTTTTTTCGGATGTTTCCACCAGTTCCCATAATTCATCCATTGTTTTTCCGGCAGGAACTTCCACGGCTGCATGTTTTCCATTTTTCATTGCCCGCAAAGCGATGGGTGTATGCAGGTGCCAGGGAGTAGGAGAGTACACCAGGTCAATATCATTACTATCGCATAAAGCTTTCCAACCTTCTTCGCCGCTATATTCTTTTGCTTTTGGTCTCCCCATTTTTTCCAGTGCTTTTTGAGAAGCAGCTACACGATCAGGATATTTATCGCACAAAGCCACTATTTCCACACCATTTATATAGCTAAGTCTTTCTACTGCATCAGATCCCCGCATACCTAATCCTACTAAGCCAATGCGAACTGTTTCAATCTTTGGTGCAGCATATCCGCACATATTGAATGGCTGCCTGCGGTTTTCAAGCAAGGCTGAGCGGTCCATTTGTTCATCAGTAGCACCTATTGCTTTTGCAAATGAAGGAAGGCCGGTGGCCAGCACGCCACTGCCAATGGCCATGCGGCGAAGAAAATTTCTGCGATTGGTATTCATACAGCAATTTATTATTGCTGCAAGTTCATAAAATTATCGGCATTATAGTGAAGTAAAAGAAATTGAAACAATCGTTTGATAAATGAATCTATTGAACAGTAATCTCTTTTCTCCCACTTTCATTGCCTGTTCTGTCAATGGCTGTTACAGCAATTTGTTTTAATACTAGGGTTGTTTTATTACTTTCTATGCTGTTATTTAAAGAATAAGACCTGTCATTCCTGTTTAGTATTATATAATTCCAGTTATTACCATATTTATAGTATACTACCCATCTGAATACATCTTTTTCATCCGGATGACTCCAACTGATGCTGATCTTATCTGATTTGTTCGTGGTAGTAGTTGGTGCTGCCGGAGCTTTGTTATCCAGCCAAGGGCTGGCAGGAACCAATGCCTGTTTTTTATAAGTACTTTCGAGTAATGCTTTTGCCAGGTTTGGATTTTTGGTAACTGATGAAATGCTCCAGTGAACAGCTCCTTTACTTTCGGGAACCATACCACGGGTAATCATGATCTGGTTAAGCGTTTCATTTACTGATCTTATACTCGTATCTCTGCCTACACTCATACCCGGCCACAAATGCCTTTTCATTATATTCTCTCCTGACCACCATCCAAGCAGTACAGGAAAACTTTGTGCTTGCCGGTTGATGGGCCAATAAAGCTGTGGGGTGAAATAGTCTATCCATCCTTTGTTCAGCCATAATTTTGCATCAGCATATAATTGTTCATACTGATCAAATCCTTCAACCGACTCAGGATGACCCGGCCGCCAGATACCAAAAGGACTAAGGCCAAATTTTACATAGGGTTTTACTGCTTTGATCTTTCTATATAAATTTTCAATAAACACATTTACGGCTTCCCTTCTCCAATCACCTCTTGATAATTTACCTCCTGCCTGCTGATAGGCATTCCAGCTAACTGCATCCGGGAAATCGGCGCCAAGGTTATAAGACGGGTAAGGATAGAAGTAATCATCAAAATGTACACCGTCTATATCATACCTGTTTACCAGGTCCATCACTACGGCAGTGGAATGATCCTGGGTTCCTTTTTGTGCCGGATCCAGCCACCAATAGCCTTCTTTTAGATAAAGAGCCAGTTCAGGCCTTTTCTTCACGATGGAATGTTCTGTGATCTCTTTTCCATCTTTATGATGTGCCCGGTAAGGATTGAGCCACACATGTAATTCAATGCCTCTGTTATGTGCCTCCTCTACCCAGAATTCGAGAGGATCATAGTAAGGTGACGGAGCCTGCCCTTGTTTGCCGGTAAGATAATAAGACCAGGGTTCCAGTTCGCTTTTGTATAAAGCATCACATTGCGGCCTCACCTGCAGGATGGCAGCATTGAAATTGTATTTCTGTAAAAAATCAAGCAATTCAACAGCTTCTTTTTTTTGCTCTTCGGTACTTAGCCCCGGTTTGCTCGGCCAGTTGATATTCGCTACGGTAGCAATCCAGGCAGCCCTGAATTCTTTCATCACAGCTGTTGCACCAGAAGTGGCCGGAGTAGCTGCAATTGGCTTTTGAGTAGAACAAGAAAAAAATAAACTCAGTGTAAAGATTGAAACAACAGGCAGAAGATAATAGCGTATCATTTTCTTACTTTAAATGTCGGCAATGATGACTTATTAAAAGTAAGATAAAATAGTGTTACAAATCTTTTAGAAGATCAGGTCTCCTGTCTTTGGTTCGTTGAATAGATTGTTCATGCCGCCATTCGTCTATTAGTTTGTGGTTACCGCTCATTAAGACATCAGGAACCTTCCAGCCACGGAAATCAACAGGCCTTGTATATACAGGCGGGGCTAATACATTATCCTGGAAAGAATCTGTAAGAGCAGAGGTCTCATCATTCAAGACGCCGGGAATCAGTCTCCCGATAGCATCTACCAGCAACGCTGCAGGTATTTCTCCTCCGCTTAATACAAAATCACCAATGGAGACTTCTTTGGTTACATAATGTTCCCTTATTCTTTCATCGATGCCTTTATAATGACCGCAGATGATCAGGAGATTTTCTTTCAATGAAAAAGAATTGGCCATTTTCTGGTCAAACGTTTTCCCGTCTGGTGTCATATATATTATTTCATCATACTTTCTGCTTGCAGATAACTCATCAATTGCTTTTGCCAATGGTTCGCACATCATTACCATACCGGCGCCACCTCCATACTGGTAATCGTCTATTTGCCCATATTCATTCACTGCCCATTTGCGCAAGTGATGAACCTGTATATTCAAAAGCCCTTTATCCTGTGCTCTTTTCATCATGCTATGCTGAAACGGACTTTCGAGTAATTCCGGAAGAACAGAAAGGATATCTATGTGCATGTGGCAAAGATAGGAACTGCTTAGTTGCAGGAAACATCAACGGTGCTGCGTCCTTCATTTACAGCCCGGTCTTTGGCAATCACCTGTATCCTATAATTTACTCCCGTTACCGCTGTTAATGGCTGATTGAAAGTCGTACTGTTGCTGCCGGGATACAAGTGAACATCCATTATAAGCATTCCTGTATTAGTGTTTGAAACATGAATATGAACTTCGGCTATATATTTATTGTCTGTGATAGTACCTGCAATATTAATTTGCTGTCCATTTGTAAATACCTGGCCGGCTACGGGGCTGCTTATTGTCACTACCGGTAGTTCTGTGTCATTATCAGCCGAATTTTTATCAGAACAACCTGCCAGTAACAATAAGATAAGAAGCTGGGATAGGTAATACTTCATACAATAAAAGTACTAAACAAAATAGAAACCCCCGGGGAACCGGGGGTTGACATTGAAACAAAAACCAACGATAGCTCATTTTCATGAGCCACATTTTAAGTGTATTTTTTCACCTCTTGGTCAAAAGTACAGCCCCCCCGGTACTGGCAAAGTGACAATAGTCATATCCTTAGTTGATATACGTCACCTTATTTTTTCTCCATAAAAGACGTTGTTAACTTTTTTTAAAGTACCAAATGATTAAAATCAGGTTTTACGGTCAGGCATCTTACTATTTTGCCCGTGAAAGTGAAAATATGAAGCTGACCCATTCTACCCTTATTAATGAGAATTCCTGTGCCGCAGATATTGTGAAACTGCACTACCGGACCGCCACCGTGTTTCGAAAGCATGGAATAGAGTTTTGTTGCGGGGGCAGATGGCCGCTCAAAATGGTTTGCGAGACAAAAAACCTGGACCTGGGGGAGATAATAGACGAGCTAAAGCAAGCCACGAGGGTAATAAATATCCCCGGTTACCTCCCTTTTGAGACATGGAAGATTGATTTTTTGACAGACTATATTGTTAATATCCATCATGAATACCTGCGGCAATCATTACCTTCTATAAAAGAGCAACTGGTAAAATTTGTGGCTGAACACCTGAAAAAATACCCCTTTCTGGCAGAAGTGGAAAGTCATGTCAATTTTTTGGATAAAACCATGATCCCGCATTTACTACAGGAAGAAGAGATCATCTTTCCCTACATACGACAAATTGCACATGCTTACCAGAGCAAAGAATCCTATGCGAGCCTGCTGGTACGTACTTTGCGAAAACCTGTAGAAGATATCATGCATCATGAACATGAGATTCTGGAGAAAACATTGCACCAGCTTCGAAGGCTTACGAATAACTATACGGCACCAGAAGCTGCCTGCACCAGTCATACACTTTCTTATTCGCTTTTAAAAGAACTGGATGATGATCTTGTTCAGCATTTGCACCTTGAAAATGACATATTGTTTCCCAAAGCGATAGCTATGGAAAAAGAACTTTTGGAACGGCATTAACCTGCAATTGCCTTTTCACTCCATTTTGTACTTACTTTGTCGTACAATTTATTAACCCGATGGGTAATCTGAACAGTCGTATAATAATTGCATGGGCAATCTTTGTTTTTGGATTTGCCATAACACTTGCTTTTTTGTTTAAAGATTATGAACTGGCAGTAAGTGGCATGCTGCTTTTTATCATACTGACAGCTTTTATACCGGGGTGGAGGTCTACTTTGATCGCTGGTGTGGTTAGCATGGTGGTTATGACGGGGCTAGTCATTTATTTCAAAAATGAACAGAACGATATTATCCGGGCCTTGCTTTCACAGGTGTATTCACTTTTTGTTGTCGTTTTTTCCGTGATCGTTATCTTTTACCTGAAGAGGATGCAGCAGAATTTTGCCTATGAGAAAACACATATGGCTTCCCTGTTTGAAAATGCTACGGAAGGCATTCTCCTGACTGATAAAACAGGTAGTATCATTCTTATCAATCCTGCTGCCGAAAGGATGTTTGGCTACTCATCAAATGAGTTATTTGGTGAGAAGATCGAAAAACTGATCCCACAGCGTTTTCATGACAAACATGTTGGTCTGCGGGAGGGCTTTTATAAAAAACCGTCCAACAGGTCGATGGGTACAGGACGGGATCTGTATGCAAGAAGAAAGGATGATTCTGAATTTCCTGTTGAGATAAGCCTTAGCCATTATATGCAGAAGAGTGAAGCTTTTGTGATCGGGTTTATCGTTGATATTACTGCTAGGAAAGAAATTGAAAAGAACCTGCTGCGTCAGAAAATGGAATTGGAAAAGATAAGTAATGATATCAGGAAACTTAATGCAGACCTGGAAGGAAAAGTAGAAGAAAGAACAATTATACTGAAAGAGGCATTACAGAAACTGGAAGAATCGCAGCTGGAATTAAGTGAGTCGCTGGATAAAGAGCGGCAGTTGAATGAAATAAAAAGCAGGTTTGTTTCAATGGCCTCCCATGAATTCAGAACACCTCTGAGTACTATTCTTTCTTCTGCTACATTGGTTTCAAAATACCCTGAGACAGATGATTTTGAGAAAAGGGAAAAGCATATAAGAAGGATCAAAGACTCAGTGAATCATATGAATGAGTTGCTGGAAGATTTTCTGTCGCTTGGCAAACTGGAGGAAGGGAAAGTAGGAGTTACGGTTTCTTCTTTCTGCGTGAAAGATTTTATTGAAGACGTAGTAGATGAAATGAAAGCTCATCTGAAAAACGGGCAGGAGATTATCCCTGTTTGTTCAGGGGATGCCAGTTTTAAAACGGACAAAAGAATGCTTAAAAATATTTTGCTTAACCTTATTTCTAATGCGATAAAATTTTCGCAGGAAGGTAAGACTGTAAAAGTAAGTACGGTGGTAGAAAATAATGAGTTGATCATTTCTGTAAAGGATCATGGTCTCGGAATACCCGATGAAGACCAACCTCATCTCTTCAGCACTTTTTTTCGTGCCAAAAATGTCAGTAATATTCAGGGTACAGGTCTTGGCTTGCCAATTGTAAAACGATATGTTACCTTGCTGGGCGGGGATATTGAGCTGCTAAGTGAACTGGAAAAGGGAACTGAGGTTACTATCAGCCTTCCGGAGTACCAGGAGCCCTCCGTTCTGTAAGCATTTTTTTCTGCTTTTCTTCTATTGTGTATTTTTAAAGTATGAACAAAAGTGAAGCTATACCGGTAATAATTATCAGCTCCTTGCTTTTACTTTACTGCATTCTCATTCTTACCGGAACAGCAATAGGTATTGCAGAATTTATTTTCATTATTTCTCCGGTGGCAGTAGCCTGGATGGTTTACCAGGTTATCCGGTATGGGAAAAAGGAGTATCCTGAATTGAAAGATGAGCAGGAATGGGGCTACCTGGATAAAGAATAAATGATATACTTAAGAATTACTGAGGGTGACACACAGTTGCATCTCCCGGTGATTGTGGCATTTCGGGGCTTATAAAAGGAATACCAAGGTTCAACCCCCGCAGAATAAGCAAAACCCCCATCAATGTAATAAATACAGGTATAGCTTTTCTCATTAGTTTCCTGGCTTCAACGTTCATCATTTGACCGGCATAACCCATCAGCATCATAGCTGGCAATGTGCCAGCACCAAACATGGCCATGAAGCTCACACTCTCGGCTATCTCAGTAAAAGAAAGTGTGGCAGCAACTGCTACATAAACAAGCCCACAGGGCAATAAACCATTTGCCAGACCTAATAGCAAAAAACTAAGCAGGCCGTTTTGTTTTTTTAGCAGTCGGCTGATTAATTGCTGGATGGAAAAATAAAAACGATTAAAGAACGAGAAATGAACACTGTTCTTACTTATAAAATACATGCCAGCCATTACCAGTACAATTATACCTAAAGCAATGGAAAACCATTGCTGGTATCCGCTTATATAGATCCTTCTTCCGGCTAATCCGAAGATCAGTCCTATGAAACTGTAAGTAATGATCCTGCCAAACTGGTAGGTAAGCAGGGAAAGAAACTTTTGCGTATTAGATAAATGATGGGTAGGCAATGCTAAACTTAACGGACCGCACATACCCACACAATGCAGGCTGCCGGCAGCTCCAAGCGTAAATCCTGATATGATGGCTCCCCATAACATCAGAAAATAGTTACGCCTGTTTCAGAATAATAACTTTTGTCCTCAGCACTCCATTTTATTTTAACAGTATAGTTGCCCGGAGCTATTGAGTTAACAGTGAATGATTGAGCTGCCTGGCTATCAGTTTTCAAAGTGAATTTTTTATCTTTTTTTGAATCATAAGCACAGTAGAACCAAACATCACCGGACACGGATTTATTTTTCATCTCTTCTGGTAACTGAAGAATAATAATTTCTTTTTTTTGTTCAAGTTTTACAGGAGAAGAAAGTGAATTTGCCTGCGCTGTTCCGTCAATAACCTGCTGGTAGCGTAGTTCTTGTTTATAATAGTCTTTCTCCACCAGCTCAAAATCAGTGTTCATCGAACGGTATGCCAGGTAACCCATACCTGAGCCGAAGGCAATGAATGCAAGTAGTAATTTGTTTCCCCAATTCATGGTAATTATTTTTGTTATAATCACTGCCTGCTGAAAGGCCCGGTGAAATTAGTTTTAATGCTCGTAACCTTTTTGTCTCCTTCATACAATCCCACTTCCAGTTTCATTTTTCTTTTGGTTATATAAGTTCTTGGCAGTACGATAAAAAATGATCCTGTAGCCTGGTCTTCCTGTTTAAGCAACACTTCTCTTGCTCCAACCATTTCTATTTTTCCAATTGTTGCCGCATCGCCTTCCAGGTGCAGTGTAACCGGAATATCCTTGATTGTTTTATTGATGATTTTGATATTAAAGAGGTTACTGAGACTGTCAGTTCCTCTTTCCTGGTAAAGTTGACCCCTCGTCCTTACTATGGTGCCGTCGATATCCTTACGGGTAAGCAGGAGTGTTGCTAGGATACCAGTCAAAAAGATCAGTAGAACTGTATAGAATTTCATCCTGCCGGTATACCTGAGTTTTTTTCCTTCGGCTATGCCATTTTCAGATGCATAACGTACAAGTCCCCGTGGCCGGTCTACTGCATCCATCATTTTATCACAGGCATCGATACAGGCAGTACAGCCAACACATTCCATTTGTGTGCCATTGCGGATATCTATACCAGTAGGACATACTTTCACACACTGAAAACAATCTATGCAATCGCCGGTATTTAGTTCTGCCGGCTGATTCTTTTTGTATTTTCCTCTTGGCTCTCCTCTTTCGTGATCGTACGCTACAATCATGGAGTTGCGGTCAAGTAATACGCTTTGCAGTCGGCCATAGGGACAAACAACTGTGCAGGCCTGCTCCCGGAAATAAGCATATACTCCATAAAAGATGCCGGAGAATAACAATATTGACATGAAACCAATCACATGTTTGCTCACCGGTTCTGTAATGATCTTTACCAGCTCATCCATGCCGATGATATAGGCGAGGAAAAAGTTGGCAATAATAAATGCCAGCAAGTAAAAGACAATATGCTTGATGGTTTTCTTGCGGATCTTTTCTGCCGTCCAGGGGGAGTTTTTCAGGATCTTTTGTTTTGCGGCATCTCCTTCAATCAAATACTCCACTTTACGAAATAGCATCTCCATAAAAATGGTTTGCGGACATACCCATCCGCAAAATAGGCGACCAAAGGCAGCAGTAAAAAGAACGATGAAAATGATGAATGTAACCATCGTTAACCCGAAGATGAAAAAATCCTGGGGCCAGAATATTTTTCCGAAAATGATAAACTTGGCATCAGGAATATTGAAAAGAAACAAGGGCCTGCCATTTACTTTAATAAACGGCAGGGCAAAGAATAGTATAAAAAATCCCCAGCTTACCCAGGTGCGGATATTATAGAACTTCCCTTTTGGTTTTTGCGCAAAAACCCATTTTCTTTTCCCTTTGGCATCAACAGTGGCTATCCTGTCACGAAACGATTCATTCAGGTTTTCTTCGGGTGTAGTCTCGTTGGTTACATTTTCATTCATTGTAATACTTGTTTCACTGGTTCATTGCCACTTTCTTTGCCTCGGTGGCTGCAGAATCAACTGCAGGAGCAGCCGGGGCCGCTTCTTCTTTATACAATTCTCCCTGCGGCGCTCTTGGATTGGCAGGTTTAGTACCTTTTAATGATTTTATATAACTGGCTACCTGTGCCATTTGCTTTGCAGACAATTCGTCTTTCCAGCTTTTCATACCATTATTTGCACCATACTTTATCGTCTTGAAAATGTTTTTAATATTGCCTCCATATATCCAATATTCATCTGTCAGGTTAGGACCTACAGTATTCCCTCCACCATCTGCGCCATGACAAGCGGGGCATTTGGTCGGATCGGTAAATATTGCTTTTCCTGCTTGTATATCTTCAGCACTGGTAAGTAGTGTCACTGTATTCTCATCAACTGCTTCTCCTTTTTGTTTCAGGTACTCTTGAATCTTAGCTTCAGCTTTTGCCACTGATCTTTCGTATTCCTGTTTGCTGGAAGGTCCGGTATGAGACACATGAAAGCGCCACAGGTAAATGGCAGCAAAAACGATACAGAGATAAAATCCATATAGCCACCATGGCGGAAGACGATTGTTCAGTTCACGAATGCCATCATAATCATGACCGAGATCTAGGTCTGCTTCTTCACTTACCGGGCGGAGTTTATTGAATCTGTCCCACCAGCTAAGCTTATTGGCTTTTACTTCAGCTGGTTCCACGCTTGTTTCCAGCTTTTCTTTTTCTGTTTTCAGTAAGAACTTGATGTTGATCAGTAATGCAATGATGATAAACAATTCAAGAAACAATACTGTTGCCATGATATAAAATGTAGACGCTGACATTCCACCAATTGTTTTGGCAGCTGTTTTAGCGGCATCAGTCGTAGCTGCAGCATCCTGGGCAAGTAATGCAGGTCCTGAAAGCAGCATTATGATCAGCAAAGAGGCTACGGCAATTGAAGTACTGCTTTTTTCTTTTTTTCTTTTTTTTAGTTTTACATCAGCTGCACCGATCAGAATATTAGCAAGAATACCAATGATGATCAGTAACAATGCCATCAAAATGATTAGCGTTAATGCCAGCGGGTTGTTGAATATTGAAGGCTCTGGCGGACCGGCAGCCCAAACAGGCTGAGCAGCCATTATTAATAACGAGGCCAGTAAGCCCAGTATGTGTTTTGTTTTAGTACGCATATATAAAAGCATTACAGGTTAGTTTAATTATTAATTGTCTAAAGGAATACGGCTGATGTCCTGGAAATTTTTCTTCTTTGTTTTGAATACCCATGTCAGCATGACAACAAAAAACAAAAAGAAGATCAAAAGTGAGGTCAGTCCAAAGATGTCGACACCGCTTACTTTTTCTAAATAATTAATGAACTTCATTTTTCAGGTTTTATTTGTTTTCTGCTACTGGTTTAGGTTCATTGGTAATATCACGGCCAAGACGCTGCAGGTAGGCGATCAATGCTATGATCTCCATGTCTGAAGGAGTTTCAATTTTATCCTTTTTGAGATTCGCTGCAATAGAATCAGCCTGGTGCATCAAATCCCGGTTGGCAATCTTGTCATATCCTTCCGGATATGGAACGCCAAGTGTTCTCATGGCCCTGATCTTAGCCGGGGTGGAACTGGTATCCAGTTTATTATCGATCAGCCATACATATTGAGGCATCAGTGATCCGGGAGACATTGACCTTGGGTCGTACATGTGATTGTAATGCCATGAATCGGGTCTCTTTAATTTAGGCGCTCCTTCTCTTGCCAGGTCCGGACCAGTTCTTTTACTTCCCCATTGGAAAGGATGGTCATATACAAATTCACCAGCTTTGGAGTATTCACCATATCTCGCTACTTCATCACGGAACGGCCGGATCATTTGCGAGTGACAGGTATAACAACCTTCACGGACATAAATATCTCTTCCCTGCAGCTCTAATGGTGTATACGGTTTTACACTGGCGATAGTGGGTACATTTGATTTTACCAGGAATGTGGGTATCATCTGTACCAGGCCGCCAATAGCAACAAGAATAAGACTCAACACCAGCATGGTCAATGGTTTTCTTTCAATAACACGGTGCCAGTATTCTTTTTTATGGCTGGTTTCTTTTACCAGTGGTGCGGCTTCTGCAGCTTCGTTAGGAATGAATACTCCTTTTTTGACCGTTTTATACAAATTGTAAACCATCATTAATGCACCAGCCAGGTACAAAGTACCACCGATACTACGGGAGATGTACATCGGAATAAGGTTGGTAACAGTCTGCAGGAAATCATATTTTATTTGTCCTTCGGGAGTAAACTGTTTCCACATGGAAGCTTGTTCAAAACCGGCCCAATAAAGAGGTACCGCATACAAAATGATACCAATAGTGCCAAGCCAGAAATGATTAGTGGCTAATTTTTTGGAATATAAAGTAGTGCCCCACATTTTGGGGATCATATAATAAAGTATTGCAAAAGCAAGGAAGCCATTCCATCCCAATCCGCCTATGTGTACGTGGGCTATGGTCCAGTCGGTGAAGTGCGAAATAGCATTAATGCTCTTTAGACTGAGCATCGGCCCCTCAAATGTGCTCATACCATAGCAGGTAATAGCTACCACCATGAATTTTAAAACCGGATCTTCTCTTACTTTATCCCAGGCACCACGAAGGGTAAACAAACCATTCAGCATACCTCCCCAGCTTGGAGCAATGAGCATTATAGAAAAAACAACTCCCAGTGATTGTGCCCAGTCGGGTAAAGCAGAGTATAACAGGTGGTGAGGGCCAGCCCAGATATATATAAATATCAATGCCCAGAAGTGAATAATAGAAAGACGATAAGAGTAGACCGGCCGGTTTGCAGCTTTGGGCAGGAAATAGTACATCAAACCCAATACAGGTGTAGTAAGGAAGAATGCTACCGCATTATGACCATACCACCATTGTACCAGCGCATCCTGTACACCTGCATACCAGCTGTAACTTTTAAAAGCCGAAACAGGAATTTCAATTGAGTTTACAATATGCAGCATGGCAACGGTAACCCAGGTAGCTATATAAAACCAGATTGCTACATACAAGTGTTTCTCTCTTCTTTTTAAAATCGTTCCGAACATATTGATACCAAAAACTACCCAGATGAGTGTAATGGCAATATCAATCGGCCATTCAAGTTCTGCATATTCCTTACCGGTTGTATATCCTAAAAGCAAAGTAATTGCTGCCGCCGCAATGATTGCCTGCCAGCCCCAAAAGTGCAGCCAGCTCAGTTTATCGCTGAACATTCTGGCTTTGCAAAGACGCTGCAGGGAATAATAAATACCTGCAAATGATGCGTTACCTACAAAGGCAAAGATTATCGCATTGGTATGCAACGGACGAATGCGGCCAAAAGTGGTAGGGGCAAAGTTTAAGCTGATAGCCGGATAATAAATCTGGATAGCAGCCCATAAACCTGCCAGCATACCTACTATGCCAAAAATGATAGTTGCAAAGCCAAATGCTTTTACAATCTTGTTGTCATAATAGAATTTTTCTACTTGCATAAACTGGATTGTTTTATTGAGTTATACGGTTTTGGTTTCTGAAGAAGGTTTATCATCAAACAGGATGCGGGAAGAAGGAGAGTAATCATCTTCAAACTGCCCTGATTTCACCCCCCACAAGAATGCAAAAAGGAAAAGACCTGCAATAGAGATACTGGCTATCAGGAGGATGATTATTACACTCATTTTTTAGATAATATTAGGGGTAAAAGTATTTTTCGGCTTTGCGGTAAAGGGTAACCAGTATCAAGGGGTTAGCTGATTTTTATCAGGAACTAATCGAATGATGTACGATGCGGTGGTTTTAGAGTTTCATCTGCCTGGCAATCAGGCTGCTACTGCCGAAGGTGAGTAACAAAATGCTCAGCGAACTGCTTGGCATAAGTATAGCAGCAATAAGAGGTGATAAAGTGCCTTGCACTGCAAAAAATAACCCGATTACGTTATAAACGATTGACAAAACAAAACTGGCAATCACAATATTCCGGTTAGCCCGGCATAGGCTGATAAACCGGGTAAGTTTGGAAAGCTGTTTTGCCTCAATAATGGCATCACTGGAAGGAGTGAAATTGTTTGTTTGCTCAGCTACTGCAATACCTATATCGCTTTGTTTCAATGCTCCCGCATCGTTGAGGCCATCCCCGATCATCATGACCTTTTCACCCTGTTGCTGCAGGTACTTGATATATTGCAGTTTATCTTCTGGTTTTTGATGAAATAATAGTGTGGCCTTCTTGCCTAATAATTTTTGAAGTGTCTCTTTTTCAGCCGTGTTATCTCCTGAAAGAACCGATAAACGATACTCCTTCTTTAATTCTTTGATTAGTGAAGGAATAGCTTCACGGTATTGATTGCTGAAAAGGAAGTATCCAAAAATTTCATTATTAAAACTTACAAAAACGGCCGTACCGGGTTGAGTGGACATTTTCCCAGTAACAAAATGATATGAGCCCAGTTTCAAACGGTCATTACCTGCCACCCCCTCAATACCCTGCCCGGTGGTTTCTTTAAAATTATCAACAGTAATTTCTTTTGCCCGGCCGAGATATTTAACAAGGGCTTTGCTTAAAGGATGGTTAGAGCTTTCCGCCAATGCAGCTACTTGTTGCAGCTGGTAATCGGAAATGGGTTTACCCTCATATACAGTATCCTGTTGCTGAGTTGAAGTGAGCGTACCGGTTTTATCAAATACAATATGCGTAGCCCTGGCCATATCTTCTATTGTTTCTGCATTTCGCAGGTAGAAATGATTCCGGCTTAGTATTCTCAGGATATTCCCGTTAGTGAATGTGTTTGACAGGAACAAAGCACAAGGACAGGCAATAATGAAAATAGCGGTCACAGCAGGCCACATGTTTGCCGGATCATTTAGTTGCCAGTAAACAGCGGTAGCAGCGGCAATGGCCAGAATGATATAGGTGAAATATCGGCTTAACAAATGAACAAAGGATACATTTTTGGTTTCAACAGTATTTTTAAACTCATCTCTGTTCCAGAGTTTTGTCAGATAGCTCTGTGTCACTTCTTTTACTACCAGTATTTCAATATTTCCTTCTGTTTGTTTGCCTCCTGCATATACTATTTCCCCCATTTCTTTTAAAACCGGCAGTGATTCACCGGTTACAAAACTATAATCGATAAAGGCCTTTCCTTTGGTAAGTATTCCATCGGCGGGAATCAGTTCTTCATGGTGAATAAGAAGTGTGTCTCCGGTCTTGATATCAGGCAGGGCTGTTGGAACCTCTTTATCCTCTTTAACTACAGAAACGGCTATTGGGAAGTAAGAGGTATAGTCTCTTTCAAAAGATAACTGTCGCTGTGTTTTATCCTGTAATATGCGACCTGCCAGCATAAAGAACACAATACCTGTCATAGAATCAAAGTAACCACCCCCCGTACCACTGATTACTTCATAGGCACTCCGGATAAAAGTAATGATGACCGCCAATGCGATTGGTGCATCAATATTCAGGAATTTGTGCTTGAGACTTTTCCAGGAGGATTGGTAAAATGGCAGGGCTGAATACAATAAAACCGGGATAGCCAGGAAAAAATTAGCCCAACGGAAAATGTTCAATAAGATTTTCTCACTGGCATCAATGCCTAGGTATTCCGGAAAACTCATCAGCATAATATTGCCGAAGGCGAATCCGGCCACGCCAATCTGGTACACCATGCTTTTGTCAATAGCCGGCCTTTTTTCTTTCAGATCATTCAGGCTGATATAGGGCTCATAGCCAATACTGGTCAGGGTTTCGGCAACTTTTCGGAGGCTGGTTTTGCCAGTCAGGAAAATTATATCAACTTCTTTCCTTGTAAAATTGACCTTGCTCGAAACAACTCCTCTATCCAGGCGGTACAGGTTTTCCAATAAATATAAACAGGAACTACAGTGCATCTGCGGAAGGTAGAAGGTGATATGCACTTGTTTCTCATCCCGGAAACTTACAAGTTGTAACTGTATCTTTTCATCGTCCAGGAAAGCAAATTTGTCTTTTCTGACTTTGATGCGCTGGTTAAGACCTGGATTTTCATTTAGATTGTAATAATTACAAAGATCACTCTGGTTCAGGATCTGGTACACCATTTTGCATCCTTCGCAGCAAAAAATCTTTTCTTCCGAATGAATTTTACTATTCGGGCAGGTCTCGCCGCAGTGATAGCAAAAAAGTTCCTTATCAGTAATTACTGGTGAAGCCATTTTCCGGAAAATATGAAGTTGCTAAAGTAGCCGGGAGCTCCCGGGAGGCGGCTGAGCAAGTTCACTCATCAAACTGATTTTTATCAAACGATGGTTTTACCTATTTTGCACCACTGTTTAACTAAAAGCTTCACTATGTCACAAAGAACTATCCTTATTATTGATGATAACGAAGATATCAGGGAAAATACAGCAGAAATACTTTCTTTAGGCGGTTACAAAACAGTAACTGCTGAAAATGGAAAAAAAGGAGTAGAGGCTGCATTAGCAGCCAAGCCGGACCTGATCGTTTGTGATATAATGATGCCGGAGTTAGATGGTTATGGCGTACTTCACTTGCTGCGCAAAAATCCTGAAACAGAAAACATTCCGTTGATTTTTTTAACAGCCAAAGCAGAAAGAAGTGATCTGCGCAAGGGAATGGAGATGGGGGCTGATGATTATGTGACCAAGCCTTTTGAGGAGATTGAATTGATGAATGCCATTGAATCAAGGCTAAAGAAGTATGATATATTGCAAAAGAAGTACGATCCAAGTGGCAAAGGCCTGAGTGAACTGGCAAACGACCTGCGGGAAAACGGTATGCTGCAGTTCAACCCGGATAATTATAATTCAGAGATCTATACTAAGAAGCAGGTTATCTATGCGGAAGGAAAGAGGCCGAGGTTTCTTTACTACGTTGTAAAAGGAAAAGTAAAAGGGTTTAAGACCCATGAGGATGGTAAGGAATATATCACTGATCTCTATAGCGACGGTGATTTTGTGGGCTATCCTGCATTGATCGAAGAGAAAAATTATGATGATTCTGCCGTGGCTCTGGAAGATACTGAGATAGTGCAGGTGCCAAGGGAAGATTTTCAGCAAATGATAGAAGGTAATATAACTGTTGCCTCCAAGTTTATCCGGATTATCACCCAGAATGTAAAAGAAAAGGAAGAACGATTATTGAGCCTGGCCTATAGTTCGTTGCGCAAAAGGGTGGCTAAAGCACTGGTGGATATACATGGTAAGTTTAATGCAGCCGGAGAGAATAAGCCAATAGAGATTTCAAGGGAAGATATTGCCCACTACGTAGGCACGGCTACTGAGTCATTGATTCGTACACTTAGTGATTTTAAATCGGAGAAACTTATTGAGATAAAAGACGGTAAGATCAGCATTAGTAATATTGAGAAACTTAAGCACCTGCTTTACTGATCCGGCATCAATGATTTAATACACAAAAACCTCTGTTGACTCATTATTTTCCTCTTTTTCTCCTTTGGGAATGTGTATCTGTAATTCTCCGTTCCGGTAATTAGCAGCTGTCATTACAGTATCCGCATCCCCCGGCAGTTCAATGGTTTCCGTCCATTGAATAGATTTTTCTTCTTTTTGGAGTGCTCCGAAGCAATGCAGCGAATCTTTACTCTTAACGGCTGTAATAGTCAGTACTCCCTGCCCAATTGTAATACTAAAGTCTCCTCTCTGCATACCAGGGACAGCTACATAGACCACATATTCTGTGGCATTCTCATCAATGTTGATGGCAGATGAAATGACCCCGGCAATTGCTGTCATGATTGTGTTTTTTGCTGTGAAAAAATAAGCCCCCGCCTTTCAGCTACTGGCGGGGGCCGCCCTTCCGGGCCATCCTGTTAGTTCACAGAAATGTTTTTTACTTTTTTGGGTTCTTTTACTTCCAGCTTTGGAATAGCAATTTTCAATTCCCCATTTTTGTATTCTGCATCAATCTTGCCTGCATCGCAGTTTTCAGGAAGGGTAAAACTCCGGGTCCAGCTGCTGTAGTTGTATTCACGGCGGTTAAAACGTCCGTTTTTCTCTTCTTTTTCTTCTCTTTCATGCTCAGCGCTGATAGTCAGCATGTCATCTATTGCTTCTACTTTGAAATCTTTTTTCTCGAGACCTGGAGCAGCGATGTTCAGTTTGAATTCCTTATCTGTTTCACTTACGTTAACAGCCGGGACATTCATTACTTTACCGAAATTGAAAAACTCGTCTACTAATGGAGCATTGAAAAACTTATCCATCCAGCCTGTATCAAACATAGTAGGCCAGGAAGTCCTCGGTTTGTCAAGTGCTTTGGTTTCCATATACTGTATTTTAAAAGTGAACAATATTGTTTGCTCTACTAAGTTCAACTGCCGTATACGGGGAAAACAATGACATTAGTGCATGTATTCTATGATTTTTATCAGTTAAAATAGAGCAGCCATGCTCCGGAGAACATGGCTGCCGCACATTCAGGAATTGGAATGCTAATTGAGCGATGGTTTGTTCATTCTGTCGAACATTTCAATGGCTTTTGGAAACAGCAGGTTATTTTCCAGGTGTACATGCTGGTGCAGGTCTGTTTCAAATGCTTGTAATGATGCATACAACAATTTATAGGTAGTGCAGGCATCCTGCGGCGGAATATAATTATTCGTCAATTGCCTTATTTCCGCCGTTAAAGCTCCGGCATGATCATGCTCCTGTTCCATAATACTGATTGGAGCCTGCAGGTAATTGATATTCAACTGTGGATTCTCTTTTTGCTGTGTAGTTATAGTTTCAATTTCCAGAATGCGGGGGAAAAGTACCTGTTCTTCTTTTTTCATATGCAGTTCCATTTCCTCTTTTATTGCTGCCACCAGTTCAACTATTTTGAAAAGCTCTGGATGACGTTCTCCATGTTTTGAGGCTACTTTTTCAGCATAAGCCAGTAGCTGAGGCAGCTCATTTTTTATATAAGCATGGTGAGTAGATACAATATAATCAATCAATTGAGTCTGGGTTAATTTATCAAACGGATATCCGGATGTAATACCGGTAGCAGCGGAAACCTTTTCCAGTTCGGGAAGTAATTCTTCTACTGAAATATTCTGTTCATCACAGGCTTGCTTGAGTGAACGCTTTCCTTTGCAGCAAAAATCAAGGTGATATTTTTCAAATATGGCAGCCGACCGGTGATTACCTGTTACTATTTGTGCCAGGCTTTTGTTCATTAGTTCATTCATGATAAAGTATTTAGAATTGAATAGTTGTTTACATGTCTTTTCTTCTGAAGCTTCTGATAGCCAGCCATAGCGGAATAGTTGCCCATAGCAACATGATTACAGTAGTAAAGAGCACACCCTTTCCACTGCCAAAGAAGTCTTTATATAAAGCACCTGTGTAGCCCATCAAAGCGCTGATATCCATTTTGAGCATAATAAAAATGCGGCCAAGGTCAATAGGATTAAGGGCAGAAAGTAATAAAGTGAACTTTTCCATGGGATAATCACTGAATGCAAACAGGATTAATAGCACCAGTCCGTCATAGATAAGGGCGAAATAGAACCAAAGAAGAAGTGCAAAGCCAATTCCTCTTGCCTTGTCTTTTGACCTGACTGAAGCCAGGAATGCAATACTGGTGAACACAATAGTAAGCGCAGTACCAGTAAATAATAACGCAAAACCTGTTTCATCAGCAGAAAATAGTAAAACCGGAACACCGACTCCGATCCAGAATGCGCTGAGAAGGGAAATACATACTCCTCCAAACTCGCTTAGCAAAATCCTTGTCCGGCTCAATGGTTGAGAGAGCATCAGCTCGATGAATTCATATGAATTGTAATAATGGATAGTAGTAAATATTAGGCTGATCAATGGTAAAACTATCAGTACAATATTTAGCAGGCTAAGTATAGCCTTGCTGCTGTTTTCTTCCATACGGAACATGCTGAAAGAAACAATGAAAAGAAACAGGGTATAAGCAATAACTATCTTATTCCTGAGTATATCATATAAAACGTACCTGGATAGCTTAAGCATTTTGATTCGATTTAATAGATTCTTTCATCTTTCTTCTCCGCCAGAAATATCTGGTCGATCCATTTATTATCAGTTTCATATCCTCTCATCACTTTTGCAATGGCTTTACTGAGTTTTATCTCATCTGTTTCTTCCTGTAATGTTTCAAGATCTTTTAAGAACTGCATTTTTCCTTCCTGCAGGTACATAATGTGGGTGGTTAATTCTTCCAGGTCGCTGAGTACATGCGATGTGATAAGGATCAGCTTATTCTTTTTCTTTTCGTAAATGATCTTTTCTTTCAATATTTCTGAAGAAAGAGGATCCAGGCCAGCAGTGGGCTCGTCGAGAATAAGGATTGCAGGGCTGAAAAGAAAAGCAAGAGCAGCACTGACTTTTTGCCGGGTACCACCGCTCAATGTACGCATTGGCTTTTCATAAATAGCAGGGATGTTGAATTGTAAAACAAGGTCATTATCTGTTTCTTTTTCATCTGCGTTCCTGATCTTTTTCATCATATCAAACAATTGCCCGACTTTCATGTTATCCGGATAGCGGCCTATTTGGGGCATATAGCCGATATCACTCCGGTAAGCCGGGTCTCCGTTTACCGGCTGATCTTTGACGAATATTTTTCCACTGTCGGGTTTTACCATCCCCAGAATCGATTTTATCAGCGTTGTTTTACCTGACCCGTTTGGCCCGATCAATGATATTACCTGCCCTTTGTAGAAATTGGCCGATATATTATCAAGTGCCTGCAGCCTCCTGAATTTTTTATTGATATGTTCGATGCGGATCATAATTTCAGTATTTTCATCATTGGTTTGTCGTCCAAAAGATTCTGTGGGGTAAGACTTGGAATGGCCTTTTCTGCTTTGTCCAGCAGCGATACCATAAAACTTCTGAACAACATGAGTGTTGTCGGATTTTGTTCAATTATCATGGAGTACATACTGACAGGATGATAGGCAATATCACCAATCCCGTCTTTGTTCATATCATAACCATCATATTTATCCCAATAATTATTATAGAATTTATTCAGTACCATAGTGCCATTAGTACCTACATCAAAGCTGTTTCCGGTAAAATTATTATGGTGAAATACGTTGTCGTCGCAGCTGGCCTGTACTTTTATGGCCCATCCGTTATTCCTGAAACTGTTTTTTTGTATCTCAATACGACTGCTGCCTTCCATATGCACCCCCACAGTATTTTTCAGAAATGTATTAAATGTAATATGACTATCAGTAATATCTTTTAGTAGAATTCCATACGCAGAAGCTCCCCAATTTTCCTCGAAATGATTTTTTTCCATTCGCACCCTTTTGGAATACATTACAGCCACCCCGGCCCCGTTATTTCTGAAAGTATTATCCAGGTAATTATCATCATTGGAAAACATGAAGTGCAGCCCATAGCGGATATTTTTTTCACTCAGGTTATTTCTTATCTGTGATTGCGTCACAAACTCAAAGTAGATTCCATCTCTGTGACCTTGTATGTGGTTGTTTTCAATCACGGCATTATTAGATTTCCAAAGATGAATGCCATTGCCTGTCAGTTGTTCTGATGTTGGGATTCCGGTGATCTTGTTGCCGCGGATAATGGCATTAGTGGTGTTGGAAATGTGAATTGCAAAATAGGAATGGATAACAGTATTATTTTCCAGGGTCACATTGTTGCAGTCAACCAGTTTGATTGATGCAAAGTCATTCATGGCAGAGTAGCCGGAATTTCGGAACTGCATTCCCTTTACCACTACATTATTTCCGCTGATAAGAAGTATCTCATATTTTTTTTCACCATCGAGCACTGTGTTTTTTTCTCCTATTAAAGTCAGTGATTTGGTAACTATGATGCTTCCTTCTTTATATATCCCCGATAGTATAAGGATAGTGTCTTTATTCCTGGCTGCTTCTATCGCTTTTTTTAGAGAACGAATCGGTTGTGCAGGGCCGACAATAATTGTATTGCCAAAGGAAATAAGGAGGAGAAAAGAGAATACTATGGTAAAAAAATACTTCATTGATTAGTCAAGTTTCAGCAGTAATTCTTTCCATGTAAGTATCGTACCGGTTTTACCAGTGTTAAATTTTTCGGCAGCTTCTTTATTGACAAATGCAGCTGCATGGCTTCCCATAGGGCTTTTGACTTCAGGGCCCACCACGAAAAATGTTTTATTGACATCAAGGAAGTCATTTTCTTTTTCGAAATTGATCACAACTTCCTGTTTAATATCTTTTTCCTGAACTGAACCTGATTTGATAAAACGGGACAGGCAAACAAGGTCATCAAATTTAAAATTTTTCCCTTTGCCGGTAATTAGCTGACAACCAAATTTTGGATCTACAATTCCCATTTTGCAGGTATGACAAATATCCCTGCCATACTTGAAGGGTTCGGGTTGAGCGGAACATGAGTAAAGGGCCAGTACTATAATAGTTACTAATAAATAGTAGTTTGGTTTCATTTAGTAATTTTTTTACGTTGACGATACCATTCTGCAAACCAGACACCAAAAGCAAGAGCTGCCGCACCGATTACTACCCAACCTCCCACATCCGGAAATGAATAGGCATCAAAGTTCAATAATCTTTTATGACCGAATAATGGAGGCTGATAGGAAAGCCCCGGTACCTGTATAGCTGCACTGGGATCAAGGTTGTGGCCATAATCATATCCCCACTGATAAAAATCGTACATAGCAAGTGCACCACCAATAGCTGTGAGAATAAGATAAAAAAGTAAGAATTTCCTGTTGCCAGTAACAGCTACAAGCATGCCGAGCAACATAAAGAAACCTACTACGTAGGGCAGGAATTTGAATTCAGGAAACATATCTACACTAATATGTTTCATTCCGATATAGTGGTTCAAACCATTAATGATCTCTACATCGCCTGATAATCCATTTATCCAGATATTCATCATTAGTCCTTCAGGATATTGTGGTGCAAAAAGATCAATACGCCATACGGGCAGGAAGAATGCTGCGATCAAAGCACCGGAAGCAAAAGCTACTAATATCCGGGATGTTACACTGAGTTTGTTGTTCATATTGATTTCTTAAAAACTCCCGGGGTATTGGACCCCGGAAGTATGTGAAAGTGCACAATGAAAAAACGCAACACCATTCAATTATTTCTTTGCCGGGGGAAGTAATACTGCATCAATAACATGCACCCATCCGTTTGAGGCACGAACAGAGGCGATAATCGTTGCACTGCCATTCAGCATTGTTTTTCCATCTTTAATACTTATAGTGGTATTATCTCCGTTTACCATTCCCAGCGTCATGCCATCAGTTAAAAATTTTACATCCAAAGCAGAGGTGGTCACATGATATTGCAGAATATTCTGTAAGTCTGCTTTTTTATCATCTTTCATTAATCCATCTACGGTACCGGCAGGCAGCTTATCAAAAGCAGCATTGGTTGGCGCAAAAACTGTAAACGGGCCAGCGTTAGCAAGTGAGGTAACAAGTTCTGCCTGTTTTAAGGCTGCAACCAGTGTACTGTGATCCTTAGAACCAATGGCAACTTTTACTACATCAGGAGTTGATACATCATCCTTTACATTTTCCTGCCCGCCGGCTGGTACCGCAGCATCAGTAGCAGTGCCTGTTTCTGATGTTTTATTATCACCGCAGCTCATAAAGAAGAGTGCTGGTGCAAGTAAAAGCAGGTTGAATATCTTTTTCATAACTTTTATTTTTTGTATGAAAATTTTAAGTAAAGCAGCGCTAATTACAGCGCTGCTTTACTTGTTTTATTTGGTTGCAGGTTTTTCTGCAGCTGCCGGAGTTGTTGCAGCAGGTACATTAGTACCAGTGCTGAACGTTAACGGTACATTAGACCCTGCAGGGCTAACCCGGATATATCCTTGCATTTCCTGGTGTAAAGCAGAGCAGAAGTCTGTACAATACATTGGGTACACACCAGCTTTTTCAGGTTTCCATGCCAGCGTTTGTGTTTCACCAGGCATAATGAGCAGCTCGGCATTATTCGCACCCTTTACAGCAAATCCATGAGGCACATCCCAGTCCTGCTCAAGATTTGTAACATGGAAATAAACCACATCACCCAATTTTACTCCTTCAATATTATCAGGAGTAAAATGAGAACGGATGGAGGTCATGTAAACATGCACTTCATTACCCTTACGTTCAACCTTTGCGTTATTATCGCCCAAGGCAGCATATGGATTTTTATTTTCTTCCAGCTTATATATCTTCTGACTTTTCGGCATTATCAGGCTGGCAGGGATAGCTTCTGCATAGTGTGGTTCACCAATGGTAGGGAAGTCAAGTATTAATTTCATCTTATCACCACTGATGTCATATAGCTGTGCACTTTGTGTCAATTCAGGCCCGGTGGGCAGATAGCGATCTTTGGTGATTTTGTTATAAGCAATCACATATTTTCCATGCGGCTTACTGGTAGGTCCTCCGGGAACACATAAGTGGCCTATTGAATAATAAGTAGGTACACGATCCAGTACTTTCAGATCTTTAATACTCCATTTTACGATCTCTGATGATACAAAGAATGAAGTATAAGCATTTCCGTTTGCATCAAATTCAGTATGCAAAGGACCAAGACCTGGTTTTGATACCTCACCATGTAAAACAGCCTCATATTTCAATACAGGGATGCCATCATATTCACCATCATAATTCTTTTTGGCAATCGCATCTTGTATCTTGGTGAAAGAGAAAACAGGGATCACTGCTGCCAGTTTTCCACTGCCGACAATGTATTCACCTGTTGGATCTGTATCACATCCGTGCGGAGATTTGGGACATGGCATAAAGTAAACCATATCAGGACAATCCTTCGGATCGAGCACCAGTACTTCATTTACAATAGTGGAAGTGGCAGAATGTGTTTTTTCGTCATATTTATTATGTGCATAGCGAACTTGTTTTTTTACACCTTTACCTGCTTTAGCATATTCTTCTGCCTTTTTCCAGTTCACTGCCATGATAAAGTCTTTGTCTTTTTGCGAGGCGTTTACTTCCAGCAGTGTATTTGCTTTTTCTGAATTATAGCAGCTGAAAAAGAACCAACCAGCCGATTTTCCCTTACCCGCACGGGCAAGATCAAAGTTGATGCCAGGCGTTAATATCTGGAAAGCAATATTCATTTCTCCTGATGTTTTGTCAACACCAATAAAACTAACGGTGCCTTTGAAGTTTTCTTTGTAGGTGTTGATAGGCACATCCAGTTTGTCACCAATGGGTACACTAAATCTTGTACCAGCCACTACATACTCTGAGTTTTCAGTGATGAAAGGGGAAGAGTGGTTACCTGCGCTATTGGGTATTTCTATAATTTCAGCGGTACGGAAAGTTTTCAGATCAATGCGGGCAATACGGGGTGTATTATTCGCATTACCAAATGCCCAGCGGCCATCATGCTCACTTTTGGTAACTGATAACGCAATATGATGCAGGTCATCCCAGGGAACAAACCCATGCGAAGTATTCAGCATTGGTTTGGTTTCTTCGCTGTAACCCCATCCTTTTTCAGGATCAACTGAGAACACAGGAATCACACGGAATAAACGACCGGAAGGCAAACCATAGACAGACATTTGCCCGCTAAAACCACCGGAAACAAAATTGTAGAACTCATCATATTTACCAGGGGCTACATATGCTTTTGCAGCTGCATCTCCGCTAACAGCAGATTGTGTGCCTTTGGGTTTACAACCCTGTAGCCACACAAAACCCGCTACCAGCAATGATATGGCAAGAAGCGATTTGGAGAAAGAGTGTTTCATATATAATATTATTTAGCAGTTAAAAAACGGGTTTCACTTGCTGGCTTTGTTTCAAAGAGGCTTATTTTTCACCGTCATTGCTCCGCATGAACTCAATTACTTTTCGGGCTTCATCGGTATTGATGTTTTGATTCGGCATACGGACAAGACATAGCTCCAGTAGTTTTTGTGCTTCAGGATCAGTTTCAAGCATCATATCCACGTTGGTTATCATATTCATGATCCAAACAGGTTTCCTTTTTTTAGTTACATCTTTCCAGCCGGGACCTACCAGTTTTTCTTCTGTGAGTTTGTGACAACTCTGGCATTTTAGTTCATAGGTTGCTTTACCTGCTGTAACCATGGCCTGGTCTAACGGGGTGCTTAAAGTGATATCACCTTCTTTCACTTCAGTGCCGTGTGTTTCAGGCTTGTCTTTAGTAAGTTCCTGTATATCGACAGGTTTGGGCTCATCTTTTACTCCTTCATTGCAGGCAAAAAAGAAGAAGCTGGCCGATAACAGGATAATCCCGGGAATTTTGTTGCGTTTCATGTTGGAAGTTTTTAATGAATAATACGAGGACAATAGCACTTAAATATAAAATAAAAAAAGACGCTGATATCTTTTATTCAGCAAATGTATTTTGGGGCATTTCCGGGTTATCTGATATTCATCATCGTTCTTTGTGATATTTGTCACCCCGACAAAAAATACCTGCTGGTATTTTTGTCGTTTATTCCTGTTATTTATGTTCCTTTCAAAATCATTTGGTTATGCCCTCAGGGGAGTGCTTTATGTAGCCCTTGTAGATAAGGAGGGGCGAAAAGTGCAGTTGGATGAGATAGCCGAAAAGCTGAGTGTTCCCCGGCATTTTTTAGCCAAGATCATGAAGACGATGGTTAAAGAAGAGATTCTCTCTTCTACCAAGGGGCCTTATGGGGGATTTTTCAAAAACGAACAGACACTTAAGACCAGGATCATACACCTGGTAAAGATCACAGACGGGGTAGAGCAATTCAATACCTGTGTACTAAGTTTAAGAAAGTGTAACAGCAAAAATCCATGCCCGCTGCATTTCCAGATGCTGAGACTACGGGATGATATGCTGGCTGAGTTTTCTGCCAAAACGATCGGTGATCTGCTCGATGAAAAGAATCCCGATTTTATTAAAAGCATTTCGGCAATTGCATAGTATATTTTACTCTTCGAGAAATTCGTCCAGATCCCTTCTTTCCTTCTTGGTTGGCCGACCGATCTTGCTTGGCCTTTTGCCTGTATGGAAACTCGCAGCCTGGTATTGCAGCCGTTGTATTTCTTCTTCAGGAGTAATGTCAATATAATACTTAACAGCTTCAGCAGCGGCCACCCTTTTTTCTAATAACCCGGTTACTTTTATCCGCCAACGTTTAGTTTCTGTTTTTACCTCGTATTCATCTCCGATACTTACATTTTTTGAAGCTTTGGCCTGGGAACCATCAAACTTTACTTTGCCGCTGTCGCATGCTGCTGCGGCCAATGTTCTTGTTTTGAAAAGACGGATAGCCCAGAGGTATTTGTCGAGGCGAATTTTTTCTTTAACAGTCATGTTCAAAAATAAAAAATCCCAACCGGATGATTGGGATTTGAATTTCATTGAATAATCACTAATTCATTTCTGAAAAGTACTTATGGAAATAAGGTATCGTTTCAATTCCCTTGTAATAATTCTCAATGTTATATTTCTCATTCGGGCTGTGAAGGTTGTCATTATCCAAACCAAAACCCATGAAGATGATTTTGATACCTAATTCTCTTTCAAGGATTGAACAGATAGGAATGCTGCCGCCACCACGAACAGGTATCGGTTGTTTACCAAAAGTTGTTTTTACTGCTTTTTCTGCAGCTAAATATCCTTTGCTGTCAATGGGTGTCATGTAGGGTTCACCACCATGGTGTTCAAATGCTTTTACAGTAACTGATTTCGGAGCAATCGACTGAAAATACTTAAGCAGCAGTTTTGTAATTTTTTTGGATGACTGGTTGGGTACCAGCCTGGCTGAGATCTTTGCAGTAGCTTTTGAGGGTAAAACAGTTTTGGCACCTTCCCCCATATAACCTCCCCAAATTCCGTTTACTTCAATAGTTGGGCGGATACCGGTTCTTTCATAGGTGGTATACCCTTTTTCACCCCATAGCTCCCTAACCCCAAGATCTTTTTTATATTCTTTTTCACTATAGGGGGCTTTATTGATTAAGGCTCTTTCTTTCTTACCCGCCTTCGCTACATCATTATAAAACCCGGGAATTGTGATATGATTGTTCTTGTCATGACAGGAGGCAATCATTTTTGATAATATCGTAATAGGATTCGCTACCGCACCACCATATGTACCACTGTGTAAGTCACGGTTGGCGGCTGTTACTTCTACTTCAATATAGCTTAAACCTCTTACGCCGGTATCCAATGACGGGTTTTTCATACTCAGCATAGAACTGTCGCTGATCAGTATCACATCTGCTTTCAGCAGATCTTTATGTGCAGCCACAAATTTTCCAAGATTGGGAGAACCAACTTCTTCTTCCCCTTCAATCAGGAATTTGACGTTGGTGGTCATGCTGTTGGTTTTGGTAAGAATTTCCAGTGCCTTTACATGCATATAAAATTGTCCTTTATCATCAGCAGAACCTCTGGCAAAGATTTTTCCATCTACTATGGTCGGCTCAAACGGAGGATTGGTCCAGAGTTCCAACGGTTCCGGTGGTTGTACGTCATAGTGACCATAAACAAGCACAGTAGGTTTTGAAGGATCAATTAATTTTTCGCCGTACACAGCCGGGTGCCCGTCTGTTGCCATCACTTCTGCTTTATCGCAACCAGCATCCAGTAAACTTTTCTTTACAGCTTCGGCGCATTTTTGCATGTCAGTTTTATGTTCGCTTTTAGCACTTATAGAAGGTATACGGAGCAAGTCCAGCATTTCGTTTAAAAAACGGTCTTTATTTTTTTCCTGGTATTCTTTCCAAACTTGTGACATAAAAATTGATTTTAGGATGACGAAGATAGGTGGTTTTGCCTGTTCAAAAACTGATGGAAATATACTGAAACAGGCAAGGAAATTTTATTCAGATGATTTCTTCCGGTTATGTTTATTTGTCAACTGATTTTCGCCCCCTTTTATCTTAGAAGTAACAGCTTTTGTTACCAGCTTGCTTCCGAAACGGTCCTTAATCTCATCCACGGCTTTGTAAAGGTTAAGTTTCTCCGCATTGTTTTCAAACAAACTCATCTGCATCGTAATTGGGATCATATGACTGAACCGGACGCCGAGTAACCGGACTGGTCTTCCTTTTTGCCAGGTTTTATTGAAGAGATCTTTTACTTTGGCAATAAGTACATCATCCAATGCGGTGTAATCAACTGTTTCCTGCCGGGAAGTGGTTTCAAAATCAGAGTACCTGACTTTTACTGTTACACAGCCGGTCATTTTTTCATCTTCTCTTAATGAGTAGGCTGTTTTTTCGGTGAGTCTTACCAGTTCTTTATGCAGGAAGTCAATATCGGTGTAATCAGTGTCAAAAGTGTTTTCATGGCTCATACTTTTCTGCTCCCAGTCAGTGGCGATTTCAGTACTGCCCCGGCCATGAGCCTTATGCCAGAGAGCTTCCCCCCATTTGCCCGCAATTTTTTCTAAATGTTCGATGGGGGTCTTAGCAATATCTTCAATGGTATAAATGCCAAAGCTTTTGAGGTGTTGCTCAGTTTGTTTGCCTACACCGTTAATTTTTTCAATTCCTAAAGGCCACAGAAATTCTATTTCTTTTCCATGCGGTATTTCCAAAAAGCCGTTGGGTTTGGCTTCATTTGTGGCCATCTTACTGATGAATCGGGCTGATGAAAGACCACAGGAGATTGGCAGGCCAGTTTCGTCAATGATATGCTGACGCAACTCTTTAGCATATTTACTTACACCAAAGAATTTGTCCATACCTGTCAGATCAATATAGAACTCATCGATAGAAGCTTTTTCAAACAACGGCACTTTTGCGGCAATGATATCAGTTACCCACCTTGAGTATTTACTATAGTCGCCCCGGCTGGCATTGGTAACTATGAGACCGGGACAAAGTTGCAGGGCCTTTTTCATAGGCATGGCAGAATGGATACCGAATTTTCTGGCTTCATAGCTGCAGGCAGCTACCACACCTCTCTCGTATCCTCCTACCACCACCGGTTTCCCTCTCAATGCGGGATTGTTTCTTATTTCTACAGAAACAAAAAAGGAGTCCAGATCGAAATGAGCTATATGTCGTATATTAGGTGCATCCATTCGTTCCCCGAATTTACACCTTTAATAATCCTTCACCTTTTTTGAAGCGCTAAGCAGGCCTGCGAAGCAAAATCGCAATCCTTGTAAAAGGAGAGATCACATTGTTTTTAGTGGTCATATAATTATAAGTAGTTAATTAAAAAGATCTATATGGGACGCCAACAAGTATCAAGGAGAAAGTTTTTTGAGGCTATTCGCAACAAACAAAAAATTGTTCAGGCAGGAGGAATTTATGCCGATGGTTTTGACACGGAAGACCCTTTGTTTATCAAGTATTCAAGAAAAAAACTGGGGCCCAGAGTTTACGATACCGGGATGATAAGTTATGAGGTTGCAAGATTGATTGACGAAGCAAACCGGGTAGGAAATGTCACCAGTGGCCTTGCCCCTTATACAGGTACATGGAGTGAATGGGAGGCATTACACTTACTGCGCCGTACCGGGTATGGAAGTAAAAAAGCAAATGTTGATACAATCTTAGCCATGACACCTTCGGCAGCGGTGGATCATATTATGAATATTGATATGACCCCACCATCACCTCCGGTAAATTGGTATAACAATGTTTCTGCTGACGAAAATGGAGTGCCCTATGGAGCTGACTGGACAACCAGTTTCTTCAGCACTACTTCCGTTGGTCAGACCACTAATTCCAACCGCAACAGTGCCATGCGCCGTTGGCTATTCGGATTAGCGTTGAACAGCGATATCACTATCCGGGAAAAAATGGTTTGGTTCTGGTTTCATTTTATCCCGATAGATTTTGATGATGTGTTTCAGTCATCCAATACCTATATCAATACGAATAGTGCAAGGGTATTTTACTCTTATTTCAAATTGTTCAGGGATAATGCGCTTGGAAATTTCAAAACACTTATACGGCTGGTGAGTACAGAGCCGGGAATGATGTTTTACCTGAATAACCAGAAAAACTCAGCTACTGCCCCGGATGAGAACTATGCAAGGGAATTAATGGAGTTATTTACGTTGGGAAAAGACCCGGCAAGTCAGTACACACAAAGTGATGTAATAGAGGCAGCAAAAGTGCTCACAGGGTGGAGGGTACAAAACCTGAACACAGCCAATATTGTGACCAATTTTGTTCCCTCGCAACATAGTAATGCTAATAAACAATTCTCCCCATTTTTTAATAATACGGTGATCAATTATCAATCTGGAGCGAATGGAGCCAATGAACTGGATCTTCTGATTGATATGATATTCAGTAAGAGTACAGTTGTTTCGCAATACATATGCCGCAGGCTGTACCGGTATTTCATTTATTATGATATCGATGCTAATATCGAAACAAACGTTATTATTCCACTGGCACAGACTTTTGTAAATAATAACTGGAATATTGTGCCGGTATTAAAGCAATTGTTCAAAAGCGAACATTTCTTTGATATGGCCAACAGGGGAGTATATATCAAATCCCCCTTTGATCTTGTGGTCGGTTCGCTGAGAACATTTAATGTTAATACAAATGTTTCTGATCCTTCAAACCATGAGGCTCAGTATAAAGTGTGGAATTACTATAATGATACAATTTCTTCTCCGATGGAACAGCGCATGGGAAGTATTCCCAATGTTTCGGGGTGGAATCCTTTTTACCAGACACCGGCTTTTCATCAATACTGGATCAATTCCAACACCATTCAAAAGCGGTTCAGTTTCCTTGATGCTATATTTAACGGTTATAATCTTACTTATAACGGGCTGACCACTAATATTAAGGTGAATGTGATTGCATTCGCCCAACAGTTTGGGAATACCGTTTGTGCAGATCCTAATTTGTTAGTGGCGGCCTGTATTAAGTACCTGATCCCGATTGATCTTAGTGCCGGGCAACAATCATCTATCAAGTTGCAAACATTATTAAGCGGGCAGACAACAGACAGTTACTGGACGACGGCCTGGAACAATTACATAGGTGCGCCTACAAATACTACTTACCTGAACACTGTAACTACCCGCCTGAAGTCATTGCTGACCACGATAGTGCAGTTAGCAGAATATCAGCTGATGTAGTTGAAGTGGAATAGCATACTTATAAAACTGATTTTAAAGCTTAGAAAATATTATATGAAACGCAGCACATTTCTCAAGGCAGGATCATTAGCCGCAGCTCCGCTACTTATCAATGGAGTTCCGGTATTTGCTAATCCATCCACAGGTAATTTGTTCTTTGATTACCTGGCAAGAGTAACTTACGGATGCGGCAAAATATTAGTGATCGTTCAAATGAATGGGGGCAATGATGGCCTTAATACCATTATCCCTATTGATAAGTACACCAATCTGAATAATGGCCGGCCTAATATTATTTTACCAGAGACTTCCATACTATCGTTGACTAATAATGCTACCACTGGTATGCATCCTGCCATGGCTGAACTGCGGAACTTATATAATGATGGGAAGATGGTGATTGTACAGGGGGTTTCTTATCCCAATCCTAACTTCAGTCACTTTCGTGCTACCGATATATGGTTTTCTGCGTCCGACAGTAATGTTACATTGGATACAGGATGGCTGGGCAGAACGTTAGATGAACAATACCCAAATTATCCCGCCGCTTTTCCAAATACGGAAATGCCAGATCCGCTTGCAATCCAGATTGGTTCTACCACACCATTCTCTTTACAAGGGCCTTCTGTCAATATGGGCTACAATGTATCAAACCCGGCGGCTTTGATAAATGTAATTAATGCAACAACAGACCCCGCACCCAATAATGATTATGGAAGAGAGCTAACCTTTTTGCGTTTGATGAAAGACCAGAGTAATGCATACAGGGTAAGTATTCAAAATGCTTACAATGCCCAGGCAACCATGTCAACGTTATACCCAGCTTCAGGAAATTCACTGGCGGATCAGCTGAAAATTGTTGCCCGTCTGATTGGTGGTGGATTGAAAACACCTGTTTATGTTGTGAACCATCCTAATTCACACGACACCCACGTAGACCAGGTGGTTGCAGGCAACACGATAACGGGTAGTCATGCAAATATGCTGAGTATTTTATCCAAAGCGATCAATGCTTTTCAAAATGATATTACACTGATGGGTAAAGCACAAAATGTGACAGGGATGACCTTCAGTGAATTTGGACGTCGCATAATTAATAATGCAAGTATGGGTACTGATCATGGCGTTGGCGCACCAGTAATGTTTTTTGGTGCTGCATTAAATCCAGGTATGATTGGCACTTCACCTAATATTCCAACCACACCCACTGTTAATAGCCAGGTACCTATGCAGTATGATTTCCGGCAATTATATTCAACAGTGATGCAGGATTGGTTGTGTTTATCATCTTCAGAAACTCAAACGGTACTGGGAAGCAGCTTTACACGGTTACCCATCTTCGCTTCCAGTAATATACCATTACCACTGGAGGATATTACCCTGACAGGTCAATATTTTAGCGGAGAAGTAAGGCTGAATTTTAAAGTGGAGGATAATACGCATTATGAAAAATTTTCAGTAGAGTTTTCTACAGACGGTTCTTCATTTCAGGATATCCAATTGATACAAAGAGTTAGTTTAAATGCCCTGGAAAACTATTCGTACAATCATTCAACATCTGTCGCAAAAGTATTTTATCGTATAAAAGGACAATTGTTACAAGGGGGAAGGATCAAATATTCAAATACAATATTATTGAGATCAAACGACAGGCAACAACTTATAACGGTTTACCCAAACCCGGTAGAGAATAACCAGATCAATATAAGATTGTTTGAAAATCCGGGAACATGGGTGGATATTGCGATCTACGATTTATTAGGAGCCAAAGTTTATTACAACCGGTTCAATAACGGATCACAACAGATAAGTTTCCGGGTGCCCCCGTCATTTGCGAGGGATACACATTATATTCTTGAAGTGCAGTACGGGGCCACTATCACCAGGGAGCAAATAGTATTCAGGTAAATTTTCCCGGAAAGGGATATTTTGAGTGTGAAAGTGAATGAGTATTTTTAGCCTATGCAATTAGAATGGCTGAAAACTGGTATAGGACCTTTAAAAGACCTGCTGACTTTCCTGAATAAGGAGGGAAAGACAAATGATGTACTTAAAAGGCAGATCATCCGGGAGCTACGGAATAATCTCAATATTTTTCATAATGCATTTCTGAATAATGTGGACGCTGACATCATGATTGATATGCTAGGCAATGAATTTATAAAGAAAGGCGTTGAAGCAAATTATAAGTTTAATAAGCTGAAGCCCGGACGTATTGAACCTTATCATGTGCATGACGAACGAAATAAGAAATACATTGGCTGGAATGCAGAAAAGCTGGTAGATAAAATTGATGAGAAGATTGAGGAGCTGAAGAATATTAAGAAAATGAATAAAAATACTGTCAGCAATATTAAAAACAATGTTTCTCTGATGCTGAGCAATCTTTATTATCGTATGAAACTACTGGCTGATTTTATTAAAGGGCCTAAGTAAGATAAATTTCCAGCAATCCTTCCGGCAACTCGACAATCACTTCTTTTTTCCTGTGGTTTATCTTTTGCAGAGAGCCTTCATGAAGTGGTATCAATACTTCCTTACCTTTTATTTCCAGGCGGCAAAGTAATTGATGTGGTTGTTCAATCAATTCGAGAATTTCACCCAGCGATTCATTATTGTTGATTATGGAATACCCTAATAAACTTGCCGGAGCCGTTTTAGCTGCGAATTTTTTAAAATCAGTTTCCGGCAGCCACACTTGTTTCTGTGTGAGCTTCATTGCGGCTTCCCTTGTATTTACCCCTTCCAGCTGTAAATAAATTTCTTCTTGTGATTTTGTTTTTGTGCTTTCAATAAACCAGGGCAGAAAGGAACCCTTCTTTTCTTCGATAAAAATTGCGGTTAATCCCTTTAAGGAAGTTTTTTTTCCAAGCTCATGTTTAAGGACAAATTCTCCTTTCAATCCATGAACAGCTACTAATTTTCCTATATTAAAATACTCAGCCATAATTGACGATGCAAATTTGTTTAAAAACGGGCAAACAAAAAATCCCGCCAGGTTTAAAACAAGACGGGATTACGAACTTTCAGGATGGGATTATTATCCTTCACTACCACTATCACCTTCAGTCCTTCTTTCAGGTCTGCGACCCGGAACGGCACGTCTGGCTCTTTTCTGGCGGTAGGCATCTTCCTGGCGTTTTTTCACCTGCGCTTCATGCTCTGCACTCCACTTAGTGAATTTTTCCATCGCTGCTGCATCATCAAACAAGCCCAGGCCCACACCACGGAGCAAGTGCTTAAGGTATAATACACCTTTGAAGCTAAGGATACGGCGAACGGTGTCAGTCGGTGTAGCACCTTTGTTCAGCCATTCCAATGCTTTCTGGCGATCCAGCTGAATAGTAGCAGGAACAGTCAGGGGATTGTAAGTACCTAATTTTTGGATGAATTTGCCATCACGGGGTGCCCGGGAATCGGCAACTACGATGAAGTAGAAGGGTCTTTTTTTCGACCCATGTCTCTGAAGACGGATTTTTGCTGACATAAATAGAAATTTAACAGCGTTAAACAATAATTGTTAGTTCCGGTAGATACCGGACGGCAAATATAAGACTGGAAAAGGAAAGTGCAAAGGTGAATATAGACAGGCAATACTGAACGCAAAAACCTGCAGATATAACTATTTAAAGAATATTGTCGTTATTCTCTGCCCATTGGTCGGAAATCTTACTTTTTCATCCCAGGCATCATTTTCCCAAAAGCACCCATTTTGTTCATATTCTTCATCATACTGCGCATTTGCTCAAATTGCTTCATAAAGTTATTGACCTCCTGTATGTCTTTACCACTGCCTTTAGCAATACGTTTTTTCCGGTTACCGTCGATCAGGTCAGGATCGGCTCTTTCGGCAGGAGTCATAGAGTTGATCATGGCTTCAATGCCTTTGAAGGAGTCATCATTGATATCGAGGTCTTTTATTTTACTCCCCATACCCGGTATCATACTCAGCATATCTTTCATGTTGCCCATCTTCTTGATCTGCTCCAGTTGCATCTTGAAATCAGCAAAATCAAACTTATTCTTACGAAGCTTAGCTTCCAGTTTTTTGGCTTCTACTTCATCAAACTGGGCCTGTGCTTTTTCTACCAGCGAGGTAATATCACCCATGCCAAGAATACGCTGTGCCATTCGCTCCGGATAGAATACATCCAGTGTATCCATCTTCTCACCACTGCTGGTAAATTTGATGGGCTTATTTACAGTGTATTTGATGGAAATGGCAGCACCGCCTCTTGTATCACCATCTAATTTAGTAAGAACAACACCGGTGAAATCCAGGCGGTCGTTAAATGCTTTTGCAGTATTCACTGCATCCTGGCCGGTCATACTATCTACTACGAAAAGGATCTCTTGGGGATTAACTGCATTCTTTACATTGGCTACTTCTGTCATCATCACTTCATCTACTGCCAAACGGCCTGCAGTATCTATAATGATAACATTCTTATTCTTACTCCTCGCTTCTTTTACGGCATTCTTAGCAATGTCGACAGCATCTTTGTTTTCCAGTTCAATATGAACATCAACGCCTATCTGTTCGCCAAGAACTCTTAATTGTTCCATTGCCGCGGGGCGATAAATGTCAGCAGCCACCAGCATGGGAGAGAGTCCTTTCTTTGTTTTCAGGAAATTGGCCAGTTTGCCACTGAAAGTGGTTTTACCGCTACCTTGAAGCCCTGCGATCAGGATCACAGCAGGATTACCTTTTGCATTAAAAATGGCTTCTTGTCCGCCCATCAACTCTGCCAGTTCATCTTTTACGATTTTAGTCATTAACTGACCCGGAGAAATAGCGTTGATCACCTTTTCGCCAATGGCTTTGTCTTTTATCTTGTCGGTAAATTCTTTGGCGATTTTATAATTTACATCAGCATCTACCAGGGCCCGCCGGATATCTTTTATTGCGCTGGCAATGTTGATCTCTGTGATACGTCCCTGGCCTTTAAGATTCTTAAAGGCACTTTCTAATTTTTCCTGTAATGAATTGAACATGATTCCCTGTATTTTTCGCTTTCACACAAAATAAAAAGTGAACATCAAATGTTCACTTTTAAAGAATTGCAAAGATACGTAGTGTATAAATTATATCATGCGCCTAAATAGGTTCTTAATAGTTTACAACGATTAGATGTTTTTAGTTTGGTAATGGCTTTATCCTTGATCTGCCTTACCCTTTCCCTTGTCAGGTTAAACTTTTCACCGATATCTTCTAAACTCATCGGATGGTCTACGCCAATTCCAAAGAAAAAGCAGATCACTTCTTTTTGCCTTTCGGTCAGGGTTTTAAGCGACCTGTCGATCTCTGTTTTAAGAGACTCATTGTGGTCCAGTTCGCCATCTGTTTTTTCTGCATTGGGGTTTTCCAGTACATCTATAAGGGTGTTCTCTTCACCTTCTGATAATGGGGAGTCCATACTAACATGACGGGCATTAATGCCAAGGGTGGAGGATACCTCTTCAATATCCATTTCCAGCACCTCTGCCAATTCTTCTGCAGATGGTTCTCTTTCATACTGTTGCTCTAATTGGGAAAACGCCTTTTGGATACGGTTGGTAAGACCCACCTTATTAAGAGGAAGGCGAACGATACGGGATTGTTCAGCCAAAGCTTGTAAAATGCTTTGACGAATCCACCACACAGCGTAGGAGATAAATTTAAAGCCTCTTGTCTCATCAAAACGCTGTGCTGCCTTAATAAGTCCCAGGTTGCCCTCATTGATCAGGTCTGGCAACGAAAGACCCTGATTTTGGTACTGTTTTGCAACAGACACTACAAAACGAAGGTTGGCCTTGGTGAGCCTGTCTAAAGACTTCTGGCATCCTTGTTTGATAAGGGTGGCTAATTTGACCTCTTCTTCAGGGGTAATGAGTTCGACCTTGCCGATCTCCTGCAGGTACTTTTCTAAGCTTTGGGACTCACGATTGGTAATAGACTTCGTGATCTTGAGTTGTCTCATGCTCATAGGTATGGGTTTAAATGGTGTATTTTAAGGGTTAAAGAATTATAAGTTTGTTTTGGTCTTATACTCTAAAAATACCCACCACAATGTCTAAGTTGTTCAGAAAGTATTGAACTTCAAGGCAATTTAAGGCAATTGCCAATACAGGCCAAATAAATTTTGGCAACCTATTAACGAATTCATATTCAATTTATTTTTCTTGTCTCGAATTGGTTTGAAAGAAGGGGAAAAATAAACGGTAAAATATTTTGCAGCAATGATTTATTTTCTATTATTGCAGCTATCGCAATGATTTTAAAGACAAAATGAGTAAACAATTATACACTTTAGAGTTTCCGGTTCGCTGCTCACCATCCATATTATATGAATTCCTTTCCACGCCTGCAGGATTAGGGGAGTGGTTTGCTGATAAAGTAGATGAGAGAGACAATATCTTTTACTTTGGCTGGAACGGGGCTTTTGAAAAAGCAGATGTATTGGAAAGTGAGCAGGATAAATTCATCCGTTTTCACTGGCTTACTGCTCCCAAAGAAGAATATTTTGAATTCAAAATTGAAAAATCCGAGATCACCAATCAAACGATACTGATTATAAAAGATTTTGCAGAAAAGAAAGATATAAAGGATCAAAGCATGCTTTGGGACTACCAGGTAAAAGAACTCTTTCACAGGCTGGGAAATTAGTTATTGCCTCCCGCAATATTGATCAGCAATTTGAAATCAGATAAGAGAATTCCAGGTATATCCTCCCACATTTCTATGGGATGTTGTTTCGCCAGTTTAATAAAAGCCGATCCCCTGATTGAGGTACTAAAACTATGTTGATCTGACTGAGAGACCGGAATATAGTTAGAGGCTTCAAAATGATGTTCCCACTCATCTGTATTTATGCAATAAAATACCTCGTTTTGACGGAGCAACGTATAGGAATCAATTATTTTTTCTTCCAGTTTCTTTTTAAAAGAACCTGATACATGCAGTGTGGTACTGAAGAAATTTCCCCACCAGAACATTGTCCGTATGGCCAATACAGCCGATTGGTCAAAATATTTTGGAAAATCAAGTACACGATATGGAAGCCCTTTATAATTTTCACCCTTAGATATTTTCGGAGATGAATTAATAACCTGGTAAGGTAGTTCGATAACCTTACTGTTTAAATATTCTTGCTGATGCACTTGCAGGTTTGCAAGCAGCTGGTTCACCTTATGCAAAAGATTGTTCTTTGTTAAAATCCAGTCTGCATTCATTATCAATTCTTTCTCCTCTGGCGAAAGCCTTATTTTTGCTCCTTTCATATAATAAAGATAAGTGTTCAAAAAACTTGATAAACTGATTGTTAAAGCCTTTATTGGCCCTTTTATCGCAACGTTTTTTATTACGTTGCTGGTACTGGTGATGCAGTTTTTCTGGTTGTATATAGATGATTTTGTAGGGAAAGGATTAGGTACACATGTTATCCTCGAATTTATTTTGTATCAAAGTGCCGTATTGGTTCCTTTGGCATTACCCCTTGCCATACTTCTTTCTTCATTAATGACATTTGGAAATTTGGGGGAGAGCTTCGAACTGGTGGCAATTAAATCAGCCGGTATTTCCCTGATGCGGTTTATGCGTCCATTACTTTTTGTAAGCCTTTTAATTAGCGGTATAGCTTTTCTTTTTTCGAACTATGTAATCCCGGTTGCCAATTTGAAATCAAGAACGTTACTGGCCGATATCGTATATGCAAAACCGGCATTTGATTTAAAAGAAGGAGTGTTTTATGATAAGATCAGCGGTTTCGCTATCAAGATCGGAAAGAAAGAAGCAAACGACAGTGTGATCCGGGATGTTATTGTTTATGAACAAGGAAATATGTTGCAGGATAATTTTATTGTAGCCAAAAGTGGTATTATGCGGGTTACAGAAAATAAACGATTCCTTGAATTTAACCTCAAAGATGGTTGGCGGTACCAGGAAAGAGGAAATATATACGAAAGTGCAAACACAGAATTTGTCCGTATCGGTTTCAAAGAGTATAAAAAGCAATTTGACCTCAGTAATCTTGGTTTCACGAACCGAACTGCTGATAGTGTGAATAAGAATAATGAGAAAATGTTCAGTATGCGGCAACTGGATAAGGCAATTGATTCACTGAAAAGAGAAAATAGCAGAGTAAAAGAACAGACGACAAAAGACATGTTTAATCTCCTGCAGTTTTCTTCACTGCTTGATACAAGTTGGGCTACTCTACAACCGGTTGACAGTATTATGGATTTAAAAAAGGTAAAAAGCTTTGATGAATTATTACCAGATTCCGCCATGGTAAATGTGAACCAGATGGCAAAAAGTACAGCAGGTTCTGTTCGGATCAGTTCCGAGTCGCTCACGCAGACATTAAAAGACAAAGACAGAAATCTCCGGAAACATAAAATCGAGTGGCATCGGAAAATTGCTCTTTCATTGGCTTGTGTTGTTTTATTTCTGATAGGGGCACCGCTGGGTTCAATAATCAGGAAAGGAGGACTGGGCACCCCCCTGATCTTTGCCATTGTTTTTTTCATGCTGTTTTATTTTTCGAGTACTACAGGTGAGAAGTTTGCAAAAGAAAATACCCTGACACCATTCACCGGGATGTGGATGGCGACATTTGTACTTGTCCCGATCGGCCTGTTTCTTAATTATAAGGCAATGCGGGATTCTCAACTATTTAATAAAGATTTCTATACAAAAATTGCTCGTTTCTTCAAATCCTTATTTAGAAAAGCAGTGAATTAAATGATCTGTTTCAGGCCATTTTATTTCAGTACTTTCGGTTTACTGATATTATAATAACTATTTCTTTAGCGAATTTTACTGGTAAGTATTCAGGAAAAGGTGAAGTATAAGTAGTATGGATCTAAGGAAAGAACAACAAAACCTCAGGGTACAAAAATGGGTTGCAACCCTGTCAGTCATTATCCTGGCTATAAAGTTTATTGCTTACTATACTACTCACTCTGTTGCAATTCTTACCGACGCCCTGGAAAGTATAGTGAATGTTGCTGCCGGCTTTATTGGCTTGTATAGTCTTTATATAGCTGCAAAACCAAGAGATTTTGATCATCCTTACGGACATGGCAAGGCTGAGTTTATTTCATCAGCTATTGAGGGAACGCTTATCAGCAGTGCCGGTGCGATTATTCTGTATAAAGCAGTGCAAAATCTTATTAATCCTGTCCAATTACATAAGCTGGATGTTGGGATATGGCTTGTTACGTCTACAGCAGCGGCAAATTACATTATTGGATATTTCTGTCTTGCAACAGGAAAAAAGAATAATTCCCTGGCATTAATTGCCAGTGGCAGGCATCTGCAAAGCGATACTTTGTCTACAGTTGGTATTGTTGGAGGGCTTTTATTACTCCTGTTTACAAAACTAAAATGGATAGATAGTTTGGTGGCTATTTTGTTCGGGACTATTATTATAATAACAGGTTATAAAATCCTAAGGCGGTCAATTGCAGGAATAATGGATGAAGCAGATATGGATATATTAGGTAGAATGGTGGAGATATTAAATGCTAACCGGCAGGAAAGCTGGATCGATCTGCACAACCTGCGGGTAATTAAGTATGGTAGTGTGCTGCATGTTGATTGTCATCTTACTGTTCCGTGGTACTATAATATTCATGAGGCGCATAGGGAAATAGACCATTTGGGCTCATTGATCAGGAAAGAGTTTGGAGAATCATTAGAGTTATTTGTACACTCGGATGGTTGCCTGCCTTTTTCATGCAGGATTTGTAAAAAAACAAACTGTCCGGAAAGAAAGAATAATTTTGAGAAAGAAATGAAATGGACGTTAGAAAATATTTCTAGAAATAAAAAACACGAATTGGCATGAAGACAATCACGACCTGGAAAAGGCTACATGAATTTGAAAGTAAACAGGATCATAATACCATACAGCTGGATGGGAATAAGGAAAATGGCTTTGGTCCCAAAGCGCTGTTATTAGCAGGGCTGGCCGGGTGTTCCGGTGTGGATGTAGTGGATATACTGGAAAAGATGAGAGTTGATTTCTCTTCTTTGGTCATAGAAACCGAAGCTGAGCAAACGGAAGAGCATCCCAAAGTTTTTAAAGATATCCTGATCACTTATAAGATAAAAACAGGGAGAGAGAACGAAGAGAAAGTGAAAAAGGCAATAGAGCTCTCTTTAGAAAGATATTGTGGTGTATCAGCCATGCTCAGGAAAAACTCCCCTGTCAATTATAAACTGGTTATTGAATAACGTATATTTAAAACATGCTTTCCAAGAAATCACAATATGCATTTAAAGCTCTTGCTTATCTTACCGAGAAGTATAATCAGGGGCCCGTTCTTATTTCCGAAATTTCAAAGAAAAAGAAAGTACCGCTGAAGTTCCTGGAAAACATATTACTTGAATTGAAAAAGGCTGATATTCTTGACAGCAAAAAGGGGAAGGGGGGTGGATATTTTTTAAAGAAAGATCCTGCCAAAGTTAAAGTGGCAACCATCATCCGGTTGGTAAACGGCCCCATTGCCATGCTGCCGTGTGTAAGCCTGTATTTTTATGAACGCTGTAAGAACTGTGATGAAAAAAAATGCGGATTGCATGATATGATGATTGAAGTAAGGGATGCATCATTGGCTATACTGGAAAACAGGACCTTAAAAGACCTAGCCCTCTAAATTGCCTGGCTAACAGCTGTTTGTTAAAAGGCTTTAAGTCTACCAGCTTGGTAGGGAATCAATTTTACACTACTTTCGCAACTATAAAAGTTATACATATGGGCTTACATCTGGGTGATATTGCACCAAATTTCAAAGCTAAGACAACATCTGGAGATATTGACTTTCATGAATACCTTGGAGACAGTTGGGGTATTCTGTTTTCGCATCCGGCCGATTTTACTCCTGTATGTACTACTGAACTTGGCAGAACAGCGTTGTTACAGGAAGAATTCAGAAAAAGGAACGTAAAAGTGCTGGCTGTTAGTGTGGATCCCTTGGATAGCCACCAGGGTTGGGTTAAGGATATCAATGAAACCCAGCATTGTAATGTTGATTTTCCCATTATTGCAGATCCGGACAGGGTAGTTGCTTTTTTATATGATATGATCCATCCAAAGGCTTCTGAAACATTCACCGTTCGTTCATTATTTGTAATTGGGCCTGATAAAAAGGTAAAACTTATTATTACTTACCCGGCATCTACAGGACGTAATTTTTATGAGGTACTCCGGGTAATTGACTCTCTGCAGTTAACCGCTAATTATAGTGTAGCAACTCCTGCTGACTGGAAAGAGGGGGAAGATGTTATTGTTGTGCCATCTATATCTACTGCCGATGCGGTTAAGAAGTTTTCAAAAGGGGTAAAAGAAATCAAACCGTACCTGCGCTATACTCCGCAACCTGACAAATAATTTTTTTAACTATATAGTCTATAAATAAAGTAGGATATAAGTAAATGGAACTGACCAGGGAATATATAAGCAAACTTGAGCAGTCCTCATTGGAGGATATACTCAGGTCTGTATCAGAAACTTTTCCCGGTAAAGTTGTTTTTTCATCCTCGCTGGGCCAGGAAGACCAGGTCATTACAGACGCAATCTTCAGAAACCATCTGCCTGTCAAAATTTTTTCTATCGATACAGGACGATTATTCAATGAAACATATGAACTACTGGATAAAACAGTAGCCCGGTATAAACAGCCAATACAAGTCTTTTTCCCTGAAGCAAGAGATGTTGAGGAATTCGCACTGACAAAAGGAATTAATAGCTTTTATGAATCGGTGGATAATAGAAAAGAGTGTTGTCATATCAGGAAAGTAAAGCCGTTGAACCGTGCATTGAGCGGTGCTAAAGTGTGGGTGACTGGGTTGAGAAATGAACAATCTGCGAATCGCCGCAATATGCCTCTTATTGAGTGGGATGAGAACAGGCAACTCTATAAGCTTAATCCTTTAATCAATTGGACATATCACGAAGTGATGGATTATATCAATCGATATAATGTGCCCTACAATCAATTGCATGATAAAGGGTTTATTAGTATTGGTTGTGCTTCCTGTACAAGAGCTATTGAAGCAGGCGAGGATGCAAGAGCCGGGAGGTGGTGGTGGGAGTCATCTCAAAAGGAGTGCGGGTTGCATTTATCTGTGAAGCAGTGAATTTTTTTATAATAAAAGTCTACGAATCAAGTAGACAAATAAAAACATAATATGAGTTTATATCAGTTGAATTATCTGGAGCAGTTGGAAGCGGAAAGCATTCATATTTTTCGGGAAGTAGCAGCCCAGTTTGAACGTCCGGCATTACTTTTCAGCGGAGGGAAAGACTCTATTACGTTGGTTCACCTTGCAAGAAAGGCCTTTTCTCCGGGAGCAATTCCTTTCCCATTGGTGCATATTGACACCGGGCATAATTTTCCTGAAGCATTGCAATTCCGTGATTGGCTGACAAAGGAAGTGGGAGCTGAATTAGTTGTAAGAAAAGTAGAAGATACAATTCTTGAAAGAAAGCTTACAGAGCCAAAAGGGAAATTTCCGAGCCGCAACTGGCTGCAGACTTATACATTATTAGATACTATTGAAGAATTCAAATTTGATTGCTGTATAGGTGGGGCAAGAAGAGATGAGGAGAAAGCGAGGGCCAAAGAAAGAATTTTTTCCGTGAGAGATGAGTTTGGTCAATGGGACCCTAAATTGCAACGACCGGAGTTATGGAGTATTTATAATGGAAGAATTCATAAAGGGGAAAATGTAAGAGTTTTCCCGATCAGTAACTGGACCGAGCTCGATATCTGGAATTATATCCGCAAAGAAAAGATTGACCTGCCGTCAATTTATTTTGCGCATGAAAGGGAAGTAATTGAACATGAAGGCCAACTGGTAGCACTTAGTGAATATGTACAACCAGCACAGGATGATATTGTAATAAAGAAAAGTGTTCGTTACAGAACAGTCGGCGATATGACCTGTACAGCTGCTGTTGAGTCAAATGCTGCTACACTCGATGAGGTGATCAATGAAATTATTTCGACAAGGATCAGTGAAAGGGGAGAGACAAGAATTGATGATAAAGTGACAGAAGCGGCCATGGAAGACAGAAAAAAAAATGGTTATTTCTAATTACGTTTTCAAAATGATTCAAAAAATAAGATATGGATTTATTGAGATTTATTACAGCCGGCAGTGTGGATGATGGGAAGAGTACACTGATCGGCCGTTTATTGTACGACAGTAAGAATATCCTGATCGATCAGCTGGAAGCTTTGGAAAAATCAACAAAGAACAGAACGGATGGTTCTGTCGACCTGGCTTTATTGACCGATGGACTCCGTGCTGAAAGAGAACAGGGTATTACTATCGATGTAGCTTACAGGTATTTCACTACACCAAGGAGAAAGTTTATTATAGCGGATGCGCCCGGTCATGTTCAATATACGAGGAATATGATCACAGGAGCATCTAATGCGAATCTTATCATTATCCTGATCGATGCAAGACAGGGTGTGGTTGAACAAACCCGCCGTCATTCAATTATTGCCTCTTTACTAAGAATTCCGCATGTAGTAGTGGCGATAAATAAAATGGACCTGGTGGACTATTCGCAGGATGTATATAACAATATCCTGATTGAGTACAGTAAGGTAGCTAAACAGCTGGAGCTGAAAAACGTCAGCTATATACCTATAAGTGCTCTGAACGGAGATAATATTGTTGAAAAATCTGACCTGATAGATTGGTATGAGGGTAAGCCTTTACTGGAGTTCCTGGAAGAAGTTTCTGTTAGTAACGATGTAAATCTTACTGACAGCAGGTTCCAGGTACAATTGATCATTCGTCCTCAAACTGAACAATTACATGATTATAGAGGATATGCCGGAAAGATTGTAAGTGGAATTTACAGGAAGGGTGATAAGGTAACAGTTTTGCCACAACAAATTAATTCAACTATCTCAAAGCTTGAAACGGGAGGATCAGAAGTTGATGAAGTATTTGCTCCGCAACCAGCCATTATTCATTTAGCCGATGATATAGATATTAGCAGAGGGGATACTATCGTAAAATCCGATAATCTGCCACAAGTAAATAATGAACTGGAAGTTTTGCTTTGCTGGATGGATGAGAAGCCTTTACAACCCGGTAATAAGTATTTACTGCAGCACAATAGCAGGTTGGTAAAAAGCATTATTAAAAAAATAGACTACAAGCTGGATGTAAACTCATTGCAGAAGCAATCAGCAGAGGGAGATGTAAAGCTGAATGAAGTAGTGAAAGCTATTATTAAAACAGCTTCACCTTTAGTGTATGATTCGTATCCTAAACTTAATACCAATGGCAGTGCTGTTCTGATTGATGAAACAAGTAATAATACTGTTGCCGCTGTGTTGTTTCAGTAAAAGGAATTTATGATCTATACGGAAAATAAAATAAAGGAGACAGTATCACTAAATAAGGCATTACCGCTTGAGAATTTAGGAGTACCGGAACACGCAGATAATGGTGCTGAGGCTGTGGAAGAAGCAGTTTTACAGCCCGAGGAAGTACATGGTAATATCCGAAATGAAAGAAAATGGAAAAGGGTAGCCACCATTTTGCTGGTCACTTTTGCATTAATGATTATTGGTTTTTTTGTAGTGAGGTATGTTGGGTATGCCCCTCTTGCTACACTTGTTCAATCGGCTGTTTCAAGTATTGATACTTCATTTTATCTTTTTATGCTGGCAGGTTTTTTAGCTCAATTAGTTGATGGTGCCGTGGGTATGGGGTACGGGGTAACAAGTACAAGCCTGCTAATGAGTATGGGTGTGAGCCCGGCAGCCATCAGTGGTAGTGTACATACTGCTGAAATATTCAGCAGCGCTGCAAGTGGTTATAGCCACTATAGATTTGGTAATGTAAACAAAAAACTTTTTAGAGTATTGGTAATACCGGGTGTGTTAGGGGCCATCGCCGGAGCAGGGGCATTGGTGTGGGCTGGTGAAAAGTATGGAAATTTCATTAAGCCATTTTTAGCAGCCTACTGCATGATACTTGGGGTAAGAATATTATACCAGGCATACAAGCGAAATAAAAAAGCAAAAAAAGTAAAGAAGGCCGGCTGGCTGGCTGGTGCTGGTGGCTTTTTAGACAGTTTTGGCGGAGGTGGCTGGGGGCCGTTGGTCACAAGCACATTAATTGCGAAAGGCAGAAGCCCGCAGTATGTGATCGGAAGTGTGAGTTTAAGTGAATTTTTTGTCACCTTATCAAGTGCCATGTCATTTTTTGTTTTTATTGGTATTACACACTGGCAGGTAATTGCAGGATTGATGATAGGGGGCGCCATTGCAGCTCCCGTGGCAGCAAAACTGGCCGGAAAATTACCGTTACGTACTATGCTGATATGTGTTGGATTGATGGTGATTATTTGGAGTCTGCGTATTATTATAAAGGCGATATAGTTTTTTTGAAATATTAGTCTACAAAATTGGTAGAGTAATTATGGACTCTTATTTTTGCTATCCTAATATCGCTTAATGGAGAACTGCTGCCAGGTGAAATAATTTTTTTTAAATAAATAGTCTACTTAAATAGTAGAATAAAAATCTGTCAAAGCCAACACATGAAAAAAAGTATTTCATTTTTGTTCTTCTTTGCCCCATTGCTGTTGTTTAGTCAAGTAAAAGGGAGAGTGATAAATGCGGATAACCAGGGAATTTCTTTTGCCAGTATAATTGTAAAAGGGGCATCTTCAGGCATTAGTAGTGATTCGGCAGGTTCTTTTGTACTAACTGTAAACAGACCTTATCCATTTACACTTGTGGTAACATCAGCTGGTTATGAAGGACGGGAGTATATAGTAAGGGAAGGAAAGACAAACAATATTGTCGTTATACTCCAGTCGCTTTTTCAGCGGGATACAGTTGTTATTACATCCAGGCGAAGAAAAGAAGTATTGCAAGATGTACCCATTCCTGTTTCGGTTGTAGGTGGTACTACAATAGATGAGTCCGGGGCTTTTAATGTCACCCGAATCAAAGAGATTGTCCCTTCTGTACAGATGTACACTTCTAATCCACGGAATACAGGAGTTAATATCAGAGGTACAGGCTCTCCTTTTGGCCTTACCAATGATGGATTAGATCCCGGTGTTGGCTTTTACATTGATGGTGTTTACTTTGCCCGGCCTGCAGTAGCCACACTTGATTTTATAGATGTAGAACGAATAGAGGTATTACGGGGTCCGCAGGGAACGCTTTTTGGAAAGAATACAACATCCGGGGCTTTTAATATAACGACAAGGAAACCAAGTTTTAGAACAGGTGCAGCTTTTGAAACCAGCTATGGAAATTATGGTTACATACAGGCTAAGGCTTCTGTTACAGGAGCATTGAACAAGAAAATTGCTGCCCGTTTTTCTTTTTCAGGGACACAACGGGACGGAACTGTTTTTAATAAACGTACAGATCGCTACATTAATGATATCAATAACCTCGGATTAAAGGGGCAGTTTCTTTATAATATCTCTAACGATGTTCAGGTTACGCTGTCTGGTGATTTTTCGAGGCAAAGGCCCGATGGCTATGCACAAGTGGTAGCCGGGATTGTTACAACCAAGCGGGCTGCTTACCGCCAGTTCAATGCTATTATTGCAGATTTGAATTATACATTACCCAGTCTGAACGCATTTGACCGTGTAGTAGATCATGACACACCCTGGAAATCAGGTAATGATTTGGGTGGTGCGTCTGTAAACGTAGATGCGAAAATTGGTTCCGGAACACTTACTTCTACTACCGCCTATCGTTATTGGAACTGGGATCCGTCTAACGACAGGGACTTTAGCGGCTTGCAAGCACTTGCTAAATCGCAAAACCCTGCAAAGCATAATAACTGGTCGCAGGAAGTTCGCTATGCAGGAGAAATTTCTTCCAAATTGAGCGGTGTAGCAGGATTGTTTATTATTGGCCAGGAAGTAAACATTAACGGTACTGAGGAGTCTGGTAATGCGCAATGGAGGTTTTCGCAAAGCACAACAAGCAACAATTGGCAAACACCTGGACTGTTTGAAGGCTACGGCATTTCCACAAAAGCCTCTATTAAATCAACCAGTGCTGCAGTATTTGCCAATGTAGACTGGAAAATAACATCGAAGCTGCATGTATTACCGGGATTACGTTTCAACCTGGACAAAAAGGATGTATCCTATAACCGTACTACTTATGGTGGTCTTCAAACAAATGATCCTGCTTTAATCGCATTGAAGAATTCTGTTTATACCAACCAACAGTATGTTGCCGATGCAAACGAGGATAATCTTACTTATAACCTCACCATTGCGTATAAGCCCAATAGGAATGTGAATGCCTATGCTACGTATTCAACTGCATTTAAACCAGTGGGTGTAAATGTGGCCGGTTTGCCAAATGTAAATGGCCAACCAGCAACTAATCTTGCGGTAATAAAACCTGAAAATGTAAAACACATTGAGCTGGGTGTAAAAACTACTCCATTGCAGGACTGTATTCTAAATGGTACTGTTTTTAGTACAGATATAAAAGATTATCAAACCAATGTTCAATCCCCTGAGTTGGGAGTAAACAGAGGTTATATTGCCACTGCTGAAAAAGTAAGAGTGCAAGGGGCGGAGTTGGATGGAAGCATCAGGGCCGGAAACCATTTTTCATTTTACGGTTCAGTAGCGTATACGGATGCCAGGTATGTTAAGTTTACCAATGCACCACTGCCGCTGGAAGAAACAGGCAATACACAGAATAATGTGCAGGTTGCTTTTAAAGATATATCGCAGGGTAGTTTGCCGGGCATTTCGAAGTGGGCCATTTCATCCGGAGGTGAATTTACAACACCGGCTATTTTTCTGGGAAGCGCAGCAAAGTTTTTTGTAGCAGCAGATGTTTTCTATCGTTCTTCATTTTCTTCCAGTCCATCACCTTCAGCTTATCTTAATATTGACGGGTATGCATTAGTGAATGGGAGGATTGGTTTCAAAGCCACACAAGGACTTTCAACTTTTTTCTGGGTGAGAAACCTGTTTAATAAAAATTATTATGAGCAATTGCTTGCGGCTGGGGGTAATGCAGGACATTATGCGGCAGTATTGGGTGATCCGGGAACTTTCGGTATAACATTGCGTTATGTGTACCAGCGTCATAACTAAATAAAGAGAGCTAACCCTTTTTCATATAAAAGCAATTGTCAGCGGGCGGTGTTTCTACACTGCACTTTTTTGTGCAACTGGATCTGTTTTGCAAGTGTATCTTTGTTGCCTTACTAAACGATATTTTCCATAATGGCAAAGCAACGACCAGAAACAAAAGCAATCCGCATCCAAACAGCAAAAACAGAACAGAAAGAACATTCCACTCCATTGTTTCTCACCAGCAGCTTTACCTATGATTCAGCTGAGGATATGGCTGAAGCTTTTGCAGATGATTCATTAGATGTAAATATTTATTCGAGATTTTCCAATCCTACTGTTGATGAATTTATCAATAAGATCACTGCATTGGAAGGTGCGGAAGACGGAGTGGCCACCGGAACAGGTATGGCAGCTATATTTGCAACTTTCATGACATTTTTAAGCAAGGGGGATCATATTATTTCTGCTTCAGCTGTATTTGGCTCCACGCATACTATTCTTACAAAGTATTTGCCGAAATGGGGAATTGAATATTCCTATTTCGATATGAATAAACCTGAAACAATTGCTGCTCTTATTAAATCCAACACGAAGCTGTTATACCTGGAAACGCCGAGCAATCCCGGGTTGGATATTATCGACATCGAATTTGTTTCGAGTTTATGTAAGCAACATGATATTTTGTTCATAGTTGACAATTGTTTTGCCACACCTGCTGTACAACAACCTATAAAGTACGGAGCAGACCTTGTCTTGCATTCTGCTACTAAATTCATTGACGGGCAGGGCAGGGTTTTGGGTGGAGTGGTAGTTGGAAAAAAGGAGTTGATAAAACAGCTTTATCTTTTTATCAGGAATACAGGCCCGTCTATGAGTCCATTTAATGCATGGGTACTGACCAAAAGCCTGGAAACATTATTTATCAGGATGGAAAGACATGCTCTTTCAGCTATGCATATTGCTCAACAACTGCAGGATCAGGTGAAGATCAGTTGGGTGAAGTATCCATTTCTGCCTACGCATCCGCAGTATGCCATTGCAAAAAAACAAATGACTAATGGCGGTGGCATTGTCACTTTTGAATTGGAAGGTGGTATTGAAAGTGGCAGAAAATTTCTCAATGCATTACAGATGATCTCTATGACCAATAACCTGGGGGATAGTCGTACAATTGCCTCTCACCCTGCATCTACCACACATTCAAAATTAACAGAAGAAGAAAGACAGTCGGTAGGTATTACACCGGGATTAATACGAATATCTGTAGGACTTGAACATCCCGAAGATATTTTGAATGATGTTTTGCAGGCATTAGATAAATCCTGAGTTCGGTTTGCCTGCAAGGACTAAAACATATTTCAGTAATTTACTGGTGAAATAGGTTGGTTATGCGGAAATTACTTCTCCCCGGATTTTTGTTGTTCCAGTTGTTAGCAATAGGACAAGTCAATACTTTCTATAAAGAAAAATATCGACCTGCTTTTCATTTCACCCCTGCTATTCATTGGATGAATGATCCAAACGGACTCGTTTACCACAAAGGAGAGTATCATTTATTTTACCAGTTCAACCCGTTTGGGAACCGATGGGGTCATATGAGCTGGGGACATGCGGTGAGTAAGGATCTTATTCGGTGGCAGCATTTACCGCTGGCCATACCCGAGGAAAAAGATACCATGATCTTTTCCGGAAGCTGTGTGGTAGACGAATATAACACAAGTGGGTTTGCTCAAAAACCCGGGCAAATTCCCATGGTGGCAATTTATACGGCGCATATTGAGAATATAAAACAGTCACAGCATATAGCTTATAGTTTGGATGATGGGCGAACCTGGATAAAATATAATCACAACCCTGTACTGGATCTCGGGAAAAAAGATTTCCGTGACCCTAAAGTGTTTTGGTATGCGCTGCAGAAAAAATGGGTCATGGCAGTAGTACTGCCCATCGAAAAGCAGGTGCAGTTGTATTCATCCGCTAACCTGAAGCAATGGCAGCTGATGAGCAGCTTTGGCCCGGCAGGTGACACCACCGGCATCTGGGAATGTCCTGACCTGTTTGAAATACCGGTCCAGGGAGAGCCCGGAAAAACAAAATGGGTGCTTATGCATTCACCTGCTCCTTATATGCAATATTTTGTTGGTGACTTCGACGGCACGACTTTTAAAAATGAAAGTACAGCTACAAAAATTTATCGTCCTGATTACGGACCGGACTATTATGCCGCTATTTTGTATAATAACCTGCCCGCAGGTTATAAGCCGATCAGTATGGGTTGGGTCAATAACTGGAACTATGCCAATGATATTCCCACCACACCGTGGAAGAGTGCGATGTCGTTACCAAGGGAATTAATGGTAAAGAAAATCAATAATGAATGGATTCTTATCCAACAACCACTTGAGAAGATTAAAGAGTTAAGACAGGAAAAAAAGGAGTGGATAAATAAAGAGGTTGCGGGATCGGCATTACTACCAATAAAAAGCCAGGTGCTGGAAATGGAAATAGAATTTACGGTTGACTCAAAAAGTATAGCCGGTGTTCGTTTGGTCAAAGGGAGTGATGGTTTTATTGAAGTGGGGTATGATGCAGTCAACGGGCTACTGTATATTGACCGGTCAAAAGCTGGTGATACCAGTTTTCATGCTTCTTTCTCCAAACTAAGCCGGTATGAAACATATATTAAACCGGTAAATGGTAAAATTTTACTTCACATTTTTCTTGATAAAAGTTTGCTTGAAGTTTTTGCTAATAACGGGCAGGTTTGTATGTCTGCACAATTATTTCCTGCTGAGAAAAGCAACGGAGTGGAGTTGTTCGCTAATTCTGGCAAGGAGGTATTCAATGTTGTTCGTTGCTGGAAAATGAAAAGTACCTGGTAATTATTTCCCTTTCCATTTATTCAACTGCTGTAACAAAGCTCTTAATTCTTTTGGCAGAGGAGCTTCCAACTCAGTCTTTTCATTATCGCCGTCAGTAAAGCTTAATTGATAGGCATGCAAGGCCAGCCTGTTCAGCAAGGGCCGTTCCTCCAGTTCATTTTTGGAGAGCTTGAATTTTTTATGTTTCAGCGAAGACAATAAAACGGGTTTTCCGTCACCATATAGTGGATCACAAACTATTGGGTGCCCCATTTCTTTTGCATGCACCCTGATCTGGTGTGTCCTGCCGGTATGAATTTGAAACTGTAACCAGGCGTACACGCCAAAATCTTCGAGTACTTCATAGTCGGTTAATGCATCTTTCCCTTTCCGGTGAACGATCATGGTGCCATTTTTGGCGGGGTGCTCGCCCATCGGGGCATCAATGCTGCCTTTCTTTTCACCGGGAGAACCGATGACTAAACCGAGGTATATCTTTTTAGTAAGTCTTCCTTCAAACTGCAGGCTCAGCTGTTTATGTGTTACCTCATTCTTCGCAAAAATGATCAGGCCGCTGGTGTCCTTATCCAGCCGGTGCACCGTAAAGATATTGCCGTATTTATCTTTCAATAATTGCTTCAGTGAGATTTCTTTCCCTTCCCGGTCAGGTATAGATAATAGACCAGAAGGTTTATTGACAGCAACCCAATTTTCATTTTCTGCGATGATCCAATCGGTGATCTTCATTACAATCATTTAAATCAATGCAATCAGCGGTTATTTTCCTTTTCCAAAATGCTTAAGATCCCTCACTTCTTTTTCTGTCAGGAAACGCCACTTGCCCCTGTCAACATTCTTCTTGGTCAAACCGGCAAATATCACCCTGTCGAGGTTTTTAACATCATACCCCAATGATTCGAAAATACGACGTACAATACGATTGCGGCCGCTGTGTATCTCCACACCAATTTGTGTTTTATCTTTCATATCTGCATAGGCCAATACATCTACATTGGCAGCACCATCTTCTAACGTAACACCTTTCAGGATCTGTTCAAAATCCTTTTTATCCAATGGCTTATTAAGTGTGACATGGTAAACTTTCTTTACTTCATTGCTGGGATGAGTCAATTTTTGCGCCAGTTCACCATCATTAGTTAGTAATAAAACTCCTGAAGTATTTCTATCCAAACGTCCAACAGGGTATACTCTTTCACTGGTAGCCCTGCCAATGATATCTAATACTGTTTTTCTTCCCTGGGGATCGTCAGTAGTGGTTATATAATCTTTCGGCTTGTTCAATAATATGTAAACAAGATTCTTTGCAAGAAATATTTTTTTGCCATTCACTCTTACTTCATCTTTTGCAGAAACTTTATGGCCTGGTTCAGTAACTAATTCATCATTTACTTTGACCAGTCCCTTTCGTACCAGGTCTGCAGCTTCTCTTCTTGCGGCAACACCAGCATGAGCGATATACTTATTTAGCGGCATACTGTCTGTGCTTTCGGGCCTGCTATGTGTTGGCGGAGGGGCGGCTTGTCCCTTGTTCCCAGGCTGCTGGTTCCCGGCTCCATAGTTCCTTGCCTTGGATTCTGCTTTCTTTTTATCAAAATATTCTTCCCGCTCCTTCTTTTCTTTTCTTTTTTCCTGCTTAAACTGTTCCTTTATGGCAGCGTTACTTTTCTTCTTTGTAAATTTTCCGAAATTGTTGGGGGGTTTCTTTTTCATATGTAGTATTTGCTGTTTTACAACAGTAGTGAGCAGCGAAGATAACTATTAAATTCAAAGCCCTGTCTTACTGAAAGACAGGGCCTGATATATTACAAACAACAACTTCCGCTTAGATGATTGTTTTTTTATCGGCTGCTGCAGGGCCTTCGTGCCGCTTGTCGGGGCTTGGTCTGTGTTTTCTTCCTTCTTTCATTTTTTTCAGTTGTTCTTCTGTAAGGATCGATTTAAAGGTTTCTTTCTGTTTTTTGGCCAGTTCTTTCATTTCTTCTCTTTTCTTTTCATCACTCAGGGATTTGTTTTCACGGATGGCTTTCATCTTTTCAGCCATTTCAGTCCGGTTTTTTGAAAGCTTTGCAGCCTGATCGTCAGTAAGCCCAAGGTGAATTTTCATTTTTTCTAACCTCGCTTTTGCATCTACTTCATGCATGGCTTTCTTCTCTTCCTTCATTTTTTCCAGCTTCGCTTTTTGTTCAGCAGTAAAAATGCTTTCCACCTTAGCTTTATGGTCTTTGCGGAGATTCTCCATTCTGCTTTTCCATTCCTTCACAGTGATGTTCTCATTCTTTTTCAATTCACCCATTTGCTTGCGAAAGGCTTCATTCTGTGTTTTGAACTGTTCTTTTTGCGCATCAGTAAGATTCAATTGTTCTAAAGCCATTTTGCGGTCATGATGTCCTCTTTGTTTATGATGCATTCTCGGCCGTTCGCCTTTTCTTTCTGGAATTTCCTGGGCATTAACTGTAAATGCCAGCGAAACAATAATTGCTGATAAGATTAATTTTTTCATGGTTCTTATTTTTGTTTGAGACGGTGGCTGTTTTCCAAAACCTTCGCCTGTCAACGTTAATTAATGTGAACGGATAAGAGACCCGGTTAACAGAACAGGGTTTAATCACAAGTAGGAAATTCTTCGTAAAAGGCAGGAATCCGGTTTTAATGGCTGTCTTTATTGGCTAACTGGCCGCAGGCAGCATCAATATCCTTACCTCGGCTGCGTCGAAGGCGGACATTCACCCTGTGCTTTTCCAGGTATTGCATAAAGGCTTGTACTTTCTCTTCTTCGGGTTTCTCAAACCTGGCAAACTCGATCGGGTTGTATTCAATAATATTAATAAGGTCGGCCGGAACCTGGCGGTAAATTTTTATCAGGTCATCCGCATCTTTCAGTGAGTCGTTAAAGTTTTTGAAAAGGATATACTCAAAAGTGATCTCGTTACCGGTCTGTTTGTAGAAATAATTCAGTGCATCCACCAGTGCTTTAATATTATTGGTGTCATTAACAGGCATGATCTCGTGCCGTTTGGCATCGGTAGCGGCATGCAATGATAAAGCCAGTTTAAATTTTACTTTATCGTCACCCAACTGGCGGATGCCCTTAGCCACACCGGCAGTAGATACAGTAATTCTTCTTGGACTCATCGCCAGCCCGTCAGGCGACGTAATTCTTTCTATGGACCTCAGTACGTTTTTATAATTAAGCAGGGGTTCTCCCATACCCATAAAAACGATATTGCTCAGTTTTTTACCATGTGCAGCCTCACATTGTTTGTTGATCAATACCACTTCATCATATATCTCATCAAAATCAAGATTTCTTTTTCTGTCGATATAGCCTGTGGCGCAAAACTTACAACTTAATGAACAGCCAATCTGGGAAGAAACACAAGCCGTATAGCGGGAAGTGGTAGGTATCAATACTCCTTCTACCAAATGCCCGTCCCAGGTCTTGAATCTTGTTTTAATTGTACCATCCGAGGAATACTGAGTAGTATCAATAGTTAAAGCAGGTAAAGTAAATGTTTCACCCAGTTTCTGCCGCAGATCCTTGCTCAGGTTGGTCATATCGGCAAAGCTCATGGCATGTTTTTGCCATAGCCATTCATATACCTGTTTGGCCCGGAATTTCTTTTCGCCAAGTTCTTCGAAATACTGTTCAATTTCTGCGAGGGAAAGATGTCGTATATTTTTCAATGTCTTTTTCATCCGGGGCAAAGATAACCACTGTATGATGGATTAAATGAATTCACAGATATTTGCTTCAAATCTGCAATGATGAATCCAGTGTATATAATTGATTCGGTTAGAACACCAGTCGGAAAATATGGAGGAGCATTAAGCAGCATCCGCCCGGATGACCTGCTGGCTTATATTATAAAAGCATTATTGCAGAGAAATGAAAGTATTGATGTAAATGCTATAGAAGATGTAATTGCCGGAGCCGCTAACCAGGCCGGCGAGGATAACAGGAATGTAGCAAGAATGGCGGCATTGCTGGCTGGTTTACCTGTAACAGTTGCGGGCAATACCGTAAACCGTTTATGTGCCTCCGGTCTGCAGGCCATCATGGATGCCTCCCGGCAAATAATGTGCGGTGATGCGGAATTAGTAATCGCAGGTGGTGTAGAAAGTATGACAAGGGCCCCATTCGTAATGGCAAAAAGTAATGAGGCATTCGGTCGTTCAGCAGAAATATTTGATACAACAATGGGCTGGCGATTTGTCAATAAAAATCTTTCAGCAATGTATCACCCCTTTTCCATGGGTGAAACAGCGGAGAATGTGGCAAAACAATGGAAGATCAGCCGTCAGGAACAAGATGAATTTGCTTTAGCTTCTCAACAAAAATATGCAGCGGCCAAAGCGGCTGATAAATGGGCTGATGAAATAGCTGCAGTGGAACTGAATAATAAAGGATTGATCAGTTGGGTGGTGAATGATGAACATCCAAGAGAGACTTCGTTGGAAAAACTGGCATCTTTAAAACCTGCTTTTATTAAAGAAGGAACAGTAACAGCCGGCAATTCTTCAGGTATTAATGATGGATCAGCTGCCATGCTGCTGGCCAGTGAGGAAGCTGTTAAGAAATTCGGTTTGCGGCCTATAGCAAAGATTGTTTCTATGGCAGTAGCAGGTGTTGACCCGGCCATTATGGGTATCGGACCTGTGCCGGCCACACAAAAAGCATTGCAAAGGGCCGGATTAACAATTGATAAAATTGATTTAATCGAACTGAATGAGGCATTTGCATCACAATCACTTGCTTGTATCAATGAACTGCAACTGGATAGCAATAAGGTGAATGTGAATGGAGGAGCTATTGCTATCGGCCACCCGCTGGGTTGCAGTGGAGTTAGAATCTCCACAACTTTACTGCATGAAATGCAAAAAAGAGATTGCCGGTACGGGCTGGCTGCCATGTGCATCGGAGTAGGCCAGGGAGCGGCTGTTATTTATGAAAAATTCTAAAAAATTAACGAGAGATAGTAACTTTTTAAAGTAACTTTCGTTGCATTAAAATAAAAACACACTATATGAAAAAACTGTTTCTTTCTTTGTTTGCTGTTCTAAGCTTTTCTCTTGTCAATGCACAAGTGGATTCGTTGCAGGAATATACCGGAAAGTATAAGTTTCCTGATGGAAGCCTTGTAACTGAAATTGGGGTAGTACTGGAAAATGGCACACTTACAGCTACCTCAGCAATGGGTAACTCAGAATTGAAGAAAACAGATTCAAAGGATGTATTTGAAGTGGTGGCTTATAGCGGCACAGCCACTTTCAAAAGAAATACAGAAGGGAAAGTAACGGGATTGCAAATACAGGTTCAGGATATTAATATGGAAGGAACGAAAACAGAAGGATTTGCCTTGCATCGTAAATTTCAGGATATTTTCCTGGCAAGGAGATGATGTCAATATTATCTTATTGTAAAAGGGCTGGTCATAAACCAGCCCTTTTTTATTTATCCTTTTGTTTTCTTAACAGGTTGCATTTTTACACCTTTCGGTGGTTTAGCCGGTGGTGGCGGTGGAGGGGGACTTTCTTTTTCAGCAATTTTTATTTCTTCGATGACTATCTCACTTTGGGAGTCTGATCTTTTCATAGATCGTTCTTTGTTTTCTTTTTCATTTTCTTCTGCCGCCATATTCAGCATTTCAAAAAGCTGGTGTATCGCATTTTTATCAGGATTACTGAACCGAAACTCAGTTTTATTGTGCAGGTTTCCATCCCGGTACTCTCCTCCTGTTACGATCAACTGATCAAAAATGTCAAGCATTTTTTTTGCTTTCTGGTCTTTTGCACTGGTTCCATCCATTGATCTGGTAAAAACCAGGTTGATTATTTCTTTTATGTTCACATTTGCTACCATTGGGGAGGCTGTATATTTCTGCAACCATGCCGGGGCTGGTTCGTTAACCGGATTATTCAAATAAGCTGCAGACACTTCTTCAGAAAGAGAGATGACACAGAGACTGTCATTATACTTCAGGACGAGAGAAAAATCTTTGGTCATCTTTTCACCTGATTCTGTTGCTTTCAGGGAGTCGATCATTTTGGTTACTGCAATACGCAGTTCTTCAAATTTTAGTTTATCTGCAATCGGCATTGCAATGATCAATTGCATGCCGTCAAACTTTGTTTTTTTCGATCCTTCACTAACATCTTTATTTTCTACAGGCAGACTCATCACTGCTACCATTGCACTACTCTTAAAAGAGGAAGTGAAGAGGTTAAAATCAAAATTTAATTTTCCCTTCAGACTATCCATTATTTCAGCCATTCCACTTCGCAGAATCATTTCTTTTCCCAGTTCAGGGTTCATTGAAGTGATGAACAGGCCCAGTATTTTTCCTTTTGGGAGCCGGCGGACCAGGTCTGTATTTAGTGTGCCTGAAGTATATTTTTGATATAATGCTGCCATTTCTGCTCCGATATAATTATGGGTGATGCCGGATATTTTGCCGTTTTCAAAATTTATTATAGTTGATCTGGTAGTGCCGGTAAAGGACTGCATTTTGGAGAAAATCCCTGTAATTAAGGGCCGCATCGGTCCAATAGAAGAGGCAAGACTATTACCGTTGTTCCATATCCTTATATCGCCTGGTTCAGACATTAGTGCAGTAAAGGCAGCATCTGTATATATGGAACTTTGACTTTTAGGAGTAAGGAGTTCAAAACAAGCATTTCGTTGCATCTTCTTCAGCTTGTCAGTTAAGTCCTGCATCTTGACATCAAAATCTCTTTTATCTGTTGTGTCATTGAATAAATCCAGAGATTCCCGGTTCATGTCACCACTTTTTCCACCCGAGATCACAAATATTTCATTGTTCCAGGCAATGGAGGGGGCAGAATTTTCGGAGATCACCATTTTGTTTGTGCCATAAACTTTTACAGAGTCTTTTCCTTTGAACAATTTGTTAATGGCAAGGGAGAATAATGATTCATTCTTAAGCACTCCGAAAACATTGACCATGGCGCCGTGATATTCGGGGGAAGTATCAACTGTCACTACCAGCTTCAGGTCATATGAAAAATCTATTCCTGAGATTGAGGGATCAGACAGAAATGCTTTTAGTTCACCGTCATCCTTTTTCATCAGGTCACTATACAGGTAACTTTGCCTGAATGTTTCACCGGGAACTTTATTGGCTATTTTAATCGGGTTAAAACTCATTATCATGCCTGCGTTGGCAGGCAGATATTTTGCTAAAGGATCAGGCTGGGAAAAAACAAAGATTTGCTGTACCAGCAGTGCGATCAAAATGGATAAGGGTTTCAATTTCATATTTTAAAAACTATGGTTTAATAATGATGCTGCAGAAACAGACTGCTGATCTCCGCTGGCAAGGTTTTTTATGGTACAGGTGTTATCTGTCAGTTCTTTTTCGCCGATAATAATGATGTAAGGAATATTTTTCTTTTCTGCATATTTGAACTGCTTATCAAACTTTGCTGTTTCGTGATACAGTTCACTGCGAATGCCCCGATGACGAAGCTGCTGCATCAGTTCAAACGATTTTTTACTTTCCGCTTCGCCCAGGTTGAAGAACAACACTTGTGTGCCAACATGTACATCAGGTGGAAAAAGGTTTAGTTCTTCCATTACATCATATATCCTGTCCACACCAAAGGAAATTCCAACTCCCGGAATATTGGGAACTCCAAATAACCCCGTAAGATCATCATACCGGCCACCACCACCAATACTTCCCATTTTTACTATGTCAGGAGCTTTTGCCTCGAATATAATTCCTGTATAGTAGTTAAGGCCACGGGCAAGGGTAGGGTCGAGTTTAAGGTTTAAGGTTTGAGATTGCAGGTTAGCAAGGATGAAGCTTACTTGTTCTATTCCTTTTTTTCCGTTTTCACTGTTGCCAATTATCTCAGACAGGCTGACAAGTATTTCATCATTCGTTCCGGTGATGTTCAGGTATTTTTCAATAATGTTTACCTGGTCAGCAGTCAACCCTCTTTGTATTAGCTCTTCTTTTACTTTGTCAATACCAATCTTATCAAGTTTATCAATGGCGATTGTAATATCCATCATCTTATCAGCGCCACCACAGGTTTCTGCCAGGGCTGTTAATATTTTACGGTGGTTGATACGTAGTTCATATCCATCCAGCTTTAACCTGCTGAACACTTCATGATAGATAGAAGCTAATTCCACTTCGTTCAACAAAGCGTTACTGCCTACCACGTCTGCATCACATTGGTAAAACTCACGGTACCTGCCTTTTTGAGGTCTGTCAGCCCTCCACACTGGTTGTACCTGGTAGCGTTTGAAAGGGAAAGTCAATTGGCTATGATTCATTGCCACATAACGGGCAAAAGGAATAGTCAAATCATATTTCAACGCTCTTTCAGTAATACCTTTTGTATTCTTTCCTTGTAGAACTTTTTCAAAATCTTCCCGGATCTGTTTTTCTTTATCGGGATTATCTAAACCATTATTCAGAATTTTAAAAATCAATTTATCTCCTTCTTCTCCATACTTGCCCATCAGCGTATCTAAGTTTTCCATCGCCGGTGTTTCTAGGGGCAGAAAACCATAGAGCTCAAATACGTTTTTAATTGTATTGAGAATATAATTCCGCTTGCGAACTACGTCTGGTCCGAAATCTCTTGTTCCCTGTGGTAGTGATGGTTTAGCCATTATTGCTTATTAACTATATTATAGATTAGCAAATCGCTGATTAGTTACAGTATACTTTTCAATGATCTTCCCGCAAACCTGATCTATCATTTTATATACTTCATGATAGCCCGGTTCTGGTCCATACCAGGGATCCGGTACATCCATGTCTTTACCGGGATGCAATTCATTCATCAATAAATCTGTTTTAGCAGTATCAAATTTATTCCTGGCAATTTTTTTCATCTCATCCATCACATCATCTGCCAGCGCATAAATTTTGTCGTACATATCAAAATCTTCGGCTTTAAATCTCCTTGCCCGCTGCTGGCTGATATCAATACCATTCAGTTTGGCTACTTTTTGTGAAAGAGGGTGTGGTGGCTCGCCGGTATGATAGCTGTTGGTGCCAGCACTTTCCACACTCCACGACAAACCTGCTTTGAATGCTTTGTCCTGTAGTATACCTTCTGCTAAAGGACTGCGGCAAATATTACCGAGGCAAACCATTAAAATTTTCATAAAGGCAAAGGTAAGCTACGGACTTCAAGCTGCAAGATGATATACTGCATTTATGGATTTTAGAATATAGCTGCATCTAAACATCAAACACACAGCCATGACAAACAAAGAAATTCTTCAATCAAGTTTGCTCGACATAATTTTCGAGAAACGCAATAAAGAATACGGCGCCTATGCCTTACGCAAAGGGTATAATGCAAGATTGCTGACCGCACTGGGGGCAGGGATGTCGGTCATTCTTCTCTTTGTTTACATCAATATGTTGAAAAGTAACAGCAATTCAGTTATTGCTACGACAGATGATAAGGAAGGAATGATAATAAAGCAAATTGAATTGCCAAAAGATAAACCTGCAGAACCCGAAATGCCAAAAGAAGTGATTCGGCAGAAACCTGTAGAAAAGATTGCAACCGTTAAATACATCAGCAATATTAAAATTGAGAAAGAAGTGAAAACGGATATGGCCGCTATTGATGATCTTGATGGTAAAGCAATCGATGACAAGAATAGTGATGGAAAAAAACAGGATGGAACAGTAATAAATAAGGAACCGGTTACTGAGCCAGGCTCAACCAGTATAGTGCCGGCCGAACCCAGGCAGCCTGAATTTATAGTTCAGGAAAAGGATCCTGAATTTCCAGGCGGTGCAGAAGCGCTGAAAAAATTCCTTGCTAAAAACCTGGACACTCCCGGTGAACTTGAAGCAGGGGAGCTAAAAACAGTAAGGATTAAGTTCAAAGTAGATAAAGATGGTTCAGTAAATGCCTTTGAAATAGTGCTGAGTGGCGGAAATGAATTTGACCATGAGGTAGTTAGGGTTTGCAAAAAGATGCCGAAATGGATACCAGCACTGCAAAACGGGGTAAATGTACCTGTAAACTATGTGCTGCCCGTCACATTTATCGGTGCAGAATAACAAAATTTCAATAATTTGCTAGCATCAATCGTCCCTGGTATGCAATACTGCCGGGGACGATTTTTCAGCAAAAGAACTATAAGTTACAGGATAAACTCAAGACGATGTTTGAAGAATATGAAAATAAGAAGCGTAAGCAGATAGCCGGTATGAAATCCTTAATGGATTATGGAATGGGCATACTGATTCTGCTGTTGGGTTTGTTCTTTTTGTTCAGGCTTAAACTGGGCAATATTCCAATCAACGAAAGACTGGGCAAACCGGATATGCTGGAAAAGGTATTCGGCGGATTTTGTATCCTCTACGGTGCATGGCGAATTTACAGGGGGTACCAGAAAAAATATTTCAGATGATCTTACTCCGAACTATGAAATTGAAAAAGGTAATTATCCCGTCATTCCTTCTTTTATCTGTATTGGCTTCATGTAAATCATACAAGGAACAAGAAGATGAATTGCCGGATAGCCGAAATAGGGGAACTATTAATGTAAGTGCAGACGAAACTTTTAAACCTATCATAGACGAACAGGTACAGGTTTATGAATCTAATCATCCGGGAACCCGCATTATAGTGGATTATAAACCTGAAGCCGAATGCCTAAGAGACCTTTTTGTTGATAGTGTGCGGATGCTGATAGTTACACGAAGGGCTTCAGAGGAAGAAAAAATTTTCCTGGCAGATTCGTTACGGGTATCGGCTAAAAGCATGGTAATAGCAAGGGATGGTATATCGGTGATTATTCATCCTGATTCACCAGATACGATATTTACTATGAATGAGATAAAAGAAATACTTACCGGAAGATTTAAGAAAAATTTAATTCCTGTATTTGACGGGGTAAAAGCAACCAGTACAGTACGTTTTATCATCGATTCAATATTGCGTGGAGATTCACTTACTTCTGATGCCATGGCAGCACGGACTAGTGATGGTGTAGTTGACTTTGTATCGAAGAATCCCGGTGTGATTGGCTTCATAGGAGTAGGGTGGATAGGAAACCCGGAGGATTCGTCGCAACTGAGTTTTTTGAAAAAGGTAAAAGTGGCGCATTTGGAAAGTACGGATGTAAAGGGATCTTACGTAAAAGCCTATCAGGCAAATATTTACCTGAAACGCTATCCAATGGTACGGGATTTGGTTTATATATTAAAGGAAAGGCATAGAGGACTTGGAACAGGCTTTGCAAATTTTATGAGTGGGGAATTGGGACAAATAATATTCAGAAGAGCTTACCTGGCGCCAGCATTTAAAAATCTTAGCATCAGGCCGGTAAAACTGAATGAGTAGACAAATAAGTTATATTTACAACTTTTAAAAGTGAACAGAAAAATGAAGAAAACCACAATCACATTTTTAGTGTCCGCCTTATTATTAATAAGCGGCCTGCAAGCACAAACTGTGCAGGATGGCAAAAATCACCTTTTTGCCCAGCGCTATAACAGTGCTGTTTCCACATTTGAGAAAATGCTGGCAACTAATCCTAATAATATAGAGGCGATCTACTGGTTAGGGCAGACCTACCTGGAAAGTGAAGAGATCATGGCAGCCCGTATTGCAACTACCCGCCAATTATACGAGAAAGCAATGCAATCAACCAATAGCGCACCTCTTGTGATAGTTGGTATGGGTCATTTAGATCTGCTGGACAATAAAACCAGTGATGCCCGTCAGAAATTTGAGACCGCATTGACCATGACAAGAACCAAAAAAGGTGATAATCTCGACATTGTTAATGCTGTAGGCAGGGCCAATACTGAGGCAAAATCAGGCGATTTCAATTATGCTATTGAAAAATTGCAGGTTGCAACTGATAAAGGAGAGAAGAATGCTGAAACTTTTGTTTTATTGGGTAATGCGTATAGAAAAGCAAGACCGGGTGAAGGTGGCGGCGAAGCTTTCAGAAACTACAAAAAGGCCCTTGAATTAAACCCTAATTTCTCATTAGCAAGTCTTCGTTTAGCGAAATTATTTGAGTCTCAAAAAAACTGGGAACTGGTATTGCAGTACTTAAACGACGCTACTGCTAAAGACCCGAAGTTTACTGCGGCTTATTTTGAATTATTTTATTATTATTTCTATCGGTTGGATTATCCTTCTGCTGAAGCCCAATTGCAGAAATATATAGAAAGCAAACTTCCGGAAAAGGATGTGCAGGATGAATTCCTCTACTCGCAGCTTTGCTGGGCCCGTAAAGACCATAATTGTGCAACAACCAGGGCAGAAAGTGTGGTAGCCGCATTAGGTAGCAAAACAAAGCCGAAAGTTTACCGTCTTCTTGCTGATGCATATTTTCAGAAAGGCGATTTCGCTAACGCAAAAAAATACAGTGATGAATTTTTTGCCAAAAAGAACCCGGATGATTATATATCATATGATCATAAGTTAAGAGCAGATATTATGTCTAAAACCGGGGGCACTACTGATGAAATCTTTTTTAATTATCTCCAAGGTTCGGTCTTAGATACTGTTTTAAGTTCTAAGATTGACTTTTTGAAACAAGGAGCCGAATTCTTTAAGGCAAAGGGCGATAGCGTTAGCCGAATAAGAGAGGGCGACCTTCGCCTTGAAGTTGTAAAGTTAAAAGGTGAAAAGGCCAACCAAAGGGATTTCTTTGACGCTGGTTTTGCTTATTACCAGGGTAAGAATTACGAAAAGGCTGATAGTATTTTTGATGTTTACACTGTTAAATACCCGGATGAAGTATATGGCCCTATGATGCAGTACAATATTCACAGGGCATTGGACAGTACAATGGAAAAAGGAATGGCTGTACCATGGGCTGAAAAATACCTTGTCATTCTGGAAAAAGACACGGCCAAGAACAAGAAAACAATCATTGGCGTGGCCAGTTACCTGGCTTCTTACCATGCTAATATTGCAAAAGACAAGGAAAAAGCATTGGAATATTTAAGAAAGATGCTTGTGCTCGACCCTACTAATGAAGTAATAAAAAATAATATTAGTGTATTAGAAAAAGCACCGGCAAATAAGCCTCCAGCACCGGCTAAAGGGGGAGCACAACCTGCTAAAACAGGCAACCCTAAACCTTCTGCTAAAGCAGCGATAAGCAAAGAGATTCCTATAAAGACTTAGAACTCGGTTTTCTTCTTTTTTAAAAAGTCCCTTGCTGTTTTTAGCCGGGGATTTTTATTTTTTGGAAGCTTATTGATCATAAGCATCTTTCAAGCTGATTTTTAGTTAAGGTATTTTCAGCCTGTCACCTTATTTTTGCGGCAGAGTAAAAGCTTATGATTCATTTACTTCAAACAGGCCTGAATACTGCTACCGCTGGTTCCTATCTGCCGGTAGCTTTACAGATCGTTTTTGCGGTAGGTCTTGTTGCCTTTCTGATGGTAGTCACTCATTTGCTGGGTCCTAAAAGGCAAACTTCTGATAAATTACAGACTTTTACCAGTGGTATTGAATCACACGGCGATGCCCGCCAGCCAATGGCTATTAAATATTTCCTTACTGCCATTTTATTTGTCTTGTTTGATGTGGAGGTAATCTTCTTTTACCCCTACGCCGTGAATTTTAAGGGATTGGGCTGGGATGGGTTTTGGGCGGTGCTGATGTTTGTTGGATTCTTCCTTTGCGGGTTTATATATATTATTAAGAAAGGCGCTTTAAAGTGGGAGGATTAAAAATGTGATGATTTGGAAATTAGACAATTTGAAAATGAAACTTTAAGGTGGTAAAACTGTTACTAAGTATGTCATTTACAAATCTCCAAATCGTGGAATTTTCAAATTAACTCTATGGCTCGTCCGGTATCATATAATCTTATCAAAAAACCACTGGAAGCAGATATCAGCATTGTTGATATGCCTGATGGTCACCAGGGAGAAGGTTTCTTTGCCACTTCGCTTGATAAAGTAATTGGTCTTGCCAGGAAAAATTCAATTTGGCCACTTCCGTTTGCCACTTCCTGTTGCGGTATTGAATTTATGGCCACAATGGGCTCACATTACGATTTGGGAAGATTTGGTGCTGAAAGGGTTGGTTTTTCGCCCCGTCAGTGTGATCTGCTGATGGTGATGGGTACAATTGCCAAGAAAATGGGACCTGTTGTGAAGCAAGTCTATTTACAAATGGCAGAGCCGCGTTGGGTAATGGCAGTAGGAGCATGTGCATCAAGCGGAGGCATATTTGATACTTACAGTGTGTTACAGGGAATTGACCAGGTGGTGCCGGTGGATGTATATGTGCCGGGTTGCCCGCCAAGGCCGGAAGCCATTATTGATGGAGTGTTGAGAATCCAGGACCTGATCGGAAAAGAAAGCCTGCGCCGCAGAAACGGAGATCATTACAAAGCATTATTAGAAAGCTACGGAATACAATAGGGACAATGTGCCAATTTAGAAATTTGATAATTCGATAATGGCGTTAACGAACGAAACGATAAAAGCAAGACTGACTGAAAAATTCGGAGAGCAGGTTTCGGGTTTCACCGAACCTTACGGTATGCTCACATTTGAAGCCCAAAAGGAACTGAATCTTAAAGTGCTCAACTTTTTGTACGATGATGAGGAATTAAAGTTTCGTTTTATGACGGATATGACCGGTGTCCATTATCCTGATAATAAAGGAAAGGAGCTGGCAGTGGTGTATCATCTGCATAATATGACAGATAATATCCGTATACGGTTCAAAGTATTTACAGACATTAATCAGCCTGATGTATATACCGCCACAGGATTATTTTCTGCGGCTAACTGGATGGAAAGGGAGACCTATGACTTTTTTGGAGTGAATTTCGTGGGACATCCAAACCTGAAAAGAATATTGAATGTGGAAGAGATGGACTATTTCCCGTTAAGAAAGGAGTTTCCTTTGGAAGACCAGACAAGGATTGACAAGGATGATGAAATGTTTGGAAGAGGATAATCAGACAATGTAATAATTCGACAATTTGACAATGGGGTTCTAACTTTTTAAAGTTTCTAAATTGCCAAATTGAAATATTATCGAATTGTCAAATTGAATTAATAATGTCAGAACATCATATCAAATTACCGGAAGGCAGTATTGAGAAAACCACTACCACGCTGAACCTGGGTCCCACACACCCGGCTACACATGGTGTGATGCAAAATATCCTGGAACTGGATGGTGAGCGGATCGTTTCCACTGAACAAACTATTGGTTACATACATCGGGCTTTTGAGAAATTGGCTGAACGCCGGCCGCTTGCACAAATAACCACACTGACCGACAGGTTGAACTATTGTTCTTCTCCTCTTAATAATATGGGTTGGCACCTTACCTGCGAAAAGCTGTTAGGTGTAAAAACACCAAAGAGGGTTGATTATCTCCGGGTCATCATCATGGAGCTCTCAAGAATTTCTGACCACCTTATCTGTAATTCAATTGTAGGTGTAGATGCCGGAGCTTATACCGGCTTCTTGTATGTGATGCAATACCGGGAACTGATCTATGAAATATATGAAGAGGTTTGCGGAGCAAGATTGACAACGAATATTGGACGCATTGGCGGTTTTGAAAGAAACTTTAATGATATCGCTTTTCAAAAACTGGAAAAATTCCTGAGAGAGTATCCAAAAGTGTTGAAAGAGTTTGAAAATCTTTTCCAGCGTAACAGAATTTTTATGGAACGGACAATGGGTACCGGTGCCATCAGTGCAGAAAGAGCATTGAATTATGGTTTCACTGGCCCTAACCTCCGTGCGGCTGGTGTAGATTATGATGTAAGGGTTCATTCACCTTACAGCAGTTATGAGGATTTCCAATTTAATATACCTGTTGGAACCACCGGTGATAATTATGACCGCTGGTTGGTTCGTGAGAAAGAAATGTGGGAGAGCCTGAGTATCATTGAACAGGCATACCAGAAAGTACAGGAGTTCAAAGGGGCTGAAGCAGATGTATATCACGCCGATGTTCCTGAATACTACCTGCCTCCAAAAGTTGATGTGTACACCAAAATGGAAGCATTGATCTATCACTTTAAGATCATTATGGGAGAAACAGAGATCCCTGCCGGCGAAGTGTACAACTCAATTGAGGCAGGCAATGGTGAATTAGGTTTTTATTTGATCAGTGACGGGGGCAGGACACCCTACCGGTTGCATTTTCGCAGGCCCTGTTTTGTGTATTACCAGGCTTATGAGGAGTTGATCAAGGGCTCGATGCTTAGTGATGCCATTATGACGATGAGTTCATTAAACTTAATTGCAGGAGAATTGGATGCTTAATAATAAGATGTCACCTTGAGTTTATCGAAGGGTGATTTAACAGAATAAAATGAATGTAGCTTTTTCAGATAAAGCCATGCAGGAAGTGAAGCGGATAATTAATTTTTATCCGGAAGGAAAACAGAAGAGTGCTGTTATTCCGGTACTTCATTTGGCACAACAGGAATTTGGCGGCTGGCTTAGTACGGAGACGATGGATTATGTAGCATCCCTGTTAAGTCTGAAGCCTATTGAAGTATACGAAGTGGCTACTTTTTATAGTATGTACAACCTGAAACCGGTAGGCAAGTATATGTTTGAAGTATGCCAGACAGGGCCTTGTATGCTGAACGGCAGTGATGATATTGTAAAATACATTTATGAGAAACTGGGTATTAAACCCGGCGAAACGACGAGTGACGGAATGTTTACATTGAAAACAGTGGAATGTTTGGGAGCCTGTGGCTATGCCCCGATGATGCAGATGGGAAAAAATTACCGGGAGCATTTGACAAAAGAAAAAGTGGATGCGATAATTGCAGAGTGCAGGAATAATGCAGCGGCTAAAAACTAAGAATGAAAAAATTATTAGCCATAGTTCTTTTAATTACTGTTGTTTTTGCCAATGCCCAGACAGCTGAAGAGAAACTGACCACTACATTGAAAGAGTTTCACCAGGCATTGGTAAAGAAAAACATAGTTTCCATCAACCAGCAAACAGATAAGGCATTGAGTTATGGACATAGCAATGGCTGGGTGGAAACAAAAACAGAGTTGATGAAAAACCTGGAAACAGGTTATATGAATTACAATAGTTATAAAGAAGATAGTGTACAGGTAGTGATAAATGGAAATGTGGCACATGCAAGGTTTGTTGCAGATATAGCAGCCACATTAAATGGAAAGGACGGTAACTTTCATTTGAAAGTGATGGAAGTGTGGGTGAGAAAGGGAAAGAGGTGGTTGTTGTTTGCAAGACAGGCGGTGAGAGGGTAAGCCCCCAACCCCTAAAGGGGAGTTAGGGAAAACTATTAAAGAATAGGAAAATTTATTTAACTCAAGATTTTAAAATCCCCCTTTAGGGGATAGAGGCATATGGGAAGAAAATTATTATTGGACAAAGCACACATTGAAAACATCAGGCTCTACGATGTGTACCGCCGTGAAGGGGGGTATCGTAGTGTGGAGAAGGCATTGAAGACGATGACACCTGATGCGGTAACAGACGAAATGAAGAAAAGCGGACTGAGGGGCCGTGGTGGTGCAGGTTTTCCAACAGGTATGAAATGGAGTTTCCTTGCCAAGCCGGAAGGAGTGCCCCGTTATTTGGTGGTGAATGCAGATGAATCAGAGCCCGGTACATTCAAGGATAGGTATTTAATGGAGTTCATTCCGCATTTGCTGATTGAAGGGATGATTACTTCATCTTTTGCATTAGGTTCTAAACGTTCTTATATCTATATCCGTGGCGAATATGCTTGGATCGTTGACATTTTAGAACAAGCCATACAGGAAGCAAAGAACAATGGATGGCTTGGAAAAAACATTTTAGGTACAGGTTATGATTTAGAAATTTATGTACAACGTGGCGCCGGAGCTTATATCTGCGGCGAAGAAACTGCCTTGCTTGAATCATTGGAAGGCAAGAGAGGTAATCCGAGAATCAAACCACCATTTCCGGCTGTAAAGGGCTTGTGGGATTGTCCTACAGTAGTAAATAATGTAGAAACTATTGCGGCTGTTGTTCCCATCATCAATGAAGGTGGAGAAGAATATGCAAAAATTGGTGTGGGTAAATCAACTGGTACAAAATTGATTTCAGCTTGTGGTAATATTAAGAAGCAAGGTGTGTATGAAATTGATATGACCATCAGCGTCGAAGAATTTATTTACAGTGATGAATACTGTGGAGGTATTGCCAACGGAAGAAAGTTGAAAGCTTGTATTCCCGGTGGTTCATCTGTTCCTGTTTTACCTGCTAATTTATTGCTGACTACGGCAAAGGGTGAAAAAAGAATGATGACCTATGAAAGTCTCGCAGATGGTGGTTTTGCAACAGGTTCCATGATGGGTTCTGGAGGATTCATTGTTTTGGACGACACACAATGTGTGGTTAAGCATACTTACACTTTGGCAAGATTCTATCGCCATGAAAGTTGCGGCCAGTGTTCTCCTTGTCGTGAAGGAACCGGCTGGATGGAAAAAATACTGCTGAACATTGAGAACGGAAAAGGAAAGATGAGTGATATTGATTTGCTCTGGGATATACAACGTAAGATAGAGGGGAATACGATTTGCCCGTTGGGGGATGCTGCCGCATGGCCGGTAGCAGCGGCAATACGGCATTTCAGGGATGAGTTTGAATGGCATATCACTAATCCGGAGGATGCACAAAGAAGAAATTTTGGATTGGCGCATTATGCGGACCCGATTCATGTTCCGACGACGGTATAATAAAAAGAAAGAACGAATTTTTAATATGGCGGAAGAAATTAAAAAAGAAGCACCTGCAAATTTTAAAGTCACTATTGATAATATAACTATCGAAGTGGCGCCGGGTACTTCTATATTAAACGCTGCAAGAAAAATAGGTGGCGATGTTACACCGCCTGCCATGTGCTATTACAGCAAGCTACAGGGCAGTGGTGGTAAATGCCGTACCTGTCTGGTAGAAGTAGCTGCAGGATCGACTGCCGACCCGAGACCGATGCCGAAACTGGTAGCCTCATGCCGCACCAATGTAATGGATGGTATGATTGTAAAAAATATCACAAGCGAAAGGGTACAGGATGCAAGAGCTGGAGTGGTGGAATTTTTGTTATTGAACCATCCGTTGGATTGCCCTATATGCGACCAGGCTGGTGAATGTCATTTACAGGACCTGGGTTACGAACATGGCAAAGAAGGCACCCGTTACGAATTCAAGAGAAGAACATTTGAAAAGGAAGATATAGGTCCTTACATACAACTGCATATGACAAGGTGTATTCTTTGTTATCGCTGCACTTATGTGGCTGACCAGTTGACTGATAACAGAGTGCATGGAATTTTGGACAGGGGTGATCATGCGGAGATATCTACTTATATATCCAAAGCAATTGATAATGATTTCAGCGGAAACATGATCGATGTGTGCCCGGTGGGAGCATTAACAGATAAAACTTTCCGCTTTAAGAACAGGGTGTGGTTCACCAAACCGGTGAATGCACACCGTGACTGCGACAAGTGCTGTGGTAAAGTAACCTTATGGCAGCGTGGCGATGAAGTATTGCGGGTAACAGCAAGAAAAGATGAGTGGGGTGAGGTGCAGAGTTATGATGGAAAGCCCGGATGGATATGTAACACCTGCCGCTTTGATAAGAAACATGTAAACGACTGGATGATTGAGGGACCGACTAAGATCAACAGGCATTCGGTTATCTCGCAGGGACATTATGTTGGTTTACACAAGCCAAAAGAAACAATGCCTGAAGTAATGGGAGGAAGGGCGCCGAAATTGCTGATGGATATTCATGATGTAAGTGATGTGAACAGTGTGGACATCAGCGCTTTGCCCGGACCTGCAACGAGTAAGACATTTGAAAAGACTAATAGTAATGGAAAGCAATAAAGGTTATGTTGTAATAGCTCTTTGTTTATTTATCTTTTTTTCTGCTTGTGGAGGTAAGAAACAGGCGGAGAGTATATGGAAAATTGTTGATGTTGATTTCAAAAATGGTAGTTATTTGCCTGTCAAAACAAACCATGATAATTGTTTTTTGAATATTACCATGAATGATACATATGTTTTCTTTTTGAATGGGTATTTTGGTGAGGGTAAAGTAAAGAAATCTGGAAACGAATATAAAATGCTCAGAGACCAAGATGATAAATTGGTAGCAGCATTTACGATATCGAGTGATAGCAGAAACGGAGCGACACTTGATTTCACATTGTTTGATGTAAAGGCAATTCAAAAAACAAGTAACAGTGATGAAGTAGCACATTCTGCTGAAATCCCTGTTGATTGGATAAAGGACGGGTTTACAATTGATATAGAAAAAGAAAGGCGAAGTATTAAATTTGATCTATACGATTCAAAATATAACAAGTGGAGAATTAAACCAGGCAAAAAAGAAACAGATGCAGAAATAAGGAGTAGGGTACGAAACCATATTGAATTTATGCAATTGTATTTTGAAAATGCTTTAGAAACAGGGCTTCGGGTTGTTTCAGAACCAAACCTTGCATCACCTTTTGAGGTGTATAGTAATGGGATATCAATGAGGAAATTTGATGAGATCGGGGACTGGCAGGATTTATTTTTCGATGGCGAAGATGCAAAAATTGGATATGATATAATCGAGAGTGAAATGAGAAAAGACTTTGCATTGGCGAAAACTAAAAATGCATTCGAGTTAAATGCTGATATATTTAGAAAGCTATTAAAAATGATTGACTAGAAAAGGTTGAAAAACTTATAAGGATGATTTTATTAAGTATAAGCCTGTGGTTTATTTTAGAAAAAGCAATATTGATAGCTTGTATCATCGGGCTATCCTTCTTCATTGCCATGTACACCACTTATGCAGAAAGAAAAGTGGCGGGTTGGCTTCAGGACAGGCATGGACCAAACCGTGCAGGGCCTTTTGGCATTCTTCAACCTTTAGCAGATGGCGGTAAGCTTTTCTTCAAAGAGGAAATTATTCCACTGGCTTCTAATAAAGTGCTTTTCTTACTTGGCCCCGGCCTTGCTATGATCACTTCTTTGGTTACCAGTACGGTTATTCCCTGGGGTGCACCAATAGTAACAGATAAAGGCTCAATTCCGTTACAGGTGGCAGACGTGGATATGGGCATCCTGATTGTGTTTAGTGTAGTAAGTGTTGGTGTATATGGGATCATGATCGGTGGCTGGGCGTCAAATAATAAATTCTCATTGATCGCAGCTATACGTGGCGCTTCACAAATGGTTTCTTATGAATTGCCGATGGGACTGGCACTGATCGCTGTATTATTTATGACTGGCTCGCTAAAGATGAGTGTAATAGTAGATAACCAGATTCATGGCGGTTGGGGTGGATTTTTGAGTTGGCATGTGTGGAGTCAGCCGCTGGGTTTTATCATATTCTTTGTTTGTGCACTGGCAGAATGTAACCGGACACCTTTTGACTTACCAGAAGCAGAGAATGAACTGAATTTTGGTTATCACCAGGAGTATTCTTCCATGAAGCTGGGCTTTTACTTATTTGCTGAATACATTAATATGTTTGTAAGCAGCGCCGTAATAGCCACATTGTTCCTAGGCGGGTATGATATTCCTTTTGTAAATGAAGCCAGCTGGAAACTAGAACCCTGGTTAATGTCTTTGATAAGTTTTAGTATGTTGATGGCAAAAATTTCTTTCCTGCTTTTTGTTTTTATCTGGATCAGGTGGACGATACCAAGATTCCGCTATGACCAGTTAATGAACCTGGGATGGAAAAAATTGATTCCATTAGCACTATTGAATATGATCATTACAGCGGCAGTGATGCTGTGGCTTAAAAAATAAAAATTCAAAAACTCAAAGCATCTTTTTACTTTTTACTTTTGAGTTTTTAATTACTGATATTTGCGAACTTTTATAAAGTATGTTAACACAAAGAGCAAAACAGGTAGACCGTAAGCCGATGACATTCCTGGAGAGTATTTATCTCTGGAATATTGTCAAAGGCATGGGTATTACTATCAGTCATCTTTTTAAAAAGAAAGCGACAATACAGTATCCCGAACAAAAAAGAACTTTTTCCAAAGTATTCCGTGGTTTGCATGTGCTGAACCGTGATGCAGAAGGAAGAGAGAACTGTACAGCCTGCGGCCTCTGTGCGGTGGCCTGCCCGGCTGAAGCGATTACGATGGAAGCGGCTGAAAGATTACCAGGTGAGGAGCATTTGTACAGGGAAGAAAAATATGCGGTTAAGTATGAGATTAATATGCTGCGTTGCATATTCTGTGGTTTGTGTGAAGAAGCATGTCCAAAAGATGCAATTTATTTGTCACAGACATTTGCTCCGGCAAATTATGGACGAAAAGGATTTATTTATAAAAAAGAGGAATTGCTGATACCCCATCCTTTGAAAGATAAAGAGGCTTATGAAAAGGCACTGGGTAATAAAGCAGTAAAGAACTAAGAACGACTAACGGCTTTATAGAAATGAACATTATTCAAATATTATTCTGGTTTCTTTCTGTAGTGGCAATATTCAGTGCCCTGATGGTAATTACCAGCAAGAATCCTGTATACAGTGTACTCTGGTTAATTGTTACCTTTTTTTCTATTTCCGGTCACTATATTTTATTAAATGCCCAGTTCCTGGCAATTGTAAACGTAATTGTGTATGCAGGAGCTATTATGGTTTTGTTCCTGTTTGTAATAATGCTGATGAATCTGAATAAAGAAACAGAACCTCAAAAGAACCGATGGCTGAAAATGGCGGGGGCTGTTGCGGGCGGATGTCTGATGCTTGTATTCGTCGCAGCTTTAAAAGATGCAGGTCTGAAGGACCAGGAGGCAATGGTAAATGAAGGTGATATTGGTCTTATAAAAAATCTTGGAAAAGAATTATTCACTACTTACGTGGTGCCTTTTGAAATAAGCAGTATTTTATTTCTTAGTGCTATGGTAGGTGCAGTAGTGATTGGGAAAAAAGAATAATATGCCGATCAATAATTACATATTGTTGTCTATAGCGTTGTTTTGCATCGGTATTGTTGGGGTATTAACCCGCCGCAATGCGATCATCATTTTTATGTGTATTGAACTAATGCTGAATGCGGTAAACCTGCTGTTGGTGGCTTTTTCAAAAATGCATGCCAAGGCGGCGTTATTGGCTGGTGATATTAGCGGCACCGCCGGAACGGATGGACAGCTATTTGTATTCTTTATTATGGTGGTGGCTGCCGCCGAAGTTAGTGTGGGATTAGCAATTATAGTAATGATGTACCGGAACATCCATTCAGTGGATGTCAATTTTTTGAACAGGTTAAAACACTGATATTGGATTTCAGAAGATAGGTTATGCAAAATGCTTTACAAATAGTTTACCTGATTCCTTTGCTGCCCCTGATTGGATTTCTGATCAATGGCCTGGGAAGAAAATACCTGTCGAAACCGATGATAGGTGTGATTGGTTCTGGTGTTATACTTGCTTCTTTTATATTAAGCGCCTGGGTATTCGTGCAGGTGAAAGGGGGCAATACACATATAGCACACTACTTTGATTTTATAAGTGTGGGAGATCTTAAAATCCCTTTTGCTTTTCAGATAGACCAGCTTTCTTCATTGTTCTTACTGATCATTACAGGGGTAGGATTTCTTATTCATGTCTATTCCACTTCTTACATGCAGGAAGAAAAGACCGAACACTTCGGAAGATATTTTTCTTATCTCAACCTGTTCGTTTTTTCCATGCTCTTGCTTGTAATGGGGGCCAACTATGTGATCATGTTCATCGGCTGGGAAGGTGTTGGACTTTGTTCATATTTATTAATCGGTTATTGGTTTAAAAAAACGGAGTATAATAAAGCAGCCAATAAGGCCTTTATCATGAACCGTATCGGGGACCTCGCTTTTTTGATCGCTATTTTCTGGATCATCAGCAGGGTAGGTAATGTGAATTTCAGTGACGTATTTGCTGTTGCAAATGGCGAAGTTGAATTCAAAAAGTTCAGTGCTACCGATATTACAGTAATTACCTTGTTGTTGTTTATAGGTGCAACAGGTAAAAGTGCTCAAATACCTCTTTATACCTGGCTGCCCGATGCAATGGCTGGCCCCACTCCTGTTTCGGCACTGATACATGCTGCTACCATGGTAACTGCAGGTATTTATATGATTGCCCGGAGCAATGTGCTTTACTCCATGTCACATCTCACTATGGATATTGTAGCATATGTAGGTTTGGCAACGGCATTACTGGCTGCAACTATTGCTTTAAAACAAAACGATATTAAAAAAGTATTGGCTTATTCTACAGTGAGTCAATTAGGATTCATGTTTTTAGCATTGGGTACAGGAGCTTATGTGGCTGCCGTATTTCATGTAATGACACATGCTTTTTTCAAGGCCCTGTTGTTTCTTGGTAGTGGTAGTGTAATTCATGCTATGAGCGGTGAACAGGACATCCGTAATATGGGAGGGTTGAGCAAAAAATTAAAGATCACATTCTGGACATTTGTCATTGGCTGTATTGCTATCGCTGGCATTCCGCCATTCAGTGGATTCTTTTCTAAGGACGCCATATTAATAAGTGCCTTTGTAAAAAGCCCCATATTATACGGTATTGCTTTATTTACAGCTTTGCTAACAGCCTTTTATATGTTCCGTTTATTGTTTATCACTTTTACAGGAACATTCAGGGGAACACATGAGCAGGAGCATCACCTGCATGAAAGCCCTGCTGGCATGACCCTGCCGTTGATAGTATTAGCTATTCTATCCATTATTGGTGGTTTTGTCGGAGTGCCGGAAGTATTCATGCATGGAGGAGATAAATTGTCGCAGTTTTTGGCACCTGTTATTAAGCCGGGTGAAATTCATCATGTCTCTCATTCAACAGAGTATTTGCTAATGGGGTTATCAACAATACTTGTTTTAGTAATGATTGTAGCAGCATGGTTTAAATTCCGTAACTATCAACGTACGGAAGAAACAGGCTTTGGAAAGGTGCTGGAGAATAAATGGTATGTGGATGAATTGTATGACAAAATATTTGTTCAGCCTCTTCATCAGGCAGGTGGATTTTTCAAATCTGTTTTTGAGGGATCGGTAATTGATACATTAGTAAATGGTGTTGGTAAAGCAGTGAATTATGGAAGCAGGCAGCTCCGGCTCCTGCAAAGTGGCCAGGTAGGCAGTTATGTTTTATTGATGGTGCTCAGTATGATTTTAATTTTTGCTGTGCAGTTTTTCATTAGAAAATAAATACTCCGTTTGTGACGGAATAAAGATATGATTGCATTTTTTCTGATATTTCTTCCTTTGCTGACAGGTCTCCTTACCTTCTTTATTAAAGAAGAAAAGTTGATAAAGGGGTTTGCCTTTATGTCCGTACTGGCAACACTGGCTGTTTCTGTATTGGGATTAACATTGTTTAAAGCTGAAGAAAATCTTCAGTTTACAGCACAATGGATGCAACCGCTGGGCAGTAGCTTTTCGCTGAAACTCGATGGAATGGGGCAGTTACTTTGTCTTTTAACCGCCATTTCTTACCCGCTGGTTTTTCTGGGTAGCTGGAACAGCACTTATAAGAAACCGAATAACTTTTTTGCGTTAATGCTATTGGCACAGGCGGGCCTCATGGGTGTGTTTCTTGCGATGGATGCGTTACTGTTCTATTTTTTCTGGGAGCTTGCACTAATACCTATGTATTTCCTGTGCTCCCAGTGGGGTGGAGAGAGAAGAATACAGGTTACTTTCAAATTTTTCATTTGCACATTTGTAGGTTCAGTACTTATGCTGATAGGTATACTGTATCTGCAGTCGAAAACACCGGATCATTCATTTAGTCTCAGGGCATTTTATAACCTTGAGTTGACTACAAAAACGCAATCCTGGCTATTCTGGCTCTTTTTCCTGGCCTTTGCTATCAAGATGCCTGTTTTCCCTTTTCATACCTGGCAGCCAGATACGTACGAACAAGCGCCGACTGCTACAACCATGATATTAAGCGGGGTGATGGTTAAGATGGGTTTGCTTGGCTTATTACGCTGGCTCCTGCCGGTGCTGCCCATTGCATCTTATGTATGGGGAGATGTGGTAATGTCCTTGTCGATAATCGGAATCATTTATGCATCACTTATAGCTATCCGGCAGGATGATATCAAGAGGCTGGTGGCATATTCTTCAATTGCACATATTGGCCTGATGTGTGCCGCTATTTTTGCTGAGAACAAAAGTGGGATGCAAGGTGTATTGCTGCAAATGTTCAATCACGGTATCAATATTATAGGGTTGTGGATCATTGTAGAAATTATTGAACGCCGCTTTGGAACAAGAAAAATATCTGAATTGGGAGGATTGGCTCAGAAGGCTCCTGCAATGGCTATTTTCTTTGTGATAATTGCATTGGCCAATATAGCTTTACCTCTTACCAATGCTTTTGCCGGTGAATTCCTGATGTTTAATGGTTTGTTGAATGCCAAATCCAATTATTATCTGTGGTTCACTGTATTTGCTGGATTGGGGATCATCCTCGCCGCTGTATATACATTAAATATGATCCGCAAGGTTTTTTATGGGGAGGTAAATACGATAACAGCGGCAGCAACTGATTTGAAATTAAATGAAAAGCTGGCGTTGGGTATTATTGTGGTACTCATATTCTGGATTGGTGTTTATCCACAAGCAATATTGGATGTAACAGACAATTTTTCTCAGACATTGACAGACAGGGTTGATATTAGTCATTTATTCCGCAAGAAATAAGGAACAGATAGTATGAATGCATTAATCATATCGGCTATTTTAGGTGTTGTCATGATGTTCAGCAGTATTTTGCTGAAACAGAAGAATGCTGTACGAAGTGTGGCTGTAAGTGGAATAATTCTTTTGTTACTGGCGAATATTCTTGAAATGAGTGGTACGGTCTTTTTTAAAGTGAATACCCGTGGGATGATCGTATTTGATCAGTTCGCCTTGCTGTTTAATTCAATTATTTTTCTTGCCACATTGCTTTATCTCTTGTTATCCGCAAAGGATATGGAAAAGGTAGGGGTGAATTATGCAGAATATTTTGCACTGATATTTTTTATTCTTTGTGGGATTACTCTTGTATCTTCTTTTAAATCGTTATTGATTTTGTTCCTGGGTATTGAAATAATTTCTATTCCCCTCTACATCTTAACAGGAAGTGATAAACGGAATCTGAAAAGCAATGAAGCGTCACTTAAATATTTTCTTCTTGGTTCATTTTCTACAGGTCTTATGTTGATGGGTATAGCTTTGTATTATGGAGCAAGAGGAACCTTTTCAACCGTTATTGATCCTTTGATCACAGTTACAGCTAACCCACTGCTGATTTCAGGAATGTCATTGCTTCTGTTTTCTATGGCATTTAAAGTATCAGCTGCACCGTTTCATTTTTGGACGCCGGATGTATACGATGGCGCCCCTACGGTATTCACTTCTTTCATGGCCACTATTATAAAGGCAGCTGTTTTTATCGGATTTATCCGTTTGTTTGACGATGCCTTTGAGCAGGTGCAGTCAACATGGCGCATATGGATAGCTGTCATGACAGCTGTAACACTTTTTATCGGAAATATCACAGCCGTGTTCCAGCAAAGTGTAAAAAGGATGCTTGCTTATTCAAGCATAGCCCAGGCGGGATTTATGCTATTATCTCTTTATTCCATGAACACTGAGGCTAAGGAAGGTCTATTGATCTATGCGGCGGCATATTGTTTTGCTACTATCGGCATCTTTGCTGTACTGGCTAAAATGAATGATTATACATTTGATGGTTTTAATGGCTTGTCTAAAAGGGAACCATTAATAGCAGCAACTCTAACCATACTCTTACTATCATTGGCAGGTATTCCGCTTACAGCAGGGTTTCTAGCCAAGTTTTATATGTTAAAAGCAACTATTGCCACACCCAATAGCCTCTGGCTGGTAATTTTCGCCGTGTTGATGGCGGCCGTAAGTGTGTATTACTATTTCCGGGTCATACAGGCTATATATTTTAAGGAAGAGAGTACTTCTTCCCCCACTATCGAATTTTCGCCGTTCTTCAAAGGGGCGATGCTGATATTAGCCGGATTGGTAATACTACTCGGGCTGTTCCCCGATATTCTTGTCAATTGGCTTTATTTCTGATAAAATATACAGAGTCACATTAATTACCTTTGTCGGGCAGACATAAGCAATCTTCTGTCTTTAATCTGTATGAACTTTCGTGATGTTTTTGCACTGGCCTTCCGCACTGTTCGCAGTAACAAACTACGTACAGGTCTTACTGTATCTATAATTGCTTTCGGTATTATGGCGCTTATTGGTATTATTACTGCGATAAAAGCCATGAATCAAAAGTTTACTGAAAGCTTTTCTACAATGGGAGCAAATGCTTTCACCATCCGGTTTAAGGAAAGGAATATCAGGTTTGGCGGGGGAAACAGGCAGGAAGTAAAACTGACTAAAAAGGGGGCACGGAAAGAAAGAATCTCAAATCTTGATAAAAATATTACTAAAGATGAAGCAGAATTGTTTGTAAACCGGTTCAGCTTTCCTTCTGTAAAAAGTATTTCCATTTTCGGTAATAGAAATAATATCGTTTCCTATGAGACGTATAAGACCAGTCCAAATGTTATGATGTTCGGTGGCGATGAAAATTACCTTGCTCTGAATGGATTTGCTCTTCAGTATGGACGTAATATGAATACAATGGATGTACAGACCGGGCGAAATGTATGTGTGCTGGGATATGATGTGGCCAAAAAATTATTCAAGCAAAGAATCGCCGGAGCTGTTAATTCGGTTGTCCGTATTAATAATATCCCATACAGGGTTTTGGGAGTGTTGGAAAGCCGGGGATCCACTTTTGGCTTTAGCAGGGATAATGTAATAATCACAACTTACAGCAATATTGAAAGAAATTTTCCGTCAGGGTTTTCTTATGTAATAGCAGTAATGGCTAATGAACTTACAAAAGTAAATGTGGCAATGGGGGAAGCAGAGGGCACTTTCCGGGCCATAAGGAAACTAAGTATAACAGAGGAAAGCAATTTTGTTTTGGACAGAAGCGACAGTGTGGCAGAAAAAGCAATGAATAGCCTTAGGTTTCTTACCGTCTCTGCAACTGTCATAGGCCTTATTACACTGATTGGAGCCGCTATTGGCTTAATGAATATTATGCTTGTGTCGGTTTCAGAGAGAACAAGAGAAGTGGGTCTTGTAAAAGCTATAGGAGGAAAGAGTAAAATGGTGAGCCGTCAATTCCTGCTTGAGGCAATAATAATAAGTGTATTGGGTGCTCTTTTTGGCATTATTCTCGGAATAATTGTAGGAAACCTGTTCTCCATAGTTCTCAATACAGGTTTTGTTGTTCCGTGGGATTGGGTATTATATGGTATAGTAATATGCACTTTTGTTGGCCTTTTGGCCGGTTTATATCCTGCACTTAAGGCGGGTCGTCTTAATCCAATTGAAGCTTTACGGTACGAATAAGCATGCGGATTTTAGCAGTTTTCTGCTTATGCAAACGTTGGATGAATTTCCCATCAAATTATTTATCAGGGAATTGTTCCGTATCAAAAAATCCTTAACTTGAAGCCCCTTCCTGAAAAAATGAGGGGAGGCGATTTTTTTAAAGACTTTTTTCTTAGCATTGTAGCTCTGAAAAGGGATTAGCATTCTAACTTTTAAAAAAAACTAAAAAATTAAGATCATGGCAGAGATTAAACCAACTGCAACAGCATCAGTTAAGGCAACGTCAGTTCAGGCAAAGAAAAGCAGCAATGCTATTTCATGGATCGCACCGATTGTTTGTGTTATTGCCGGTTATTCAATCTGGCGTTTTATGATGGGAGACGCCAGCGGATTTAAAGAACCAGATGCTGCCGGCGGATTCTGGCCGCATCACAAGGATCCTAAAGATGCATTTCACAGAATTTATGAAGGTGGTATCATCGTTCCTCTTTTGATTGGAATGTTCCTGATGGTAGTTGTATTTTCTATTGAAAGGTATCTTACTATCCGGAAGGCATTGGGTAATGGATCTATTTCTGATTTTATCCGCAAAGTTCAGTATCATCTTGCCAATCGTAATGTAGATGCAGCTTTGTCTGAATGTGATAAGCAACGTGGCTCTGTAGGTAATGTTATGAAAGCAGGGCTTCGTCGTTATAAAGAAATGATCTCTGAAGGAAACCTCAATACAGATCAAAAAGTAATTGCCATTCAAAAAGAAGTGGAAGAGGCAACTGCACTTGAACTGCCAATGTTGCAAAAAAACCTGGTATTCCTTTCTACCATTACATCAGTTGGTACCCTTATCGCACTCTTAGGTACGGTATTAGGTATGATTCGTTCATTTGCTGCCTTGGGTGAAGAAGGTGGTGGTGGTGCTGCCGGCGACCTCGCTGTTGGTATCTCAGAAGCGCTGTATAATACCGCATTAGGTATCGGTACATCAGCTATTGCCCTGATCATGTATAATATTTTTACCACAAAAATTGATTCAATCACTTACGGTATTGATGAATCTGGTTTCACTTTGACACAAAGCTTTGCCTCCCTTTATAAATAAGGATGGCTGGAAAGATTTGTGTATGGAAACTAACAACTTATTCATCTCAATACTAAATTATTGTAATCATGCCAAGTGTTAAGATACCAAGGAAGAGTACAGATACGGATATGACCCCCTTCGTGGACATAGCCTTTCTGATTCTGTCCTTTTTCATAATGGCCACGAAATTTAAGCCGCCAGAACCGGTGGAGATTACGACACCCGGCTCTGTTCTGTCACAGAAGTTGCCTGAGAATAATGCAGTTATGATTTCGATTGACTCAAGTAACAAGGTTTATTTTTCTGTGTTATCTGAAAATGCACCGGAAAAGTATACCACTATTATTAACGGGATCAACACAAGTCAGAATCTTGGGTTATCTCCTGCGCAAATTGCCAATTTCAGGAAAACGTTTATGGTAGGTGTTCCTTTTACTGGGTTGAAGGAACTGCTTTCGACAGATGCAAACGACCAGCCTAAGCTTAAACAGCCAGGAATACCTGTTCTGGATACATTGAATAACCAATTATTCTGGTGGATTCGTGAATCCAAAAGTGCTTTTGCAGGTGAAAAGCTGAACTACCTCATCAAGGGGGATGGCAAATCAAAGTATCCTGTTTTTGAAGCAGTTATTTCAGCTTTGAAGCGCAACGAGGAGTTTAAATACAATCTTGTTACTGCATTAGACGATATACCGTCTGGTACAGAGCTTTACATCAAAGAAAGGGCTGGTGAAAAGGATCTCAAAAAATAATTAACCTAAAAACTTTTTTATATGGCAAGTATAGATACCGGTGGAGGTGATGGTGGTCACAAAAAAGGCCCGGGTGTAAAAAAAGCTAAAAAACTTTCTACAAGAGTAGATATGACACCTATGGTGGATTTGGGATTTCTGTTAATTACGTTCTTCGTATTTACAGCAACTATGAGTACGCCAACCACACTGGACCTTAATATGCCGAAGGATATTAAGGATCAAAAAGAGCAAACCGAGGTAAAGGAATCCTCAGTTCTTAGTATTATGCTTGGTAAAAATGACCAGATATACTATTATGAAGGTAAGCTAACAGAATCCGGCGATAATTTTAAGCAAACAACATTCAAAGGCATCAGGGATATTATCATAAACAAAAAGAAAGAAGTAATATCGAGATATGTAACTGATCCGGAGTGTGAAGCTAAAGCTAAAGCAGAGGGAAAGCCAATAAGTAATTGTGCCGATAAGGACTTTGTTGTTATCATCAAACCCAGCGCTGAAGCCACCTACAAGAATACGGTGGATATACTGGATGAAATGACTATCAACCAGGTTCGTACCTATGCGATGGTTAAAATATTTGACCAGGAATTTGAACTCATTAAAGCAACAGAAGCAAGCGGGGGTATAAAATAAGCCTTCTGGTTTATGGAAATGTAAATCCGTCAGCATCTAATAAAAAACGCTAAGTAATGGAAGCCAATAAAATACTATCAGCCGATGTTCTGGACATCATTTTTGATGGAAGGAACAAAGACTATGGCGCTTATGAGTTAAGAAAGACATATAATCGCCGTATTACCCGTGCCCTTATCATTACAGGCTCAATAGCCGTACTGGCTTTATTGATATCCTACTTGTCCAGCACGTTAAAAGATAAGAATGACAATAAGTTGAAAATGAATGAAATGACCATTCAGGATGTGAAGCAGGAGGAGAAAAAGGAACCCCCGCCTCCGCCCCCGCCGCCCCCTCCAAAACAGGAGCCGCCTAAGGTGGAAATGAAGCAATTCACGCCTCCGGTAATTAAAAAAGATGAGGAGGTTGAAAAACCACCACCACCTCAGGAAGAGTTGAAAGAGGCCAAAATTGATGTGGTAAATGTGGAAGGAGTAAAAGATCAGGGTATTGTTGCTCCTGTTGAAATTGACCAGGGAAAGCAAATAGTTGAGGTTAAGAAGGAAGATGATGAAAATAAGATTTTTGATAAAGTAGAAATAGAAGCAAGTTTTCCTGGTGGTGATAGTAAATGGCGCCAATACCTGGAAAGAAATGCAAATGGCCAGGTTGCAACTGATAATGGTGCCCCGGAAGGAGTATACACCACAGTTGTTCAGTTTGTAGTGGATAAGGAAGGAAATATCAGTGATGTAAGATCTTTAACTAATCATGGATATGGAATGGAAGAGGAAGCTATCAGGGTTATTAAAAAAGGCCCTAAATGGAATCCTGCTGTACAGAATGGACGCCAGGTAAAAGCTTACCGTAAGCAGCCTATAACTTTCAAAGTAGAATCAGAATAATCTGACTTACCAATAATTGTCATATCCCCTCTAAAAGAGGGGATATTTTTTTTGCTTAGTACCCAAAAGCTTAAAAATCAGGTTCATTTAAATACTTTTGGGGAGTGATAAATAAATTATCAGGGTGGGATGATACCATAGTTGCTTTAGCAACTCCTCCGGGTATCGGTGCGATAGGTGTTTTACGTTTAAGTGGCGCTAAAGCGATAGAAATTGCCAATAAGCTATTCCCTTCTAAAGATCTGCAGCACCAGAATTCTCATACGCTACATGTAGGCGTATTGAAAGATGGGGATAATCTCCTGGATGAAGCTGTAGTCTCCCTATTTAAAAACCCAACATCATATACCGGAGAGGATATTGTGGAAATAAGCTGCCATGGATCACCCTTTATTCAGCAGCAAGTAATTGAAGCTTGTATAAAACATGGTGCAAGGCTTGCCAAACCAGGTGAATTTACCCAGCGGGCCTTTTTGAATGGAAAACTTGATCTTACACAGGCTGAGGCAGTAGCCGATATTATCTCTTCTAACACAGCAGCCTCACAAAAGGCGGCTTTACATACAATGAGAGGAGGTTTTTCGTTGAACCTTAAAGAGCTGCGGGAGAGATTACTTAAATTCTCTGCTCTTATCGAGTTGGAATTGGATTTTTCACAGGAGGATGTTGAGTTTGCAGATAGAAAGCAGTTTTATGGGCTTATCAATGAATTACAGGAATCAACTGATGAACTGATCAATTCATTCAGGCTGGGAAATGTGATACGAAATGGAGTAAGTGTGGCTATTGTAGGAAAACCCAATGCCGGAAAATCAACTTTGCTAAACCGGCTGTTAAATGAAAACAGGGCCATTGTAAGTGATATACCCGGTACAACGAGAGATACAATTGAGGAGGTGATAAATATTGATGGTATACTTTTCCGCCTGATCGATACAGCAGGGATAAGGCAGCATACAACTGATACCATAGAGACTGCTGGAATTGAGAGAAGCCTGGAGAAAATGAGGGAAGCTGATATTGTACTCTATTTATTTGATGTAAGGAATGATGAGGTTGAAGAAATACAAGAATGGTGTCAGGAGGCTAATAAGCTCGACATAAAATACTTGTTGGTGGCAAACAAAACTGATGAAGTAGAAGAAACTAAAGTAAGACAAAAGCTTAGTGCATTAGAGCATGTTATCTTTATTTCTGCAAAGCAAAACCTCCATATAGAAGTACTCAAGGAAAAAATGGTAGATACAGTATTACATGGCCAGGTACAACCAGAAAGTACAATTATTACCAATGCGAGGCATTATCATGCTTTGAAAGAAGTATCCAAGTCTCTCGCAGAAATCAAAAGAGGCCTGGACGATAAGTTGCCCGGCGATCTGCTGGCATTAGACATACGCCGTTGCTTACATTACCTGGGGGAAATAACAGGGGAAATAACCAATGAAGATCAATTAGATTATATCTTTAGTAAGTTCTGTATCGGAAAATAGGCTTATAACTATTTCACAATCAATGAGCTACATTTTTTGTTAAGCAAGATTTTAACCTCATTTTCAACGTATTTACTTCCCAGTCTTACTTAATTGAATCTGCTTTACCCTTATTTACAACCTGTTTTAATGTTGTTTGTATCTCATTTGTATCTTTTAGTTTAAAGGTTTTTGACTCAAGAGCCAAGAGAAATTATGGCAGTTGCTGTCAGTTTCCGACAGTTTACTGTTTTTATTTGCCTTTAAAATGAGAACAAATGAGCAGCAATATCAGGATTCAAAGAGTTTGTCAATATTGTCATCAATTGTTTACAGCTCGTACCACGGTGACAAGGTATTGTTCTCACAATTGCAATTCAAAGGACTATAAAAGGCAACAAAAAAATATTAAGATCAGAGCTTCCAATGTTGAATCGAGAGAGATAATTCTTAAAGAATTTAATAATGCTAAAGCAATCGGAGTTTTTAGAATCTATTTCAATATGAAGGAATTGTCAGTGATAACTAATGTAAGCGAGCGGACGTTATTTCGATTAATAAAACGAGAAGGATTCCCGAAGATAAAAATTGGAAGAAGACTTTTATTTAATAAAGAAAAGGTTATTAATTTTATTAACCTTAAATACGGCATTTTTGAATGAGTTAATACAAACACAGATAGCTTAGAAGATTCTTATTTCGAAGTGATTTTATTATTAGAAATAAAATGTTTTATTATATGGATCGGCAGATAATTGTAATCAAAGGTTTTTCCAAAACGCCTGAAGAATTAGAACTAGACAGGCATTACTCCCAGACTTACATGAATTTTTTCAATAGCCGAGCAGGAGGGGCTTACAGTGCCGCAGAAATCCAGTATCATGAAGATATTTCTGCGGCTGATCTAAATAAGTTGACGAAAGCTCTAATTTCAGATTTCATTATTTTAGTCTTAATTGGTCATGGAGCAACACAGGTCGACAATCAACTTTTTCAACTCAACGAAAAAGAAATAATTCGACCGGGACAATTAGAGTTTTCTGCTCCTAAACAAATGATATTACTTGAGAGCTGTCGATCAGAAATCGAGGGTGTCTTTTCGGTCGACCTAAATGACAAAATACCCAAGTTTAAATATGGAGGAGTAGTTCGATCACCCATCACTCGCGAGCAGGCAAGGCAATTATATAATGAGCAACTTGCCAGTTGTAAAGATGGTCAAGTGGTTTGTTTCGCATGTGCAAAAGGACAAGCTGCAACAAACTACTATTTTAGCCTTGTACTTCTTCAGGCTGCCTTTGACTGGCACTTAGGCCCAGGGCCCCATTTGAAAACCATGAACATTGACTTTGCGATGGATTATATTATGCCAGAGGTTAATCGTTTGTCGACTGAAGCAGGAACTGGTCCCCAAACTCCCACGATTTTGCCGTCCATTCCATTTCCCTTTGCTGTCAGCAAATTCTGAGTGATATACAAAATATGTTATGGTATAAGCCTGATTAAAATGTATTTAAATACTCTGCATATCATTCACCTTGAGCGAAGAATTGATCGATTAGAATCTCTATTTAAGGAATTACAACTACAACAGATAATTGATTTTAATATCTGGACTGGGTTTGATGACCCGGATTTTCCTGCAAGAGGGATCTTGAAATCCCATCAACAGATAGTGGAGTTTGCAAAACAATCGTGCTTGAAACAAATCACGATTGCTGAAGATGATATTAAATTTACAACAAAAGGAGCTTGGGATTATTACATAAGCAATCAGCCGGAAATCTTCGATCTGTACTTAGGGGGAGTAATTTGGGGAGACATTGAAAAGGAAAATCTTGTACATGATTTTTCAGGCACATCATTATATACTATTCATGAAGAGTTTTACGATGTCCTACTTTCAATTAACCCGGGAATAGATTTTGATAGACAACTTGCCGGTAAAGGCCTTTTCAAGGTTTGTACTCCGATGGTAGCACTTCAACAAAGCGGATATAGTGATAACAGAAAACAGTTTGTCGATTTCTCCAGGTATACGAGCCGATACCATCTCTATCAAGGTTAAGTTTCTATGTATTTTTTTAAATCTTGCATGATTAGGTAAGCACTCGGAGGTGAGAAGAAGCTTGAATGGGATCCGATCCATTCATCAATGTATGGATTATTGGATAGTGCTCTAAACTCCTCTTTTAAGTATTCTTTGAGTGGTGATGGAACGGAAGCCATTTCATCCCATATAGAAGATCTGTTATCAAGGATAAAAACAATATCCTCGAAATCTGTACTTTGACGACCATCGCCTTTTCCTCTATTTTTGAAAGCTTCTATTTTAGAAGCCACAAAATAGGCTGGGTCAAATATTTTTACTGTATGCTGTGGGTCAATAGTATAATCTATCGCTGTCTTGAATCCTTCACTATACCATTTGTTTGTAAAGCCGAGTATATCATCATCGGTAGCCATCAAGTCTACAATTAATCCATCCATTATATAACGTCCAAGAAATCCTGACTCTTGAACATTTGTAAATCCAATTTTTCTTAATTGCTCTTCTATTGCTGCATACTCCCATCTTGAGGCGATTTCAACAAGAATATCTACATCTTTGGTTTCCCTGATGTCAGGAGCTTCTCTTTGTGCATATAGAGAAACCGTAGCACCCCCAACAAACACGACTTTATCTCTTAAATCACCAAGACCATTATATACAGCCTTAATTCGTGTTATATTTTCATTGACATGTTTCATAGAATGATCTTTTTGAGTTCCGAAATGGCAAATTTCAACTCCCTTACTCTTCCGACCCTGAGAATATCTAGTAATGCGAGCATGTAATATAATTGTTCATCCTGACGGACGGCTTTTGTTTGCTCTTTGTACAACGGTTCGATGCTTAATCCCCGGACTTGCCCACGAGGCTCAGGCCATACATACGGCAGACTTTCCTTATTGAATTCTTTTTCCAACCTGGGATGTGAGTGAGCAGTATAAATACCATTGACCATCACTTCTGGTATCGCTGGGAAAACGTAGTGCAGGCCGAATTCTAAAAATTCCATAAGCGATTGCCGGTAGACTTTTTTCTTGTAGTCGGCATCGATCAGACCCGCCATTGCACTACGGTTAAGTGATTCAGAGATTTCCGAAGGGCTGATATATAGTTGTGAAGCAAGGTCTTTGTTTTGCCAGATTTGTTCCCCGAGGATCAGAATTTTCAAAAGAATAGGAATGTCCTGGGGTCTCATTCCATTATGCTTTCTCATAGGGCAAATATAATGCAAAATTCGCAATTTGCAAATTGCGAATCGAGAATTTTGTCTTGAAATTTGCCCTAAAATGGCTAATAATATTAGTATATTTGAGATAATAATCAGATATCATGTTTGAAAAATTGATTCAGGAACTGCAGCGGATTAATGGCACCCATCAGATTTCTGTGCCTATTAGACCCGATAAGGATGGTTATGTCGATAAGGAATGCCCCGACAAAAAATGTCTTTTTCAGTTTAAAGTCCATGAAGACGATTGGAAAAATATTTTCAAAGAGGAGAAAGTATTCTGTCCTATGTGCCGTAATGAAGCTGCTGCCAAATCTTGGTTTACCGCTGGGCAAATAAAATGGGCAAGGCAGAGAGCAAAGGAGCATATTCATGGAATGGTGAACAATGCTTTTATTGAAGGCGCCCGCCATTTCAATGAAAATCAACCGCGGAATTCATTTCTGAAAATGTCCATGAACTTTACAGGAAAACCCGGAATGAAATATATCGTACCTATTGCGGCAGGCCAGGCCATGGAGCTGAAGATTGCCTGCAAAGAATGTAGTGCAAGATATGCGGTCATTGGTAGTGCTTTTTTCTGTCCATGTTGCGGCCACAACTCAGCAGAAGAGACTTTTGAAAATGCAGTAAGAAAGGTTGAAGCGAAAATTCAAAACATTGAATTGGTTCGAACCTCATTATTAGCAGTAAGCAAAGATGCAGCGGAGAATACTTGTCGTTCCATGATCGAAACAAGTCTTAATGAATGCGTCGTGGCTTTTCAACGATTCAATGAGGTTTCTTTTGCAAAAAAATTTCCCGCCGTTAACATAAGAATGAATGCATTTCAAAATCTTGAAGCAGGTGCCGGCTACTGGCAACAGAATTTAGGAAAAAGCTACTCTGACTGGATCTCTCAAACAGAGTTGGATGAACTGGTCATTTATTTTCAGCGAAGGCATCTGCTCTGTCATACAGAAGGAATCGTTGATCAGAGGTATATTGATAATTCACGGGACCCATCCTACCAAGTGGGTCAGCGAGTTATTGTAAAGGAAAAGGACGTTACGCATTGTCTGCGCATCATTCAAAAAGTAATTGAATCTCTTAAAGCAGAATTATAGGATTACGTCATCATATTAAAGCGAACGAAATAAAAAGGATCTGGTAATTTTCATGATGCTTCTGTCACTATTCCGATGATAAGCTTAAAGCGTTATAAAATGTTAACCGAGGAACAGGAAAGGATATATGAGGGATTAAAGACAATAGGTCAATCGTTGGCCAATTTTTATCTTGATGGTATTCGTATGATTGACCCGGATTGCACGATACAATCCAAAGCCAACATGATTGCTCATGCTGTACGTGAAATTGACGGGGGCCTGCGGGACGTGTTTGCGCCAAAAAAAATTAAGAAGGAAATATCTGAGAACATAACAGGAGTAGAGGAAGACACCAAAGAGCATTTTTCTTCGATTCTTGCTGCGATTGGAAAAGAAGATCCAAAGGATGCGCTTGCTAACAAGTGGCTCAGCATTGCGAAGAATTTTCACCGCATAGCTCATCGTAAAAATATTCACGGAGCCACTTCGGTAGACCCGACGGAGATTATTAACCTGTGGGGCGAATATGAAAAGGTACTGTCGGTTGTTATTGGAACGTTTCTAGGCAGAACCAACAGAATGGATGTGTTACTGAAATTGGATGAACCGCAACATGATTCATTGCCAGCACTGACAAATATATTGAACAATCCCAAAAACGCTGACTATTTCTTTTCACGATTGGATAAGACGGGCTGGCTATTATCCCTAATGAGTGAGGGCTATTTTGATCCAGCCAACGCGCCAGTGGAAACTATGGAGGGACAACCGCCGCCATATTGGCATGCTGTCAAATATCTGCTTGGGATATCATTGGTGGCTCGTCGCAATGTGAAGGAGAACATCAAAAAAATTGTGCGAGCAATCATGCAGGCTTATTGCGATGATAAGATCGGCTTGCACCCTTATACTTCAACAGACATCACGCAGATCATGATCAATGTTGATGATTATCCGTTTGGCGAGCTTGAACGCAAATTTTTTGAAAAATACAGTGTCAATGAACATCAGAACTCCTGGAGTCTGGTCCATTCTAACTTGTCTGAAGGTTTTGCTGCAAAGCTGGTAAACCGGGGTGATATCGAGAGTTTGAAACAATTATTGGATTATTTTTTTGGATTCACAACATTTGAGGAAAAAGGCATCAGTTTTTTTGACACAGAGGCCGAGCCGTATACTCAGAAAAGGCCAAATGTCCGCGATCACTTCATTCAGGAACTAATCAGTCTTCATGGTGACGATATAACTGGTTTGATCGGGCCAGTTCCTATACAAACTGCTATCCAAAAGCTGGCTGATCTTGTCAGAATAGGCTCGCATAGTCTGACGCATGGTACCCCAGCTTCTATAGAGCCTACCAGTCAGTCAGTTTATGGAAGCGGTTGGGAAACTACGATCATTTATTTTATTCGCGACTATGCACCAAAGCTGAATCCTTTAGAACTTGGGAATGTCATTGATGAAATGCTGGCATTTAAGGTACAAATTCTGCAACGCCTGGCCATACACCTGATACGATTAAACTTTGCATCTTATCAGGACAGATGGTGGAAATTCTTGAAAGAAGCTGAACCCCATGATGACATTTACATTCATGAACCTTACATTTTACTCAAAGAGCATTCAGCTTCTTTTACCGATGAACAATTTGGAAAAGTAATCGCATGGGTTGAAAAAACCAACCCTCCGCTGGAAGAATTGCAAAAAGAGTATGGACGGGATTTTGCTGCGTACAGGATGAGGAGGTGGCTCACTGCCTTAACTCCACACAGTCAGAAAAGTAAATCATTGCTGGAAGCCAAAGAAAAAGAGTACATGCAAAGGAATAGTTCTCAAATGACCGAACACCCGGAATTTGACAGTTGGGGAGAATCAAAAATTGGGTTTGATTATCCGATAGAGTATGCGGACTTTCAAAAATTATCAGTCACTGAACAAACCGATTTTATTAAATCTTTTAAGCCCCAGTACGAGCATGATACGACAGAACAGGGCCTGGCAGAACAGCTAAGAGCTGCTGTGGCCAATGATCCCATGAAGTATTTGTTCTCACTCGACGAGTTTATCCCGTTACAGTCGTTATATACCAGCAATCTATTGGAAGGCTTCACTACAGCCATCAGAAAAGATCGTCTTCAGGACTTTCCACTCGTTGTGGATTTTACTGAAAAGAAATTAGGGGATAAAAGTTTTGAGGATGAGACGGACAAGAATTTTCATAATAAAAGATGGTTCGCTACAAGTGCAAGTGAATTCATTTCTGCGGTTGCTGCGAATAATGACCGATTAGGCCTGGTCAAAGAAGACTTGGGTAGGTTGACTACGTTGGTTCTATCCATGATTGATACAACGGAGTTTCAAGATCATACCGATCAAACACAATCAGGTTATATTAATCATATATTAAACAGCACTCCCGGGCGATTATATGGAGTCTTGATAGACCTTGTTCGGATATGGTCTGAAAAGTTCACAAGCAAGGATCAGGAATCAAAATGGCCGGATGCAGTAAAAGAACATTTTACAAATCGGTTAAACAGCACAGAGAACAGGGACAAGGAATTTTCTATTGTCCTGGGAATGGAATTGCCGCTATTGCTACATTGGGACAAGAAGTGGGTTGAAGCCAACCTCGACAGGATATTAAGTGAAGAAAATCCCCGGTATTTTGACTACCGGTTTCAATCAGTTTTTTCAAGACGGTATCAGCATTCTGCGGTCTTCTATGACTTCCTAAAAAAGCATAAGATATTCGATAAGGCACTGGCGTATTTTACCAGCGATTCTCCGTCGCTTGATGCAGTAATTTTGTATGGATTACTTGAATGGAAGTTCTGGAAGGGTGAACCAGTAAAAGACAGCATCATTGCTGAGATACTTGCAAAGAAAAACCCTGAGCAGATTAAAAGACTAATTCGTCAGGCTTGGGAACAAAAAATACTTTCTTCGGATGAGCTAATCTATCTCTGGGAACGACTACTCCCATTATTTGACTCAGTACCTGATTTAAAAGATCATATCTCCATTTTACTTTGGTTTTTTGACCGCTTGCCGGAGCTTACGGAGAAAGTATTTCAAATAAGTTCTTTTGTTATTAGTAATACTACCAATGGCAGGGAAGTTTACAGTTTTCTTCGACATTTGTACCAAATTGCAGATTCGAATATCGAGTTGGCGGGTAAGCTGGTAGAACAAATTTATTCACAGAAACTTGTGACTGCGGCTTTCCATGCTGATCTCACCGAATTTGTAAAGAAGCTGTATGAGAAAGGATTTAAAGAAATCGCAAATAAAATAGCCGTTGAAGTGGCTGAACAAGGTAATCTTGTTTTAAAAGAGCTCTATAATAAGAATAATTAGGTAGCGAGAACCTTACTGGGATTCTCTAAGTCATAATTATGCGCAGTGAATAACTGCATCATCGAAATTTCCATGGTAAACGGTTTTTTCTCTTCCCCATGTTCCATCGCTGCTTTCAGTATTTTTCTAATAACGCCCAACACACTGTTTTCCGAGTAGAAAGTCGACTGCTTAATAATCCTGTATTACTCAAAATTCCACTTTGGCAATATTCGGATAAACTTCGGTTTTATTTCGGATGGTTCAACATGTCGCTCGCGAATATGTTGTTCAAAACTGGACTTGATATTAATTCTGATAGTCCCCGATCCAAACACTCCCCTCGCAAACAGCTCCCAATTTAAGTTCACAAACTTTGCCTTTGGATCAGGTCGGAAGCATATCGCATCGAGAGTTACCGAATCATTCTGAACTAACACTGGTCGGGCAGGAATGAATTCGCCACGATTATTTTCAGGAAAGAAGACATTATAGCTATATTTATAATCATCAAAAAATTTTGATCGCTTTGTGACTGAATCTGCCTCTATGACATTTTCGAAGTTGAGATACAGTTTGTAATCTTCTAGGACATCTTTGTCACCATTTGTTAATTTAAGGTATAGAACACAGTTGCTTTTATTGATCACCTTATACTCTCTCATGAAAGGGGAAAGTTCGAATTTATGAGGTTGAGGATCTGTATTGGGTTTCTCACGATCTTCCTTCTCCATATCCCCATTGAAATACTCCATTAGATCATCGTAAGTTTTTATTTTACTCATTTTGTGTTTCCCATAGATATCGTTTTGCGGAAATCTTGCCTTAAATTCTTCAACATAACTGTCCGGATTTTTTCCCATGAATTCAAACATTTTCCTCATTGAATTCCTATCAGTATAAATTGTCGTTTCTCTAATAAATACCGGGGAAAAGAAACCTGGATAGTCCTTATTCATAATGGAAATTTCTACAGATGCGATTTTGGGATTCTCTATTTTATGCTGACTCACAAGAGAAAACCAGGATTCTTTGTGTTTTTTCAATTCAGCCGGAGACAACTTTGAGCCCTTCGGGTGACCTGCAAAATAATGACCAGCATCGGCATGATGATCGAAACAAAGAGCAATAGCATTGTCAGCTGAATCATCACCGCCCTGGCCTTTTGGGGTTATATGATGTACTTCAATATTTAGACCTTTGCTTCTGTGACAAACACAACAATGCCTGGCACTTTTGACCATAATTTCATGTTTGACTGTCTCTGAGAATGCCATTTTTTGCAGATTTTCTTCAAAGTTATCATTTAGTTACACGGCACAAATTGATTTGTAAAAAGAGTGTATTTTGGTCTGATAATCACTAAAAATGCCGCTTTATAAGTATCGATTTGATTACTCAAATCACCAATATTTTGATAACGTTTACTTTTTCTTTCAATCTTTTGAAGACTACATCGATAGAATTGAAAAGGTGATTAATGAGGAAGTTGGGCTGGCTAAGGAGAAGCTGGAGCAATTTCAGGAAGAGATCGGAGATAATCCGACTTGGGCGGATGAGGTATTTACATTCGAGGATACTTTGCGACAGAAATCTTTACTTAGAGTTATTTATTACGACTCCTTGATTTTGTCAATCTATTCTTTTATTGAAAAGCAAATGCTCTTTGCTTGCCATCAATTGGAAAAGGATCAGGTGATTAAGATAAAAGACATTGCAGGGAGGGGGGTGTTTAAATATCGTACATACTTGGAAAAAGTTATTGGTGCAGATTTTTCTGAAGTGAAGAAGGATTGGGAATTGCTAATGAAGTTTAACAAGATCAGGAACTTTTTGGTTCATGACGATGGTTTCAGGCTTTTCTCAAAATCAAATGCGGAACTCAAAAACTGTCTTTCTTTCTTTGCCCAAAGTATTCAATTAACCGATCATGGAGATGAAATTGGTTTCGTGTTTACCGATACCAAAATATTAAAAGATTTTTGTACAATAGGCTCTAAACTGGTGGACCATTTTTACACTGAAAAGCGTTAGCGGCAAATTGTAGGCCCTAATTTCGATTGGTAAACGTGTTTGCCATGGAGATCTATTTCTGTGAAGGTTCTTGCGACGGCTGCGAACTGACGGTTTAGGTTTCCTCAGTTATGTTCTATTATAAAAAATGCCGACGCAAGCCGACATTTTCGTTTTAGTCCAAAATCTTTTAATTGGTACTGAGTAAAGCGATGCCGGTGAGAACGATGGCGCTGAGAAATGCTAGCAAAGTCAAAATAAAGGATCCCATTCTCACATTGTTCCATCTATTGGAGTGATACCCTTCCTTCGATTTGCTATGAAACGCCTTGTCAAATGCTTTTCGATTGACATCCCGGGGAATTCGGTGAGTTTCATATTCGATATCCGCAACAAATTCTCTGGCTTGAAATAAGGAAACTCTTGACTGCTCGCATTGTTCCAGGTATTCTTTCTTAAGAGCAGGCAATACTTCTAGCTTTTTGGCATCGTCGAAATAAACAACATTATGGTGCTTAATACCAAAATCAGATTCAAGGCGATGCACCAATTGATTAACGGTGGCTTTTTCTAAATCGATTAAAGGTTCTAGTGGTGTCATTTGCATTGGACTGAACATGGCCGCATAATATTCCTCTAGGTCCTTCTCCCAGCTCATTATCAGGAAGGAAATAAAGCGGAACAGGATACCGAAACAGATGACACATATGATAAGAATAACGATGGGTTTGACCGGGGCGTGAAAGTCTTCTTGCAGTTTTCTGAAATTTGAAACGACAAGTACCAGCCCGGTAAATCCAAAACCAATCAACCAGGTTACAAAAGTGTCAGTCTGGGTGTATTGGAACTCGTTCTTCTTCTGGTCCCGCTGCACCTGTTCTTTGTAATGATCCTGGAAAATCTGCAAAGGTGTTTTCAACATGACTATAATTTGTTTTATTGCAGGATTTTAGACTTTCGCTTCCCGATCATTTGTATTGCAAAATCTTTCATCGCGGGATAAAGCTTTTCAAAATCATTTTTTTTGGACACGGAGACGTCCGACTCCTGCATTCCCATCACATATAAAATCGCTATAGGTATATCGAACGCCTTACAGATCTTTTCAATGCTGCTCTTGCTGGGTTGTTTGGGCCCTTTCTCCATTTGGGAGATAGCAGTTTGAGACAATCCGGTCTTCTTGCTCAGCTCGACCTGGCTTACCCCAAAATGTTCCCTGACCTGTTTTATAGCGTTCCCGATATTCATGTATTATCAAAGAAATTTTTGATCAACAAAAAGAACTCGACCAGCCGTATAAAATACTCTTCAGCCATTTGATCATTTGCACCATTCCCGATACCAGCTCTGATATCAGCCAGTAGTTTTAATTCTGCCGGGTTTAACCGGTCATGCGCAGATTCGATAACGGAATCAAGCGCGGAAAGCAACAGCTCTGTATTGTAACGCATAACTTTTTGATTTTAGAAAATGAATTGGTTTGTTTAACTGAGGGTTCAGTTAAACTGGCTTCATCTTCGCAACCAGAAAAGTCAGATAGATTTTTGAATAAGAAAGCAGAAACACATCGGTATCGCTTTCGCAGGTCTAGGATAATGGGTCTTCGTAAACCGGCATAGAGTTTTTTGAGATGGGCCCACTGCTTCGAGGCAAGTTGATCAAGAACACCCTTAAGTTCATCAAATAATTGACTTACCTTTTCTGAATAATAACGACCATCTTGAGTGAAAGTGTCTTCTACTGATAAATCTCGTAATTCAGAAAGTATCTCATTGGCGCGTATTTCAAGATCGTTTCTTTTTGTTGTTGATTGTATTTCAACGATTTCTTCAGTCCGTTTCGGTTGATGACGAATAATTGCCCTGAATTCGGTTTGCTGGTTACAATGTGAGCAATATGCTGTAAGCTTATTTGGATCTTGTCCAAACGCCTTCATAGCCTCGGGTGTAGCATGAGTTCGTACCTGTATTTTTCGCCCACAACCTCCTCCACAACAGAAAAAAACGGCGTCAACTTCGGACTGAAATGCCTCGATTTCTTCAAACCAATCTTGCTCCCCTTGAAACTTTTGTTGCTGTTTGCGGGAAAGCTTGTAAAGTATTTTATGGAAGATCGGTCCTTTCACAAGAACAAAGCTATGGGGAAATCGGCAAATTATTAACTTTTGGGAATATTAATTTTCGGGAATACCAGCTATTCTCTTCCATTTCACAACAACTTGCGACCGCTTTCCCAATATAAGTGGCTCTGTCCGAGCCTATTTTGCTTCCCAAACAGAGACTATGATAAAAAAGGATTTTCTAAACAGGCTATAATTTAAAGATAAAGCGTACTATAAAAATTAAGCACCATAAACCAGTAAAATACTGTAACCAGAAAAATAGTAATGGCTTCCATTTATCTGTTTTCAGTTTATTAAAGTCCACTTTGAGCGAAAAGAACACATACATCGTGTGGAGCACCGCTGTTAATTTAATCCTCGACTTTTGGCGATAATTATAGTAGTAGGGTTCCTTTTTCCATTCAATGATCGGATATGAAGGATGGACAATTTGCCAATTTTTATAATTCACTAAAAAAAATACAATGAGAAAGAAAATAGTCCAAAGAAATACAAGGGCTTTTTTATATCCATGCCCCCACCAAATTTTTTCCAGAAAAAAAGCGAATCTACTCTGGTGAAATTTTTTGTATTGCAGATTCAGGTTTTTGTAGCTACGGTTTTTTCCCTCTGCACTAAATTTTTCCAGTAGGCTTTGATAGGAATTATATTTACCATCTTGAGAGTACGTGGAATCAAAAACCAGCTCCATATTATTTGCAAAATCAAATCTTATGTTACGAACATCAGAATTAGACATCCCCAGGCGAACTGCTTCATTTTCTTCCCTGAACTTAAAAGTCAGCTGCGGGTTGATTTGAATACAATTTTGAAAAATCATCTCATCTACGGCCATGTCACCCATGAATGCATTAGGTCCAAACCTACACTTGTTGAAGATAAATGTTGAGTTGGGGATGCTTTCAAAGAATGTAAAATCGCAATTTATATAGCAGTCATCGAAAAGGAATGTGTTTTTATACTTATACCATTTGCGATAGGATTTCAAACTGTCTGGTTCAATCGGACCCATACCTGTTACAAACCAGTTAATAGTATCTCTGCTAAAATAAAAGTCCGATCCGCTTTTTAAGGAATAGCCGTAATCAAATTGTTTAAAGGTGGTATTGAATATTTTAACCATTGCCGAATCCTGAAAAGAGCTGGCAATAAATTGCAAACTTAGGTTCCGGTTGTCCTGAAAGACCAAATATTGTAAAGCACTGTCGTTATTGATTGATAATTGCAAATCCTTAGTATTCTGCACTTCAAGAACACTGAGTTTACTTCCAACCAGTCTTATGTCTCCTGTAGTATTGGCAATCGTAAGGTGTTCCAAGTTGCAACTATCCAAAATATAAAAGCCCGAATTAAATTGAGGTGTTAGTTTTTCTCCATTCACTTGGTATGCACTGAAGGTCGAGTTTTTGAAATATACTTGGGAAAATCTTTTCTTGTTGTAGGCAAAATAGTTAAAGTGACCATTATTTGTATGATATCCTACTTCCCAGTATTTGTTATTCAGAAGGAGGTATCCTGGGGCATATTCATAACCGTAATTATCTAGTATAATCCGTTTGTTAAGTCGAATAGTATCGTTGCCATACGTCAACGTCCAAATACTTGCAAGTAAGAAAGTGAGAAGCAAGCACTCCCTATGTTTCTGATTTAATATTCCCAAATCTGAGTTAGTTTATTACTGTAAAGGTAGGATGGATTTAGGAGGATGCTTTTTGGCTGTCAGGTTAAATAAATGCAGGTATAGTGTAGTAAAATTTGAAAATTCTTTTATCAAATAAAAGGTTTTTTGTAATTTTATCTACGTAACTGAATTAAGTAAGTTTAAGTTTCTTTAAGTGTTGTCAATATTTATTGAAAAGTGTGTTGCACCCCAGTTGTAACTTCAAACACACTTCTATTTAATATACAAGTAAGGCTGACTCCTGTATCGGAAAGTAATATTGTGCAGGAAGGGTGATTCGATTATTATACCAAAGCCTGCCAAAGCACTTCAACAGGATGCAATGATTTTTTACCAGTGCCATCCTTTATCTGGTGCCGGCAACTGGTGCCCGGAGCGGCTATAATTACATCATCACTCTGATTACGTACAGCCGGGAATAAGACTAATTCGCCAATTTTCATTGACAGATCATAGTGCTCTTTTTCGTAGCCAAAAGAGCCCGCCATGCCGCAACAACCTGATGGAATAGTCTCCACAATATAATTTTCCGGCAGAGATAAAACTTTGACTGAGGCATTAACTCCAATTAATGACTTTTGCTGACAATGTCCATGCAGCTTAATTATTCTCTTTTCTTTTGTGAATTGTTCTTTACTAATATTCCCTTTATCTATTTCTCTGGCGAGAAATTCATCAATAAGAAAAGTATTAGCAGCCAGTTTCTTTGCTTTGTCAAGCAGGGTATCATCGGCAAGGTCAGGGTATTCATCACGGAAAGTAAGTATAGCAGAAGGTTCTATTCCAATTAAGGGAGTTTCAGATGTTATTAATTTATGAAGTAAACTAATGTTTTTATCAACAATCTCTTTAGCTTTTCTTATTAATCCTTTAGAGAGCCATGCCCTGCCACTTTCGATATGTTCTGGAATGGTTACTTCATAACCTAATTTTTCAAGTAACTGAATTGTCTTAATGCCAATTTCGGTATCATTATAATTAGTGAACTCATCGCAAAACAGAAATACTTTGCCTTTTACCCCCCTGGCAGAATCGGTAACTCTGTTCTTCCTATACCAATTGTTCAAAGTTGTTTTATAGAGAGTTGGCATGCTCCTTTTTACAGCAAATCCGGATAAAGTCTTGATTATTTTACTGGTGATCCTATTCGTTACAAAGAAATTATAGAATAGGGGAGCTATAGCACCCAACTTTGCAGAATTGCTGAAATTGGCAATCAGTTTGGATCTAAAGGGAATGCCATTCGCATCATAATAATGTTGAAGGAACTCTGCTTTTAATTTTGCAATATCTACATTACTTGGGCATTCTGATTTGCAACCTTTACAACTGAGGCACAGATCCATCACTTGATAAATTTCTTTATGGTCAAAGCGGTTTATTTTGTCAGAATTTGTAAGAAACTCCCTCAATATATTTGCCCTTGCCCTGGTGGTATCCTTTTCATCTCTTGTGGCCATGAATGAGGGACACATAGTGCCGCCGGAAAAATGTGTTTTTCTGCAATCGCCGCTGCCGTTACATTGTTCTGCATGTTGCAGAATATCCTGATTATAAAATCGAAATATCGTTTTAAAAGGGGGAGTTTTCTGTCCAGGTTTGTACCGCAGCATAGTATCCATTGGGGGTGTGTCAACTATTTTACCAGGGTTGAAAATATTTTGCGGGTCCCATGTATATTTAACCTGCTTAAGTAATTCATAGTTTTTATCACCCACCATTTGCCGGATAAATTCACCCCGGAGCCTTCCATCTCCATGTTCTCCGCTTAATGATCCGTTATACTTCTTTACGAGAATTGCAATCTCTTCTGCAATAAGCCTGAATAGCCGGTTGCCTTCTGCAGTTTTTAAATTAATAA
>JAEUVO010000075.1 GCA_016786885.1 Chitinophagaceae bacterium | reverse complement strand
GTATTAGGTGCAGAAAATGCAAAAGTGTTGTATGGCGAAAAAGGAAAGAACGGAGCTGTTATTATAAAAACAAAAAAGATAAGCCCCGCGAAACCAGTCAGTGTACTCCCGCAAATATTTCCGGGAAATGCAGTGAAAGCTGAAAAAGACAATTGCTGATTACTATGTATTCTGATACTAAAGTGCCGGTTATCCAGCATTTTTTATTTTGAACAGGCAGGAGTAATAGTACAGGATATTATAAATAGTACCAGGGATTCCTTTTTGCGGCAATCACATATTTCTTCACATTTCTGAAGAAGGCCAGCACCATGTAGATGATTATGGGAGAACCCATAGTAAGGATAGACGCATACATAAAGTATTGCCTGATCTTGCTGGTGGCAATACCCAGCCGGTTGCCGATAGCAGAACAAACGCCAAAGGCATTCCATTCAACAAAATCTTTGAATCTGTTCATAGCTCTAAATTAGAAAATTTAAACAATTGCGGCAACCCGGAGTTATTCAGACAGGTGATTTTCGTACTTTTGCCACTCATTTTACTCACCTCTAAAGAAGACTCCACATGGTATTTGATTTAGATCTTATTAAGAAACTTTACGCTGAGATGCCTGCCAAAGTAGATGCTGCCCGCAAAGCATTGGGCCGTCCGCTTACACTGGCCGAGAAAATCCTGTATTCTCACCTTTGGGATGGAGTGGAAATCAAAGATTTTCCCCGTGGCAAATCCTATGTGGATTTTGCACCGGACAGGGTAGCCATGCAGGATGCTACGGCGCAAATGGCTTTATTGCAGTTTGATACCACAGGCCGTAAAAAAGTGGCTGTGCCTTCAACAGTTCACTGCGATCACCTGATTGTAGCCAAAAATGAAGGGAAGAGTGACCTGACAAAAGCAGTTGCTGATAACGAAGAGGTATACAATTTTCTTTCTTCTATCTCCAATAAATATGGAATCGGTTTCTGGAAACCAGGCGCAGGTATCATTCACCAGGTGGTATTGGAGAATTATGCATTCCCCGGCGGAATGATGATCGGTACAGACAGTCATACAGTAAATGCCGGTGGTTTGGGTATGATAGCCATCGGTGTGGGTGGGGCAGATGCCTGTGATGTGATGGCGGGTTTAAGCTGGGAATTGCTGATGCCAAAATTAATTGGTGTAAAACTTACTGGTAAACTGAACGGTTGGACTGCTCCAAAAGATGTGATTTTAAAAGTAGCTGGTATTCTTACTGTAAAAGGCGGCACCAATGCTATTGTTGAATATTTTGGTGAAGGTGCGCAAAGTATGAGTTGTACTGGTAAAGGGACTATTTGTAATATGGGTGCAGAGATTGGCGCCACTACTTCCACATTCGGATACGATGAAAGTATGAGCCGCTACCTGAAAGCCACAGGCCGTGCAGAAGTGGCTGAAGCTGCAGATAAAATAAAAGGATATTTAACCGGCGATGCAGAAGCATATGCCAACCCAGAGAAATATTTTGACCAGGTAATTGAAATCAACCTGAGCGAACTGGAGCCACATCTCAATGGGCCATTCACACCTGACCTGGCAACTCCTATTTCCCAAATGAAAGAAGCGGTTGCTAAGAATGGCTGGCCTGCTAAAATTGAAGTAGGATTGATCGGAAGTTGTACCAATTCTTCTTATGAAGATATCAGTCGGGCGGTGAGTCTTGCAAAACAAGTAAAGGCAAAAGGACTGAAATTGAAATCAGAATTCACTATCACCCCGGGTAGCGAACAGGTTCGCTATACGATTGAAAGAGATGGATTCTTAGATGTGTTTAGTGAAATTGGTGCAACCGTTTTTGCCAATGCATGCGGTCCTTGTATCGGTATGTGGGACAGGATGGGAGCGGAGAAGCAGGAAAAAAACACTATCGTTCATTCTTTCAACAGAAATTTTGCCAAGAGAGCTGATGGAAATCCAAACACAATGGCCTTTGTTGCTTCACCAGAATTGGTTACAGCATTAGCTATTGCCGGTGATTTAAATTTCAATCCGTTGACGGATACACTGACGAATGATAAAGGCGAGCAGGTAAAATTGGATCCTCCAGGTGGTGATGAATTACCGGTAAAAGGATTTGCAGTAGAAGATGCAGGTTACCAGGCCCCGGCAGAAGATGGAAGCCATGTAGTGCTGGATGTAAAAGCAGATAGCAAACGTCTTCAACTATTGTATCCCTTTGCCGCATGGGAAGGAACAGACCTGAAGGGGCTTAAACTTCTTATCAAGGCAAAAGGAAAATGTACCACTGATCATATCTCTATGGCCGGCCCCTGGTTGAAATTCCGGGGTCACTTGGATAATATCAGTAATAACATGCTGATCGGTGCCTTGAATTTTTATAATGAAAAAACGGATAATGTTAAGAACCAGTTGACGGGAGAATATGGAACTGTTCCTAATACACAAAGGGCATATAAAGCGGCAGGTATTGGTACAATTGTTATTGGCGATGAAAACTACGGCGAAGGTTCTTCAAGAGAACATGCTGCCATGGAGCCAAGACACCTTGGTGTAAGGGTAGTAATGGTGAAATCATTTGCGAGGATACATGAGACCAACCTGAAAAAGCAGGGAATGCTTGCACTTACTTTTGCAAACAAAGAAGATTACGATAAAATTCAGGAAGATGATACTATAGATGTGCTGGGTTTGACCAGCTTTACACCAGGTAAGCCATTGCAGGTAGTACTGCATCATAAAGATGGCAGCAGCGACACCATTACAGCAAATCACTCCTACAATACTCAGCAAATTGAGTGGTTTAAAGCAGGCGGGGCATTAAATGTTATCCGCAGCCAGTTTGCTAAGTAACAATTACTTGCAATACAAATAGGGGCCTCCGGTTGACAGCCGGAGGTTTTGTTTAAAAGAATTTTATCAATGTTTAAACATTGAAATGTATGAATCTTTTTATCTTTACTGCATAAATGAAAAGAAAGAACTTTATATATACTATCACAGGAGGATTATTAAGTATGAGTGGCTTAGCAACATTTAAGAAATTTACGGATGACCTTTCTGAACAGGATGTACTGATGCCTGTGCTTTTTATTGGTCATGGTTCGCCGATGAACGGTATTGAGAACAATGAGTTCAGCCTGCAATGGGAGAAGACAGCAAAAGAATTGCCTATTCCTAAAGCAGTACTGGTAGTATCTGCCCACTGGCTTACTAATGGAACTTATATAACAGCTATGGATCGGCCAAAAACTATCCATGATTTTGGCGGATTTCCCCAGGAACTTTTTGATGTGCAATACCCGGCGCCGGGTAACAGTCAACTGGCACTCGAAACAAAAGAACTGATCATCTCAACCAATGTTGGGCTTAATCATGACTGGGGTCTCGATCATGGTGCATGGACAGTGGTGAGAAGAATGTATCCTGATGCAACTATACCGGTACTGCAGTTAAGTATTGATTACAGCAAGCCAGCATCCTATCATTATAGTTTGGCTAAGGAACTTGTTGCACTACGTAAGAAGGGAGTATTGATAATTGGCAGTGGTAATATGGTGCATAACCTGCGAATGGTGGCCTGGGACAAGCTTGATAAACCGGGATTTGGATATGATTGGGCCATTGAGATGCATGAATTATTTAAAAAGAAAATAGCTGATGGTGATCACCAGGCTTTGATCAATTATGAAACATTGAGCAAATCTGTAAAGCTGGCGATACCTACCCCTGATCATTATTATCCATTGATGTATACACTGGGCTTGCAGAATAAAAATGAGCAGCCTGTTTTCTTCAATGATAAACTGGTAGCGGGATCATTGAATATGACCTCAGTAAAATTTGGATAGGTGATTAACTCAATCCCGTTATTACTCCGTTCGCATCTATATCAATTCCTTCAGCTGCAGGAATAACAGGTAATCCCGGCATTCGCATCATTTCTCCTAAAATCGGAATAACAAATCCTGCACCGGCAGCAAATTCAAATTCACGGACTGTTACAATAAAGTTCTCAGGTCTTCCTGTTTTTCTTTCATCATCTGATAAACTCTTTGGCGTTTTGGCCATGCATACCGGCATTTGCTCGAAGCCAAGTTCCTTGATATTCTTTAATTGTGTCTTTGCTTTTACTGAATACTCCACCGCATCAGCTCCATAAATTTTTGTAGCAATACGATGAATCTTTTCTTCGATCGATAATTCACGGTCATATAAAGGTTTGAAATTGCTTTCATCACTTTTGATCAGGTCAGTTACTGCATGGGCTAATTCTGTCATGCCCTTTCCGCCTTCGGCAAAACCTTTACACACTATCGCTTCCACCTCGTATTTATTACAGAATGATTTAATTCTTGCAATTTCTTCTTCTGTATCATCTGGAAAGTAATTAATAGCCACTACCGACTTCATATCAAACAGCTGCATATTTTCGAGGTGTTTTCCAAGATTGGCTAATCCTTTTTCTACTTTTGGTATTGATGGAATTGTCAGTTCATCTTTTTTCGCTCCGCCATGATGCCGCAGTGCTCTTACTGTTGCCACAATTACTACAGCCTTTGGCTTTAGCCCGGCATTCACACATTTGATGTCAAAGAATTTTTCTGCACCCAGGTCGGCAGCAAAACCAGCTTCTGTAACTACATACTCACTCAGTGAAAGACCCATTTTTGTGGCAAGAATAGAATTTGTTCCCTGTGCAATACTTGCAAATGGCCCTCCATGGAGAATGGCCGGGTTTCCTTCCAGCGTTTGTACCAGGTTTGGCTTAATCGCATCTTTTAACAGGATCGCCATCGCTCCAACTGCATTCAGTTCCCGGGCAAAAACAGGCTGGCCGCTGAATGTAGTTCCTACATAAATATTTCCTAATCGCCTTTTCAGGTCGTCCATACCGGTACTCATACAAAGTATAGCCATGATCTCTGAGGCAGGAGTAATGTTGAAACCATCTTCCCGGGTAATGCCATTGGCTGTGCCGCCTAAACCAATAACGATATGCCGCAATGCCCGGTCGTTCATATCCATTACTCTTTTCCATACTATCGTTCTTGGATCTATTTGTAAACTCCTTTTTTTATTCTGCAGATTATGATCGATCAATGCGGCTAAAAGATTATTAGCTTTCTCAATAGCCGCAAAATCGCCGGTGAAGTGCAGGTTAATATCTTCCATTGGTATGATCTGGGAATATCCGCCACCGGTAGCACCTCCTTTTAAACCGAATACGGGGCCTAACGATGGTTCCCTCAGTACAGCCATTGCCTTTTTACCAATATGATTTAATCCATCTGTAAGACCAACTGATATCGTTGTTTTTCCTTCACCGGCAGGGGTGGGAGTAATGGCTGTTACCAGAACAAGATGGTGTTGTTTGATTTTTTCTTCATCAATCAGCTTTAATGGTAATTTGGCTTTGTGCTTTCCATAGTATTCAAGATCATTATTACTTATGTTTATGGAAGCGGCAATTTCCTTGATATGGCGAATTGACGCCGACTGGGAGATAGCAATATCTGTTAGCATAACAAGCAATATAAAGTGACGCAACTTAGCACCTCCCCTTTTTTTAGTGTATGATAAAGCTCAAGCAGGATATTGATAGTTGTGGACACTGGTGTAAAGAGCTACTGAAGTTCTCCATTCTCAGTGAAAAGTGAGTTTATTTCCCAGGCACCTGATCCCTGCCATGCAGGTAACTAATTAAAATCATGTCATTAACCTTTGAAAATATGTACCTTTTATCCGAATTAAAACCATCATTTATGAAGCACTACCACATTATCTCACGAATTGCCATTTATATCCTGGCTGTCGTCTTGTTTATATTCGGTGTTTTTCATTTCATGTATCCAAGGGATCTGTTAGTATATGTTCCCGATTTTCTCCCGCTGGGAATTAAATGGGCCTATATTGTTGGCGGCGCATTTATACTCGTTGCACTCTCTTACCTGACCAACCAGTATGTAAAATTTTCAAGTTATCTCTTATTTGTTCTCCTCGTTATTTTCATTCTTACTATTCACCTTCCAAATTATAATAATGCGGGTGACAAGGAGATGAGACAGTTAGCATTGATAAATATTCTGAAGGATACTGCGATTGCTGCGTTTGCCCTTCATATAGCAGCAGGGGCTTATCATCAACATTTTCATTTAGAAAACAGCGATTAGGATAAATTACCGGAGATATTTTTATGCAGTATTCAGTTGCTGAATTACTTCAGTAGTTTTATTACTTCTGCAAGTACATAACCATTTTCAAAATAATGATACAAGTTCTTACCGGGACAGGTGGTTTGTGCAGAGTTATCCCGGTGAGTAGATAATGTTTCAACAGGGATAGAATATTTTATAGAGCAATAGGCTATCAGCCTTATCAGGGAGGATAGTTGTTCCGGAAACACCTCTTGTTTTTCGAAGTTACCGAGACAGGTAATTAATAAATGCCCCGAAGGGTCATATTCAGTAGCAGTTTCCCCAACTGTATGCACATTTCTTCCTTCATAAATGGTGCCGTCAGGCGCAATCAGAAAATGATAAGGGATATCTGTCCAGTTCCTGTCTTTTCCCATTCCCCATGTTTGTATCCGCTTTATCTTTTTTGCTGCATCGTCAGTTAGTAGTAATTGTGTGCCTTCATGATGAACTGTTATTCTTACTGGCACATGGGTTTTATAAAGTCTCGGGTTATCTGCATTCCAGGCACTGCGGGAAGCAATTGATAAATTCAGTATTTTTTTCTGTACTTTCTTTGATGAAGAGCAGCCCACATATATGGACAGACCAAAAAGAATTGCCAGTATTAAGATAAATTTTTGGAACCGCATACTATCAAATTATCTGATAGATTGAATAAGAAATGTTACGTATTCAAATTTATAACTTATACAGTTGGAAAGTACCATTTGTCAGTGATACAAAAAAACCGCCTTATTTAAGGCGGTTTTGTAAAGATTATAATCTTTTATGGTGTTGCATTACCTGTAGTTCCAAAACTGATTGAGGCAAGTAAGCGACCTGCAGGTAATTCAGAGGAAGTATAATACAATTTCAGGTTTGTAGTATTCCCTTTTTTCAGGTTTATTATCTCCTTTACACTGCAACTCATTGCAGAAACAGGTTTATTCGAATCGTTGTAGCGAAATTCTTTCAATATTTTATTTTGCCCATCCTTAATGGTTATTACCCTGTTCTTGCCAACCCTTCCACAATGATGATATTTTATTATCAGCTGATCCCCTGCAGTTGCATCAGCAAGTTGAAGGTTTTGAACAGTGTTCATCTCCGGACCAAATTTCTGTAGTACCAGTTTGTTATTAAGGTAAACTTCAAACCCTTCGCCTCCCCAATTGGGAGTAAAGGAGAAGAAAATTGAGCTTATTGCTGCCAGGAATAAGGACAACGCCAGGTTCTTTTTGCTTTTCATGATTGTACTATTTAGAGGTTAAAAAAATGGATAATGCTTTTCAGCTATTGACTGTACAAAAGAACTATATCCGGCTGCCTGATAAAAATACCTTTGACGAAAGCATCACTATGCTTGATGTATGACATAGAAGCAGGGGGTACTATTTTCTTCAGTATTTTTATGTTATGCAACGGATTAAGCCAGATGTTGATATTGTCAAAGATTTGCTGGAAGCTGTGCTGGCAGCACAGCCTGATTCTTCATTCACCAGCAGCCTTTTGCATCAGTACCATGAGCGGGGAGGATTGAGTAAGAAGCAATTGCAGGGTCTGTATGGTAAGGCATCAAAAATTAAAAGCATTGCTCCGGGTAAACTAGCAACACTGGAAGCTATAATATTAAAAAAGCCTAATCGCTATAAGTCGGCCTTACCTGAGGCGACCCCCTTATATAGTAAAGATGAGGCAACAGGTAAGCAACTGGAGGCAATCCTCCTAAAATACCCTCAACATAAGAGAGTGCTTTACTTTAAGTCAAAGTATGATAATAATGAAATACTTACTCCGGCCGAGTTAGCTGAACTGCAGCGGTTCAGTAAGTTGTTGGGTTAAGTTCCGGATTTTCGAGTATCAACTCATATTCATTCATGATTTTTCTCATAACCCGGGTTTATTGGGCTCTTTATTTTCAGCTTACTGATCCTGCCGGACATGCAACAACATCTGCAACATCGCTTAATTGAGAATCTTCGGAAAGCTATTTACGGTAATGCTGTACTTGCTGCCCTAGAAGAATGCTGCCGGCGGACCATTAAAAATCCTGTAGCGTTAAAGGAGTATCATGAGGTATTACTTTTTTTGTGTGCCTATCCTTGTAATGCAAAAGTAAAGCAGCTTGCTGCAGAGGAGTTACAACGCCTGTCTCAGATCATAAAGAAGCACCACGATAATTACAGGTGGCAATATACACTGGCGGGTAGCGGTTTGCCCTTTACAGAATTAAGATGCCAGTATAGCATGGAACTCGCAAACTGGCTGGTAACTGAATTTTCCGGCGAGATACAGCCTGCAGAAGCTGAAGCATCTCCCGGAACCGTAAAACAAATTTTCCAGGTATTGCTTCCGGGAGTGGAATTTGAAAAGTCAACACATGGAGAACTAAATACCTGGAATCGTATCAGGATACTGAGTGGCCATTATCACAACGTTGCAGCACTGAAGTGGTTGTTAAAACAATTTTACCAAAAAAGATGGCCTTTACTGATCAAAGATCAGTTATACGACAATCTTCATATCTATTTAAGCTGGAAGCTGCAGGAGGGCATTCACAACAGAAGTTTTAATCGCTGGCCTTTCGAAAAGACTTATTATCAGACATCTTTCAAAAAAAAAGTAAGCAGTCATTCAATAATCCGGCAGCCATTACAAAAACCTGTGGTATTATCCGGGCAACAGAAAAGTGAACTTGTATCAGTTGTAAGAATTTCTCTCGCTTTTTATTACAGGGAAACTGATCCGTTTACCTACGCTGATTTATCAGCGGTTGAATTGTTTGATATGGGCCGGGGATTGCAAATAGCTTTGCTGCCGATGCAGGCGCAGCATCGATTGTCGCTGGAAAGTTATATCGGGTTCATGGCATTTAAGAATGGGGTTCCTGTGTCATATGGAGGGGGCTGGATATTTGGGCATCATTGTAAGATCGGTGTGAATATTTATCCGCCTTTTCGTGGTGGCGAATCAGCATGGATTTTTTGCCAGGTATTACGGCTGTATTATCAGCAATATACTATTCACCGGTTTGTGGTAAAACCCTACCAGTTTGGAAAAGGAAATCCCGAAGGGTTGAAAAGCGGAGCCTTTTGGTTCTACTATAAACTAGGTTTCAGACCGGTGAACGAAAAGATAAAAATCATTGCGGCAAATGAATGGAAGAAAATAAAGGAGGACAGGTCTTACCGAACTTCGCTTGGTACATTAAGAAGTTTAACAGCCTGTAATAAAGAATGGATCGTCGGTAAGAGTCCTGCTATGCATCCAGAGGCGGCTGACCTAAGCAATGACATTACTTCTATGATCAACTGGCGATTTAAGGGTGATAGGAGTAAAGCCACACTGGTCTGTAAACAAGAACTCAGGGCTTTTCTTATGCCTCATAAACTTCCTGCATCAAATGAGGAGCATAATTCTGTACTTGAGAATTGGGCTCTTTTATTTGCCAGTAAATCCGGGATTAAAAAAAGGAAAAATGTCCATCGGCTCCGGTGGTTTAAGTTACTTGAGACTAAAACCAAAGGAACCGAAAAAGAATATATCATGACACTACAGCGGTATCTTGATCTATTTACGGGCTGAAATTCATAAGCCCGGCAAATTTTACTACAAAAAGAAAGGAATTCAGAAAGTCAACTTAAACTGACTGCACGGATAAAATGTTACGAGCCAGATAGTTACATTCCTCAATCCGGCCAGTACTTATATAAATTGTTATTTGAGCTAACTTGTACAGAGGCAACCTTTGATGGCCATAACCCGATACTGGAGTGAAACACTACACACAGCAATTGTTATCTGCGGACGAACTTACCCATCATGTTGAGGCATGTGCCCTTAACAACAGGGAGAGCCAGAAAATTATTTACAGCTCTTTCTATGGGTATGCTATGGCTATTTGCGACCGTTATGTCAGCACCCAGGATGATGCTATTGAAATATTGAATGATGGGTTTTTGAAAATTTTCAAAGAGATACATCATTATAAACCAGCTTATGCAGATGTGGTCAGTTCATTTAAAGGGTGGTTGAGGAAAATTATGGTGTACACTGCTATTGATCATTTCAGAAAATATCACAAGCATCAGTTGGTGGCATCACTGGATGAAGTGGTGTACCATGTTCCGACAGCCGCAGATGATGCCATTAATAAGTTATCATATGATGAAATTATCAGGGCAGTGCAGGATCTCTCACCGGGTTACAGAACAGTTTTCAATCTTTTTGTAATAGAAGGGCTGAGTCATGAGGAAATTGCAGGGAATCTTGGAATTTCCACGGGAACATCAAAGTCCAACCTGTCAAAGGCGAGAAAACAGTTGCAGAAAATCCTATTTAAACAAAACGAAACATCAATTGCCAAAAATGCGGTTTGAAGATTTAGATAAGAAGTTTAAAGAAGCAGCAGATCATCACCATCCGGCGTATGATGAAAAGGCATGGACTAAAATGGAGAAACTGCTGGATAAACATCTCCCCCAGGAAAAGGAGAGAAAGAGGAGGATCTTTCTCTGGCTATTCCTGTTCTTAGTGATTGGAGGGGCAGGATTGTTGATTGGTAAACCTTTCCGCCAGGATAAGCAGGCAGCTCAGTCTGAGAAAAATATACAGGAGAAGAAAAATAATGACGCCGTACAAAGCGCAACCGGGAATACAGGTGTAAGTGTAATAAAAAAGAATTCTCCGATAAATGAGAAGAGTTTTGAAAATAAACCTGACGCTGCTGATAATAGTGATAATAGTACGGCCAAGAATGTGGTAATAGCTGAACAAACTGATTTCGAAAAGCAGACTATCGCAATCAGTTCTTCTGCAGGCCAAAAGAAAAAGATGACAGGAAAGAAGCAGGCTAAAGATGACCAACCTTTTGCGCCCATTAACCAGGCCTCTGACAATCCTTCAACCCCACTGGTAAATACTCCATCCGGTGACTCTGTAAGCAGTAAGCCAAACGAGGTTACGGATAATAATGCTACTATCAAAATAGCAGATAATAAAAAAGAAATCAGTCTGATGCCGGATGTTACTGCAAATAGCGATAAAGTGATAATAAAAAAAGATAGTGCAGTTACACAGACTGATATTGCAGCACAACAAAACACAAAGGAGAAAAAATCAAAAACGAAGAATTCAAAGAGCAGTGCATTTTTCTTTACAGCTACTGCCGGTCCTGACATCAGTTTTACCCGTAATGACAGGCCCGGAAAAATTTCACCGGTTCTTGGTCTTGGTATGGGATACACTTTCAAAGACCGGTTTACTATCCGTACTGGTTTCTATACTGCCAGTAAAATTTATACTGCATCACCTGAAGCGTATCATCCGCCTGATATATTTTATACCTTCTACCCATACCTGGAAAAAGTAGAAGCCGATTGTAAAGTGTATGAAATACCGCTGACCATAAGTTATAATTTCGGCATTACCGGGAAACAAAATTGGTTTGTATCAGCAGGGCTGTCATCTTACCTGATGAAAAGGGAGACCTATAACTATTTTTACAAAAATTTTCCTTCAGGTCCTACCTATAACAGTGAATGGACAATAGAAAACGAGAATAAGCATTTATTCTCTGTGTTTACTTTATCTGGCGGATACCAGCGGCAACTAAGCAGATCAGTTTCAATAATAGCTGAGCCATATGTGAAACTGCCATCAGGTGGTGTGGGATATGGAAAGGTGAAGCTTAATAGTGCTGGTTTATTATTTTCTGTCGGTATTAAACCATTCGTTATTCCAAAGAAGCAAATCAAACCGGCACCATAATTTTTTTCTCAAGGCAACCTGTTTTTTAAACTCTCCGATTGAGAATAAAAAACAGCTTGTGAAAAAAATATTTACCCTTCGTTCTTTCAGTCTTTTTATTTTTTCTGCTATCATCATCTACTCTTGCAGCAAAGGTGGAAGTGAAACACCACCTGACCCATGTGCCGGAGTTACTGTTGCTGTAACAGGAACCGTAACTAACCCAACCACTGTGGGAGGAAGCAATGGAAGTATTGCTGTTTCGGCATCAGGAGGCAGTGGATTTACTTACAATATTAATGGAGGAGCATTTCAGTCAGCTACAACTTTTACAGGCCTGGCTGCTGGCTCTTACACAGTTATTGCAAAGAACTCAAGTGGCTGTACAGGCACATCCACATTCACTGTTTCTAATCCACCCAATCCCTGTTCAGGTGTAACTATTACTGTAACAGGAACACCTACTAACCCAACTACTGCAGGAGGAACAAATGGAAGTATAGCAGCATCTGCATCTGGCAGTACCGGGTTTACATTTAGTATTAATGGCGGAGCATTCCAGGCATCTGGTAATTTCACAGGTCTCGGTGCCGGAGCTTATACTATTACTGCCAAAGATCTTAATGGTTGCCTTGGATCGGCCAACTTTACACTAACAGCACCAAATCCTTGTTCAGGTGTGGTTATTACAGTAACAGGTACAGTAACAAATCCAACAACCGTTGGCGGTAATAACGGAAGCATTGTTGCATCGGCAACTGGCAGTACCGGGTTTACATATAATATTAATGGCGGCGCATTCCAGGCATCAGGAACTTTCAATGGATTAACAGCCGGGGCTTACACTGTTTCTGCAAGAGATCTGAATGGTTGCCTGGGTTCTGCAAACTTCACTCTAACAGATCCTAACCCATGTGCTGGTGTAACGATCACCGTTAATAATAGTGTGGTAGCTAATACTCCCTGCATGCCGAACAATGGTATGATCACAGCAACTGCAGCGGGGGGCACAGGCACATTTACTTATAGTTTGAATGGAATAACTTTCCAGGCATCTAACGTATTTTCTAATCTAGCCCCGGGGCCTTATACTGTTACTGCTAAAGATGGAAACAATTGTGTAGGTTCCAGCATGCCTGCCGTGGTTAGTAACCTTCCTGAGGGGCCGCTGTTTTCACAAGTAAAGGCGGTATTACAAACGAACTGTGTTCCCTGTCATAATAATTCTCAGCAAGAAGGAGGAATGAACTGGACTATCGATTGCAATATTGTAACGTTTAAAGACAGGGTCAAAGCAAGAGCTGTTGACGCCAGTCCATCTGCGATGCCTCCTACTGGATTGCTTCCTTCAAGCGAACGTCAAAAAATCGTTAACTGGATTAACGCTGGTGGTAAGTTCACCGATTGATTAGTTGGTTCATGATGGTGTATCTTCAAGGGGTTGCTTTTGTCCGGCAGCCCCTTTTATTTTCCCCAGCGGAAAGTTTTTATATCAAAACCAGCAAGATCAAGTACCCGGTCAACAACTGTTGCAGCAACTTCAGTGATAGTTGCTGGCCGGCTATAGAAAGAGGGAGTGGCGGGGCAAATGATACCACCCGCCAGCGTTACTGTTTCCATATTACGTATATGGATAAGGTTGTATGGTGTGTCACGAACTACACAAATAAGTTTCCTTCTTTCCTTCAGTACCACATCAGCGGCTCTTGTAATAAGATCATTGGAGACACCCGAAGCAATTCGTCCCAGAGTGCCCATTGAACAGGGAATAATGATCATTGTATCATATTGGCCTGAGCCCGAGGCAAAGGGAGCGGAGAAATCAGTGGTCGTATAAAATTTTACCGCCAGGTCGTTCCATGATTCATTACTAAGTTCTGTCTTCCAGACCTCCTTTGCATTGGTGGTCATTACAACAGATAATTCATCCCATTGGTGCTTCAGGGCAATAAGTTTTTGCAATAAATTTTCTGCATAGACAGAACCGCTGGCTCCTGTGATAGCAACTACTACTTTTCTCATATCATGTATAACTGTACAAAACTGGATAAAGTTGAGGGAAGATAGCCCAATTTGTGCAATCGTTTGCAAATCAGGCGTTGTAGTTGTATAACTACAACGATGTCTGATGTTATGTTGAGTAAAATCAATAAGTACCGATTTGGTCCAATTCTCTTACTAAATCGTCAAAAAATGACGGTCAAATGTTTTGTGTTATTATTTTATTATCGATATTAGCAATGAATTTTCATAGGATAAGGTTTAATGGTTAATGGTTTTTGATTAGGGCCCCCGACTTCCGAGTCGGGGTTCTTTTTTCCCTTATCCTCAAACATATACGGTTACAGCCAGCAAAAAGCCCCTCACAATCTGTTGTGAGGGGCTTTTTTTATTGGAATATGTTGTTGTTAGAATCCTTTCGGCTGTTTAGCCGGCTGGTTGGGTTTTTGGGTATTTGAATTGCCCATATTCTCCAGTATCCAGTTCGTCATTTTACTCCATAGATGGAAGGTCGTGTTATCAAGTCCTCCGCCAATGCCGTGATTCTTGTTGGGATAATAAGCACTTTCAAAATCTATATTACTTTTTACCAGCGCTGATATCATCTGTGTCGCATTCTGAAAATGCACATTATCATCTGCCGTACCATGAATGATAAGATACTTACCCTTTATGCGATCAGTGAAGTTAATAGGAGAGTTGTCGTCATATCCTTTTGCATTCTCCTGTGGCGTACGCATATATCTTTCTGTATAGATATTATCATAGTATCTCCAGTTGGTAACGGGAGCAACTGATACAGCAGCACTGAAAACCTCATTACCTTTTGTGATGGCCAGGGCACTCATAAAACCGCCATAGCTCCAGCCCCAGTGGCCGATATTGTCTTTATCAACGAAAGACATATTGCCCAGGTATTTGGCCGCATCGATCTGATCTTCTATTTCAAACTTACCGAGTTGTAAATAAGTTTTCTTTTTGAATTCTTCACCACGGAAACCGGTACCGGTATTGTCCACACTTACCACGATAAATCCTTTTTGCGACAGCAATTGATGCCAGGAGCTTACCGCTCCAAAGCGATTAGCCACCTGTTGTGAGCCGGGTCCGCCATAATTACAAAACAGTACGGGGTATTTTTTAGTAGGATCAAAATTGGCCGGCTTCAGCATCCAGCCATTCAAGGTATCACCTTTGCTATTGGGCACTTTGATGAATTCTGCTTTTCCATACCCGTATTCATCGATCTTGGTTTTCAATTTGGCGCTTTCATTCACTGTTTTTTCTACTACAGCAGTGATCCCTTTTTTCTTTTCTGCTATGATTTTATTGAGTGTCACCGTCTGCGGGGTGTTGAGGTCGGAACGGTAATCATAGAATTTGGTAAAATCATCATTCAACACCACCCGGTGCCATGCTTCGCCCTGGGTAAGCTGGTATGTTTTTTTGCCGCCAAAATCTGTTACAAATAAGTTTCTGTCCATCGGCCGGGGATAGGCCATAGTGAAATAGATCCTTTTGTTTATCTCGTCCACCCCGTTGATATCTGTTACTTCAAAGTTTCCTTTGGTAACCTGTGTCTTTTCTTTTCCATCCAGGCTATAGAGATACAAATGGCGATAACCATTCATTTCACTGGTAAAGAGATAATTTTTTCCATCTTTCAGCCACCACCAGTCATCGTTGATCTCTACAAAGTATTTATTCTTTTCCTGGTATAACAGGTTGCTGGCTCCGGTAGACGCATTGGTAGATAACAATTTTAAATCGTTCTGGTAACGGTTCATCCAGTATACTACCAATGTGTTGTCATCTTTTGTCCACTTGATGCGGGGAATATAAATATCACCCTGTTCGTAATCAGCTTTGGCTTTTGTGCCTTTGGCTACATCATAAATGTAAATGTCAACTGTTGAATTACCGTCTCCGGCCTTTGGATATTTATACCGGTAGTCTTTATTATGAGCATTGTCGTAAATGGTCATATTGTATTCCTTCACTTTTGTCTCATCAAAACGATAATAAGCAATAAAATTGCCTTTGGGACTCCATTCATAGGCTTGGGTAAATTCAAACTCTTCTTCATACACCCAGTCACAATTACCATTGATGACATAATTCCATTTGCCATCGGTAGTAACTGCTGTGGCTTTGCCTGCGGCAATATCATATACATACAGGTTATTGTCTTTTACATAAGCGATCTTTGTTCCGTCAGGTGAAAAAGAAGGATGCAATACTTTTTCATTCTCCAGTTTGGTAAGTTTTTCACCAGCTTCATTATAGAGATATACAAATGACTTGGATGAACGGCGGTAAATAGGCTCTGTTCCTTTCTTCAATAAATGAAGTGAGGCAGTAACGGGATTGGTTATCACATCTTCGGCCTGGCCGAAAGCCTTCCCATTTTCATCTTTGAGGCCATCCAGTTTTACTTCCGGTTCTTTCTTTGTAGTATCGAATATGGCAGGTACAAACTCGCCGCGGAAAGTTCCTTTCTTATAAATATCTTCTAAAGTGATCGGTTTATTCTGTGCCAGGGCCACCACCGGCAGCAGGAAAAACAACAGAAAAAGCTTACGCATAATGTGGTAATTTTTGAAGGGTAAATGTAGGGCAAACAGCTCAAAACGGGTTGCCGTACAAATAAAAAGACGGCATCCTTTTCAGGAATGCCGTCATATAAAAGTTAATCCTTCGCTAAGCTCCGGATGAAAAAACCTATTATTTAGATTCTGCCATATCAGGGATGGCTTCCACTTTGTATTCTCCTGCATCCAGTTTTTTCTTGGTTTCAGAAAAAGCTTTCAGTGTCAGTTCAATATCCTCATCGGTATGCACAGTGGAAGGAATAAGACGGTAAATGATATGACCTTTCGGTATAACCGGGTATACCACGATAGAAGCGAAGATGCCATAATTTTCCCGTAGGTCCATTACCATGGCCGTTGCTTCGGGAACATCTCCTTTCATATATACCGGTGTAACTACAGAATCGGTATTACCAATATCAAATCCTCTTGCTTTTAATCCCTGCTGCAGCTTTCTTGCATTGCTCCAGAGTTTTTCTTTGTACTCGGGGTGATTACGGAGCAATTCCAAACGTTTTAGATTGCCTACTACCAATGGCATTGGTAAGCTTTTGGCAAAGATCTGTGAACGGATATTGTACCGGATATAATCAATGATCTTTTTATCACCAGCCACGAATGCACCAATAGAAGCCATTGATTTGGCAAAAGTGGAGAAGTACAGATCTATTGCATCCTGGCAACCTTGCTCTTCACCGGCACCGGCGCCTGTTTTACCAAGTGTACCAAAACCATGTGCATCGTCTACCAGTAAACGGAATTGATACTTATTTTTCAAAGCAGCTATTTCTTTTAGTTTGCCCTGGTCGCCGGCCATACCAAATACACCCTCGGTAATTACCAGTATGCCACCAGCTTTTTGTTTTTCGATCAGGGCAGTTGCTCTTTGCAACTGTTTTTCGCAATCATCCACATCATTATGCTTGAATACATAGCGGTGGCCGGGATGTAAACGTACACCATCAATGATGCAGGCATGGCTTTCTGCATCATATACGATCACATCATGGCGACTGCACAGCACATCAATGATACTTACCATTCCCTGGTAGCCATAGTTCAGCAGGGCAGCATCTTCTTTATGTTCAAAAGCTGCGAGTTCAGCTTCCAGTTGTTCATGGAGGTTACTGTTGCCACTCATCATGCGGGCACCCATCGGGTAGGCAAGGCCATAATTTTCCGCACCTTCAGCATCAGCTTTTCTTACTTCAGGATGGTTGGCGAGGCCAAGATAATTATTCAAACTCCATACGATCATGTCTTTGCCACGAAACTTCATCCGGCTGCCAATTTCTCCTTCCAGTTTCGGGAAAGCAAAATAACCATGTGCCCTTTCACGGTGCTGGCCAAGAGGCCCCTGGTTCTTCAGTAAACGTTCAAAAATATCTGCCATATTAAATATTTATTACCTGTTAAAAAACTGCCGCAAAGGTAAGGGTTTAGGCTTTTCGGGCAATGGCTGCTGCCCCGGCTGTAATACACTCCTTATCAACTGTTAAGCGGCTTATTTTTTTACCGGCTTATATCGTTTATCCGCAAGAAAGGCAAGAGGAATGCCGATGCAAACAATGAGAATGGCGGCTGCCAGCATTGCATTCAATGGCCTGAATGTCATTTTGGGTGCATTGGATAATGGTAGAACGATGAACTGCATCACGACCCATATAAACAGGCCATATACAATTCCTGTCAGCAACCTGTATTTAAAAAGAGAAGGGGACATACTGTAGACCCAAAAGAAAAAAACAGTAAACGCAATGGCAATGATAAAATGAAAAACAAGCCCCCAGATATACATACTGTTGCCACTGGTAAAAGCCTCTTTACCAAAAACACCACTGGCAATAAATTTCAGCACCGGCAACGGATCCTTATTGGTTTTGATAAAATATTGCAGAAAAGCAGCCAGTATATCCAATGTACCGACAAGTAAACCGGCTTTGAGTACATAAAAGGAGAAAATACTTTTATTCATGGCTGCTTACTTAGTCAGTTGTTTTTCAAAACAAACACTGGTCTCCACATTTTCATATTGCCCGTAGCGGGGAATTCTTTCATAGCCTCTTCTTTCATAAAGCATGATCGCTTCGGGCAAACGAACACTGGTTTCCAGTATACACTTTGCATAATTCATTTCCCAGCACCAGTCTTCCAGTTCTTTTAATACAGCCGAAGCAATTCCTTTGCCGCGAAGGGAAGGAAGAACAAACATTCTTTTTACTTCCATGGTATCAGCAGCATATTCTTTTATGGCACCGCAACCTACCGGTTCATCATTATCATAGGCTACCACCACATGTTTTATGAGGTCGAGCTTATTATACTGGGCAAAAAAACTATGCTCATCGCCATCTACCACCCGCAGGAGAGCATCCAGCTGACTTACCAGGAAACGGAAATCTTCATTGTTGGAATCGGTGCGTTTACAACTGATCATGGTTTCATGTTGGGTTAAATAATTATTTTCCAGAAATACCGGAAGATAAAAAATCAAATTAATAACTGGTATTTGAACTCAGCCCGTTGCTGAACATAAATGATTAAATTTACCTGCTTCTTATTATTTACCAGTTAATCAGCCATATGTTTCCTGTCAGCAAACCTGTATTCCTGTTTTTTATCTCACTGCTTTTTTACTATGCTGCCTCCGCACAAAACGGCTGGATAAATTTATGCAATGGTAAAGACCTGTCCGGTTGGAAAGTGTTGGGCGGCAAAGCCACTTACAAAGTGGAAGACGGCGCTATTGTGGGCACTACCATTGCCAAAACAAGAAATACATTTTTAGTTACTGAAAAAGAATATGGTGACTTTGTGCTGGAACTTGATATCTATGTGGAAGATGAAAATGGAAATTCCGGGGTGCAGACAAGAAGCCATTATGATGCCGCTGCGTTTAACGGGGAAGGAAAAGTATATGGCCGCCAATGTGAAGTGGACCCCAGCTGGCGGAGATGGACCGGCGGGATATATGATGAGGGCCGGAGAGAATGGATATATCCCATGCAGCTGAATGCAGCAGCGCAATATGCCTACAAGCCGCATACATTCAATCATTATAAGATCGAATGCATCGGCAATGAAATGAAAACATGGGTTAATGGTATAGCAGCAGCTTATGTGGTGGACACAATCGATGCGAAAGGATTCATCGGGCTGCAGGTACATTCAGTAGCAGAAGAAAAACAGGCAGGTAAAAAAGTGATATTTAAAAATATCCGTATCAAAACAACGGGTATTACACCCACTGCTTTTCCATCCAATGTATATGTGGCCAATTTTGTTCCTAATACATTAACAGCATATGAAAAAAAAGATGGCTGGCGGTTATTGTTTGATGGCAAAACGAATAAAGGCTGGCGCAGCGCCAAAGGAGAAAATTTTCCCGCCGGCGGATGGAAGATTGTGGATGGGGCCATTACTGTATTGTCATCTGAAGGAAAAGAATCTACCAATGGCGGTGATATTGTAACCAGTGAACAGTATGCTGCGTTTGATCTATCGTTCGAATTTAAATTAACACCCGGCGCTAACAGCGGTATAAAATATTTTGTTACCCTGCAGGAAAAATCAGGCGGTTCTGCTATAGGATTAGAATACCAGGTGCTGGATGATACATTACATCCCGATGCTAAAATGGGAAGGGATGGTAACCGCACACTGGCATCTTTGTACGACCTGATAAAAGCAGATAAGCAAAAACGTTTTCTCCGCCCTGTTGGTGCATGGAACTGCGGAAGAGTGGTGGTGTATCCTAATAATAAAGTGGAGCATTACCTTAATGGGGTGAAAGTGCTGGAGTATATCCGCGGATCAAAGGAATACCGTGACCTGGTGGCCATCAGCAAGTATGTGATCTGGAAAAATTTTGGTGAAGCAGAAAAAGGACATATCCTTTTACAGGATCATGGCAACGAAGTGTCTTTCCGGAGTATAAAGATCAAAACACTTAAATAACTTACTGCCTTCAACTTAAAACTTATCACTTACAACTTACCACTTATATGTCATCACGCCGCAAATTCATCAAACAATCTGCTATGGCTGCTGCCGGTACCTATATCGGTGCTTTTGGTTTCAGCGCAAAAAGTTATGGAAACATATTTGGTGCGAATGACCGGGTACGGATCGGTGCCGTTGGTTTTTCTGACCGCTTCCGGCAAACCCTGTTTCCCTGTTTCCTGAATCATTACAAGGAACTGAATTTTGATCTCGTGGCAGTATCAGATATATGGAAACTGCGGAGAGAAGAAGGACAGGCATTTTTGAAAAATGCAATGGGACATGATATAAAAGCCTGCCTCAATAATGATGAGTTGTATAATATAAAGGACCTTGATGCCGTCATCATTTCCACGGCCGATTTTCAGCATGCCCTGCACTGCATCGAAGCGATGAAGGCAAAGAAAGATGCGTATGTGGAAAAACCATTCGCCGAAACTATGGATGATAATATTGCCGCATTAAAAGCAGTGAGGTCATCCGCACAAATTGTGCAGATCGGTTCGCAAAGAAGAAGCGGGGGCAACTATATGGCCGCGGCAGAATTTATACAGCAGGGAAAGTTTGGTCCCATTACGATGGTGGAACTTACCTGGAATGTGAACCAGCCGGGCCGCTGGCGCCGGCCAGCACTGGTGGCAAAATGCAAAGAAGAAGATACTGACTGGAAACGCTTTTTACTCAACCGTCCTTTTGAAAAATGGGATGCCAGAAAATATTTGGAGTATCGGTTGTTCTGGCCCTATTCATCAGGAATGCCGGGGCAATGGATGAGCCACCAGATAGACACGGTGCATTGGTTCAGCGGACTGTCGCATCCCCGCAGCGTGGTAGCCAACGGAGGCATTTATATGTGGAAGGACGGAAGAAAGAACTGGGACACCACACTGGCAGTGTTTGATTATGGTCCGCCAGATGACAAGAGTTCAGGCTTCCAGGTTTCTTTTGCTTCCCGTATGCACAATGGAGATGAGAACCCTTCTGAAATATATTATTCCAATGGCGGTGAGCTTAACCTTATCACCAATAAGGTTTCTCCCAAAGGAGGACTGACGGAAAAACTGGCGGCGGCCATGGAAATGAAGGCAAACCTGTTGCCTGAATTTACCCTTGTTGATAAAACAGAAAAAGTGATCGCTTCTGCCAATACGGGAGCCGATCATTTAAGTTCAGCGCATATGCGTAACTGGATGGAATGTATACGCAGCCGCAAACAACCTAATGCGCCGGTAGAAGCAGGGTATAATCATTCCATTGCCTGCATCATGACCAATGCTGCGGTACGTACCGGCTACAAAGCCACGTTTAATGAAAAGACACAGCAGGTAATGGTGAACGGGAAGGTGTTTAAATATTGATAATGCAGTTGATTTATGCGCATTTGTTTAGGAGTTCATTTTATTTTTTCTGTTGCCCAGCAAAGGTTTGTATTAAGTTGTTTCTCTTCCTCATATGCATAGACTATATAAGCTTCGCCTATTTGAAACGGAATTCCACAACATATTTCCGATAGACAAGGAGTATTTATTACGATAATCTTTTTTTTATCTGCTCCTTTCTGCCATTTGTCTATTTGAAAAGTAATTTCATAATGTATATATGGATATTCAATTCTTTGGACTTTCACCACCGTTCCTCTGAACGCAACAGCCGCATCTTTAAGGCCCTTGATACTGTCACAATCACAGGCATTAGCCTGAATGCTCAGAAAAATGAAAAAGAATGCAAATATTAATTTCATTTAGTAACTGATTGAAAGAGTGATTGCTGATACAGCTAACGTTAGGGCTTTCTGCTGTGCTGATATTCTGTGATTCGTCAGCCCGTAACCGCTGCTAAATTTATAACTAAAAGTTCATTGTTTATTCTATTGCTCTGTGTTATTCGTCGGCTGGAACTGAAGCCGATTAGCAAACAAAAAGTTGAGAATATATTCGTTGCCCCGCCATATTGCCAAACCGAATGTTGTAGGCAGGCTTTCTATCCCTTCTGCTTTTTTAGTTTAATAAGTTTTCTAATTTCCGTCATCGTAGCAGGAATGATAGCTAAAATCAAACTGCTAATAAATATACCGTCATAATTTATGTCACTGTAATGCAGCTGTCTTGTCCCGTCACTACAAGCCGTACATTCTACAATTTTGAAAAAACTATCAAAATAACTCTGAATTAATGTTGATGCAACAAGGAAAAATAACCCCAAAGCAATATTTACAACTCTTTGTTTTGTCGTCTGTCTATAGCTAAGAAAACAGAGTGTTATTATAAAGAGTCCGAATGATAAAACGAACTCACCGCTTGCAAAATGCAAATACTTTTTTGAGATAAAAAAGGAAATTTTTCCATTTGATAGAGCAACATATAAATGTCGAATAAGTTTTCTGTATGATTCTTCAAAGTAAAACGAACAATAAATTGAAGCAATGAATATTACAAGAAGTATAAGTCCACCTTTTAATTTGTTCATGCGTCAATAAAGTCAATTTGTTAATTAGTAGGATGTGTCCGATAAGCTTGCCTACAACGTATGTATTGTCGAATGTACGAAGCTTTCGTATTTTTTTAGCTCTTGTATTGTTGCACTGATAATCATAGCCTTAAACCAATTTATGCAAGATCTTTATCATCCCATTTGAGTTGCGACAATACAATCACATATCTTAAATAACTAATAGTCCCAAACACCTTTTTTTACCTCAATATGAGTAGGGATATTATATTGATATTAATTATGGGAATAGTTCCGGCCAAAGCTTTGAAACAGAGAAAAAAATATATACCTTACAACCCCACTTGAAATAACCTTACTAAGCCCACCATTGTCCTGACAAAACCTATTTCCGGTTTTTATTTTCCCTTATCCCGATCTGCCACCTAATCTTGTGAGAATAAGAGAACTATATACGTTTCTGTTAATCAATCTGTCATTAACAGCCGGTGCAGGTGTTTACTATGTTGCACCCGGAGGTAATGATTTGAATAACGGTACAATCAGCTCACCCTGGTTCAGCCTGAACCGTGCCTGGACTGCTTTAGCTCCCGGCGATACACTGTATATAAGGGGCGGCACTTATAATTACACTGATGGTCAGCGCCTTTTATCAATAAATGGTACGGCCGACAGTACCATTAAAGTATGGGCTTTCCCGGGAGAGATACCCGTTATTACAAAATCTGTTGGGTATAATGTGAATGCTGAGCATGAGCTGATCTATTTCGAAGGTGCTTATTTCCATTTTAAAGGAATTGAAATAGCGAATTTTTCACAGGATGCTTTGGGTGATTCTGCATGGACGGCTTTCCGATCAGAAGCTTCATTTAATTGTGTGTATGAACAGATAAACTATCACCATAATGTGATGGCATTTACATTGAGGGGGGCTTCAACCGGCAACCTGGTTCTGAATTCTGATTTTCATCATAATGCTGATCCGTTTGGAAATTATGGCGATGGGGTAGATCCCTACGGAGGAGGAGACGGATTGGATCTTACTATTGCAGATGCCGGAACAGTCAATACAATCAGGGGCTGCCGGGCATGGTGGAATTCAGACGATGGATTTGATTTTTGGAGTAATAAGGGATTCGTCACCATTGAAAATTGCTGGAGCTGGTTCAATGGTTTCAGGCCCGGGACGTTTATACCGGCAGGGGATGGAAGTGGTTATAAACTGGGTCTTACTGTTGTGCCAACGCCTAATATTTTGCGCAGGATAGTCAGAAACAGTGTATCATTCAAGAACAGGATATACGGCTTCAATGAAGCCGGTATCTACGGCAATGCCCAGGTTTATAATAACACCAGCGCATCAGATGGTGAGTTCGGATTTTTTTTCAATTACAGTACGCCGGACTATTCAAATTTTATTTATTACATACGAAATAATATTTCATACAATAATCCTGACCATGCTGTCAACAGCTTTGCGGTAGCTCAGCGCAACAGCTGGCAGGATAATTTTAATGTAACGGCTGCTGATTTTCAGAGTTTAGACAGCATGCAGTTGCTGAATGCGAGACAAACAGATGGCAGCCTGCCCGATATAGGTTTTTTGCATTTAGCCCCCGGTTCTGCTCTCATTGACAGCGGCATGGTGGTAGGGATACCTTATTTCGGTTCTGCACCTGATCTTGGAGCATTTGAGACAAACGGTATATCTCCTCCCGCCAATCAACCTCCGGTTGCTGATGCTGGCATTGATCAGGTTATTGGCTTACCCGTTGATACCGGTACACTTGATGGATCAGCTTCTTCAGATCCCGACGGGGTCATTGATACTTATTTGTGGAGAAAGATATCAGGACCTGTAGCTGGCATTATTACAAGTCCTTTTCAGGCAGTTACAGTTATACATGGCCTGGCACAGGGGACTTATTTGTTTGAATTATCGGTCACAGATAATTCAGGGTCTATCGATAAAGACACTATGCAGATAATAGTGAATCCTGCACCGAACGTTCCGCCGGTTGCAAATGCCGGCATTGATCAGACTATTACTTTACCAATAGATACCGCAGCGCTTGATGGCTCTGCTTCAACAGATGCTGATGGAACGATTGCAACTTATGCATGGGTTAAAATATCCGGACCGGCTGCAGGAGCAATCACCAATCCTGCTTCTGTTACTACTGCTGTTACCGAACTGGTACAAGGAACTTATTTGTTTGAACTTACCGTAACTGATG
>JAEUVO010000050.1 GCA_016786885.1 Chitinophagaceae bacterium | reverse complement strand
AAATGAACGTTCAAAAAAATCCAACACACTCCATATCTCCTTAAACTTCGATCCTTCCGAGAAACTTACAGAAGGAAAACTCACACAAATTGCAAGGGCATATATGGAAAAAATCGGCTTCGGTTCTCAGCCCTACCTGGTTTATCAGCACCATGACGCCGGTCATCACCATATCCATATCCTGACCACCAGTATCCAGCCTGATGGTAAGCGTATTGACACTTATAATATCGGCCGCAACCAATCCGAGAAGGCAAGAAAAGAATTGGAGAAGAGTTTTGGTTTGATCACTGCGCAGGGCAAAAAAGCAGCACAGGTTACAGGAATCCTGCCTGTGGATGTTCAGAAAGTGTATTACGGCAAAGCTGAAACCCACCGCTCGATCACCAATGTCCTCGATGCGGTGGTCAATCATTTTAAATATACCTCGCTGGCAGAACTGAACGCCATTCTCCGGCAGTATAACGTGGAGGCCGACCGGGGCCGGGAGACCGGGATCGTATACAAGTCCCGGGGGCTTTTTTACCGGTTGCTGGACGGGCAAGGTAATAAGGTCGGGGTACCCATAAAAGCCAGCCTGATTTACAGTAAGCCCACCCTGAAAAACCTGGAGAAAAGATTCGCAGAAAATGAGGCCCTCCGGCAGCCCGATAAAAAGAGATTAAAGACCAGTATTGACTGGGTACTAGCAAAGTCTCCGGGCAGCCTGGAAGCCATAATCAATGCCCTGAAAAAAGAAGGAGTGCAGGCCGTCATGCGGGAGAATAAAGAGGGGCTGGTCTTTGGGATTACTTTTATTGACTTCCGGACCAAGGCCGTATTTAATGGCAGCGATATAGGAAAAGCCTACAGTATCGCTGGTATCCGGGCTTCGTTGGATTTGGAGAAACATGACCTGGCAAAAGGCCCAAATTCCATCCCTGAAACCGCCCGGTCAAAGGAATTCGGGGAAAGTAAGGAGCCCTCCCAGATTACCGGGCTGCAATCCACCCAGGAAGGACTGCTCAAAGACCTATTGGAGCATGAAAAGAACCTGAACCGCGTTCCTGTCGAACTGCTGAAGAAAAAGAAGAAAAAACGCAATCCTAACCCTAAATAAGTATCTATGTCATCCGGAACCGGAGAAAATGAAGCGGGCCTCAGAAAAATCCTGGACTTTACCCGGCTTGGGGCTATTTTGGTGCTGCTCCTGCACTGTTATTTTTACTGTTATGGGGCTTTTGAACGCTGGGGGCTCACTTCCCTCTGGGGTGATCAGTTCCTCCAAAATATCGCCCGTACGGGGCTTTACAGCACGGTGCTGAAGTCGAAACTGATTGCCCTCGGATTGCTGGTAATTTCCCTGTTGGGCGCCAAGGGTAAAAAATCCGAAAATATCAACCCCCGATCCATCCTTACTTACCTGGTTTTGGGGTTAAGTCTTTACTTCTCCAGTGCCCTTATTCTGAGCTTAAAGGGACCGGTGGAACAACTGGCAATCTGGTATATAACCCTTACGGGGGTTGGGTTTCTTTTGTTACTGGCCGGGGGCAACCTGCTCAGCCGGTATATCAGGGTGAATTTGGGAAAGGATATTTTCAACGAATTGAATGAAACATTCCCCCAGGAAGAGCGGCTATTGGAGAATGAATACTCTATCAACCTGCCTGCCCAATATAATCTGAGGGGCAAGATCCGCAAAAGCTGGATCAATATCATTAATCCGTTTCGGGGGTTACTTGTATGCGGCTCTCCCGGAGCAGGTAAATCATACTTTGTGATTCAGCACATCATCAGGCAACATATTCGAAAGGGATTTACGATGCTGGTTTATGATTTTAAGTACGATGACCTGACTAAAATCGCCTACAATACGTTGCTGAAATACAAGAACAGTTATTCCGTCGAACCAAAATTCTATACCATCAATTTCGATGATCTTTCCAGGAGTCACCGCTGTAACCCACTGGATGCTTCTACCATGTTTGATATCACTGATGCCACCGAAGCTTCCCGTTCAATTATGATGGGCCTGAACCGGGACTGGATTACCAAACAAGGTGACTTTTTTGTAGAGTCACCGATCAACTTTTTAACAGCCATAATCTGGTTCCTGAAAAAATACCAGGGCGGGAAATACCTGACCCTTCCACATGTGATTGAACTGATGCAGGTGGACTATGAAAAACTTTTCTCGGTTCTTCGTACCGAACCGGAAATTGAAGTATTGATCAATCCGTTCATATCCGCTTATCAGAATGATGCGATGGAGCAATTGGAGGGCCAGGTCGCCAGCGCCAAGATCGGGATGGCCCGACTTTCCTCTCCACAACTTTACTGGGTTTTGTCTGCAAACGATTTTACTCTTGATATTAATGATCCGGACAAGCCTAAGATCCTTTGCCTTGCCAACAATCCACAAAAGCAGCAGATATATGGGGCTGTTCTTTCCTTATACGTGACCCGCTTAATTAAACTGGTCAATCAAAAAAATAAGCTGAAGTCAAGTCTGATATTTGACGAGTTCCCCACCATCTTTTTCAATGATATTGATAGTTTAATTGCAACGGCACGTTCCAACAAAGTGGCCACCTGTCTGGGCATTCAGGATTTTAGTCAGTTGAAGAAAGACTATGGTGCAGATCAGTCATCGGTCATCATGAATATTACGGGAAATATAATTAGCGGACAGGTAACGGGTGAGACCTCTAAATTTTTGTCGGAGCGATTCGGAAAAATTAATCAGGTAAAAGAAAGTATTTCCATTAACCGCACTGATACTTCGATCAGTAAATCAAGTCAATTGGATTTTGCCATCCCGCAATCAAAAATTGCGGGTCTTTCTTCTGGAGAATTTGTTGGAATGGTCGCAGATGACCCCACCACTAAAATAAAACTAAAGACCTTTCATTGTGAGATAATTAACGATCATGTGCAGTTAAATGCCACGACGCGTTTATACAGAGAACTCCCCAAAATCAATAGTGTTACCACACAGATGGTGAATGATAACTTCCGACGCATTAAATCAGAAATATCCCATATCGTTGAGACAGAAATAGAGCGAATCTTAAATACACCAGGATTTGAACGAATTTAGACGAACAGAACATTCACGCGGATGCTGTGATTCTAACCTAGCTCGTTTTCGGCAGGAAATTTCAAATCCGACCTGAGCGCACTTTATTTGATTCACGCGATCGCGGCAGCGTGTGGAACCCGTCCTAGTCCCTAAAAAAGGTATCAAAAAAACCAATGGTCATACCATTGCCGACTTCTCTCTGCGATGCAAATTGGCAACGCGAAAGTACTTCGCTGAGTTTGAACAAATAGCCTCCAGATGATAGCCGAAGCGGTCGGTTATTCGGAGGGGAATAATTCTCAGCAGACGTTCAAGAATGCGGTAGGTTGTACGCCGGGGGAGTGGAGGAGTAAGAGTCAGGCTAAACAATGGTTATTATTGAACTGATTAGCAGACCCACCCGGCATAGCCGGGTGGGTTTTCCTTTCAGATCCTTATAGGGGCTTATTTAGCCTGATTCTTCGGCTTTAAGGGGTAAATAAAGGTAGATTTGTGGCCTCTTTCAATTACAAGCTATGAACCTTACACCCTCTGCCCGGAAAGTCCTAATGTTCCTGAACAACCGCCACGATAACCGCGGTAATACCTATGGTAACATTGCTCACCATGCCGGTTTGAATCGTGATGATGTTGAAAAAGCCTGCACATTTCTTTGCAAAAATGGCCTGGCTGAAGCAAATGAGGACCGGGTTTTTATTACCGACAAAGGCCGGGAATGGGTTGAGAATTATATCGAGGACCGGGATGACCGGGTTCGCGAATTTGTTTATGACAACTATGAGTTCGCTCTTTTACGGTTTGTTGCCGAACTGGATATGCCTTTATCCGTCGACGAATTCCCTGAGGTTTTAAAAGAGCAAGCACCCAAAATCACCACTGGCTTTCCTGCCATGAACCTGATCCAGCATCTGGAAATAGAATGGGGGGCTTATTTCCAAAGCCCGGGGAATAAATATTCAATTACAAAGGAAGGCAAAAAGCGGTACGAATATCTTGCGAAGCAGTTAGGTGTTACAGTTAGTGGCACACAACAGAAATCTTATAAAGAGGAAGTATTTACAAAATCGGAAGTATCGGAAATCAATGCCCGCCTTGACCAAATCCAGGAGATGATGAAAGCTGAGTTTGAAAAGATATTGTTGAGCGAGCAGTTTACCTATGACGATGTTATGGCGGAGTTGAACGAACTTCGTGAATACACTGGATTGCCTAAGAAAATCTGGCGTCAACTGAAGACGGGGAAATTAACAGAAATGGTTGTGAGTGGTGTAATCAGTGCTACCGTTTCGCAACGGATAGCTGATCATATCAACCCAGTAGTTGATAAATTGCTGGAATGAGTTCATTGGGACAAAATTTGAATTTACGTACCTTTATGTTCTTAAACAGGAGCGCCACCTGGCTAAACACGGGCAACAATTATTATGGCACGGAATTATCCGCGATTTATCTTTTCGCATCCCTTCGACACAAAATCCAAAGAACGTTTTATTGTTCACACACTCCACCCACAAATGATTGCTAAGGTAATTTACCTCGAAGATGGTGGTCACCAAATCGAACCCCTTGAATCTTTTGTTGAAACCACTGCAGAGCAAAGATCTCAAATTGCTTATCGAATGTATGACTGGTATACGAATATCCGGATGCAAGAGGCAAAGCTGAGTTTCGATTTTTTTGATCGCACATCAGATATTGCCCGGAAACTGGCATCCACAAATGAATTCTCCGATGGTGTCGTGACCTTATCCATGGTGTTCATCCCCCTTATAGGAGCAAAATTGGAAATAAGACAGCACGATTGGAATCTCGAGATGAATTTTGAGAATGATGACTCGTACGAAAGCACCGTTCAAAGACTCAAAGGAATCTACCAGGAAAAATATCAGGTTGCGCCCAGGTGGGCATTATAGGTAAAGAACGGAACAATATTTATCTTCCATCTGTGCAAGAATTGACCTGTACATACAAGGGGGAATTATACTCCGTCCGTGATGATGGATCTGTTCTTAGGCACCCACGTCCCGGTAAAAAGCCACGTCCGTATGACAGCAAATGGACGTTTGGGGATAAAAGTGCAGAAAGAGGCTATATGGAGATTGCATCGGTTCAAGTCCACCGGATCGTCGCCACCGCCTTTCACGGCGAAGCGCCAACGTCGCAGCACGTCGTCGATCATAAGGATACTAATAAATGTAATAACCGGCCAGAGAATTTGCGGTGGGTAACCAAGTTCGAAAACATAATGCTAAACCCGATAACCGTGAAAAGGATTGAATGGGTGATCGGTGACAAGATTGAGAAATTCCTTGAAGATCCTGCTAAATACAAGGATAAATTCCAGGATCAGAATTTTGCCTGGATGCGTACTGTAACTGTCGAGGAAGGGCAGAGCACACTTGAACGGCTGCGAGACTGGGCAAAAAGCGATAAACAGCCTGCTGGGGGCTCGCTTGGAGAATGGATATATAGCCGGGGAAACTTGTATGAACAGCAGGTTGAGGATTTGTCGGCGATTATACCTTCCGAGACACCTAATGCAGCTCAGCGGAACTACAAGATGCTTTGTAACTTTCCCTTTTGCCCACCTTCAGTGGATGCTGATCCAATTGCAGCTTATAAACGTCGCCTGGGCCCCGGAAATGTGTTTGTTGCATGCGAATATTTTATTTCTGCGTGTTACAGCAGGACGGTGTCAGAGGATGGGTCGAGTTTGTATGTGATCTCAGAATCACAAGGCCGCATCAAGTACTGGGGACTGGCAAAGATTACCTACGAGAATGGGCAATTTGTGCACGAAAGCTTAGGCGTTTTCCTCGAAATGCAGGGAGCGGAACACCGGCTTTCAGAAGTACAGGGATTTGAATGGACTGGTGGGTCGCAGGAAGATGAAATACCGGAAATGGCCGAGGTGCCGGATTTGATACCGTCCAAAACACCGGGAGCAGTACAAAGGAACTGGAAGACCCTTTCAGAGTTTCCGGCGTGCCCACAAGATTATACCGGCATGCCATTGGAGGCTTATGCAGGCCGATTGGCGGTCGGTTCTGCATTCTGCAGGAATGAGCAGTATAGCGCCACTGTCTTTAAGGCTGGTATTTCTTTAGACCGTAAATCTCTTTGCGTCATAACTGAACCGGAAACTGCTGGGGGAGGCTCGATAAAACCGTTTGCTCTGACGGCTATCACCTATGAGAATGGAATATTTGTGCATGAGAGCAAAGGGACTTTCTTTGAGCAAAATAGTGCGGAAAAGCATTTTACCCTGGCGCTGGGGCAAGAGTGGACTGGTGGGGAGGGGATTGATGATTATTGCTAAATTGACCCTATTCTTACCGCAACAACAGATATGATTGATTTAACCAAGCTGCATTTGGAATTATTTGCAAAAGGAAGAACTATTCTCTTTTGTGGCGCGGGAATTTCGGCAAACTCAGGTATCCCAAATGTTGCAACATTTCTAACCTATCTATTGAGGCAGATGGGTGCAAAAACTAAAGACATTAGTCAATTTCTGAATTCGGGATATCCGTTTGAAGCTACAATGGATAACCTGTCAGAAAGGTTTGACATAAAAGCACTACTTAATGTCTTCAAAGTTAAAAATCCAAATCTAAATCATGACTTCATAGCAAAACTAGCTGTAAATGGATTGCTTGAAATAATCATTACCACCAATTTTGATACTAATATTGAGATAGCGTTAAAAAACAATGGACTTAAACAAAACCAAGATTTTAAAGTTTTTTCTGATTTTAATGACTTTAAGGAAAGTGACCTTAAACATAACCTAGTAATACTTAAACTGCATGGAACAATCGAAAACCTGCCAACCATACTTACTAATTTGAAGAGAATCTCAAAAAGGCAGAACGTGCTGTTAATGGAAAATGTATTAAGGATCGTATTAGCAAACAAAAAAAATCAAGACATCTTATTCTGGGGCTACAGCTTTTCCGATCATTATGATATAAGGCCCGCTTTATTAAATATGCCAAGAACAACAAAACAATTATTTAATCTGAAATACATTTCAAAAAATATCCCCGTTGCAATTCAAGATGTTTCTAAGCTTGACCCTTTTAAAAAATTTAGTAGAGCCACAAAAATGAATGGTAATCTCGATAAAATCATTGGTGACTTATATAAAGCTAAAGGATACAATAGACCTCCAAAAGGTAAATCGAATCCCATTTGGAAAACTTATATCAAGAGTTGGATAACAAAAGAAACTGGACCTGGATTCAAGGATAAAAAGAACTTTATAGGAACCCTGTTTGTCGCGGCAGGTTTTATCGAATTGGGAAGGGCATATGCAAAAGGAAACAAAAGAAATACCAATAATTCAAAAAATGGGAGAATATTGCGAATGGAAATCGCAGGGATTTTAGGGAAATCATATCTAAAAGACCCCAACAATAGAAATGTTGGCTTAGCTACAAAGCATTTTGACGATGCATATTCGATAGCTAAGGAACTGAAGTTAGATTCTTACATAAACCTTTACTCTGGTAATTTAGGTTCATGTTACTTAATGGCTGACGAATTTGACAAAGCGGAGCAACTCTATAAAGACGTTATTAAGTTTTATGAAAAGAAGTTGAAAAAAGACCCAGATAGTTCGGAATTTCAAGACAGAATTACTGGCTATAGTATTATGCTGGCCCATACACTTACGAAAAAGGGAGATTGCAAATCTTCCATCGACATTTACAAGAAGACGCTAATACTCTGCGATGACTTCGGCTTACCCAGCAACAAAGAACTTTGCCTGGCTGGTTATGGAATAGCACATTTGTATAACAAAAATTATGTAGCAGGTTTAAAGTGCTTTACCCAGGCCTACCCACTGGCCATTCAAAATGGCTCAATTGATAGAATTAAATCCATGTTTTTAATGGTGTGCAGTTGGACTCGGGAAGTTCATGGCAAGGCAAGGGCTGCAAAATTTTATAAAAGCGAAATCAAATACATTAAGGGGAAAACGGCTTTCAATAAACCGCTATCGAATATTCCCACCAAATTATTAGGAAGCTATAAGGGATAACCGTAAAATGTAAAATTCATTGCTAAAAAATAATAGAAACATCTCCTTGTCACATAGAATGAAGGCGTACATACTTTCGACATTTGTATTCACAATAAATCCGAATGCGATGTTTCAATCAATCTCTTGGTCGCTATATATCACTACCCTGCTTATCACAATCATTACCTATTGATTGTCGGCAGTAACAAAAAATAATCGCGAATTAAGCAATCATTGTTTTATCGAATTCCTAAAGAGTCTCTTGTAACTTAATAATTTGAAACATGGGGTTCTCGATTTCATTTGTTTATAACTCGTCCGAAAAAAATCGTATCAAATGCTCTGTCAAATAATAGAAAGCTTAATTTCGCAGTAGAGTATTTGACACGTAAGGCAAGCCAAAAACACCGGTTTACGGATTCGTTTACGGTTTTCTTAATAACCTTGATTCTCAATAAATTATTTAGCCCTGTCGAGGCTACATAACAGCTCCCTAACCGGGAATTAAACGCAGAAAACCTTACGAAGTCTTTGACTGGTAAGGTTTTCTGCGTTTAAGTACTCTTTTTATTCCCATGGACACCCGCCAATTCATTTACGGTTTTGTTTACGTTTTTTTAAAGACCCCTGAAACGACCTTTGCATGGGAAGGACGCTTCTTGATAAAATAGTAATTAACCCTAGAAGTGAAAGCCAATAACCTATTTTTTCTGATGCTGCCTGAGTCATAAAAAAGAGGCTCAGTGTAATCAAATCAAGCTTTTATACTCTTGTAATTGTTCAGCCACTGCACCAATTACTTCTTTCAATGTAACAATATTGGCAAACAGAGTTTCCACAGAGCCTGTATCTTCTGCATACTTTTCAATTTCCCGTACCACAGTGTAAACAGAACTGATCCCCATGTTATCAATAGTGGGTTTTATTTTATGGGCAACAGCCCGGACAGTATCAAATCTACTCTCTTTTGCAGCTCTTTCTATTTCAACAACCGAAGGTGGTATATGATCAATAAAAAGTCGTACCATTTTTTCAACAAACCCCGCATTGCCCTGGCTTATTTTTTCCAGCTTCGATAATTCATAAAAGGGGGCTTCTCTTTGCAATTTAGTTTTGTCCGAAGGTTGGTGAACTTTTTGCATAAGCCGTTTGATCTCGTAAACAAGGTTTTCTTCAGTAAAGGGCTTGGAAACAACCCCATTCATTCCGGCCTTCAGGAATTTATCACTTTCTCCTTTTATCACATTTGCTGTAAGTGCTATAATGGGTATCTTTTTATTGATCTCTTTCCGGATGAGCCGGGTGGCATCCAGTCCGTTCATAACCGGCATTTGTACATCCATTAATACAATATCATAATGTGAGTTTCGGAACGCCGCAATCGCTTCCTCCCCATTCACAGCTTCATCCAGTACCGCACCATAGTTATTGAGTACCGTAGTAGCTACCAGCCGGTTCATTTCGTTATCTTCTACTAATAATATCCTCACCCCTTTCAACGTAAAATCATTCTGTTCTGGCTTTTTGTCCTCCGGCAGATCGGCGGCTATTCCGATAAAAAAAGGGATGGCAATATTTACTTCTGTGCCTGTTCCTTTGACACTTTTTACTTCAATACTACCCTCCATCAATCCGATCAGCTCTTTACAGATCGGTAAACCAAGTCCTGTTCCTCCATATTTCCGGGCTGTTGTTTTGTCTTCCTGTGTAAATTTTTGAAAAAGATTTTCAAGGAACTCCTTATTCATACCAATGCCGGTGTCTTTTACCGTGATGTCCAAGGTTTGCCTGTTACCGGTCACAGGGAAAAGTTTACACAAGACATCAACCGTTCCTTTATCTGTAAACTTAACAGCGTTACTGATAAGGTTTAGCAATACTTGTGTTAACCGGAACGGGTCGCCCAATAATACAGGGTATTTCGAACCTTCCATTTTATTTGTCAACAGCAGCCCTTTTTCTTCTGCCCGGTGCTGCATCACCTGTAAACAATGTTTGATCACTTCATCCGGTTTAAAACCAATCTGCTCGATATTCAGTTTGCCGGCTTCAATCTTCGACATATCAAGTATATCATTGATGACTACCAATAAATGTTCAGCAGCCCTGTTGATCGTTTCAAGGAAAAATGCCTGTTTATCATCCAATGTCGTTTTACTTAACTGGTGTCCCATACCCATGATGGCATTCATA
>JAEUVO010000021.1 GCA_016786885.1 Chitinophagaceae bacterium | reverse complement strand
CTATATGGAAACCTACGGAAAGATACTCCTCATCGCCATGCCCGCCTTTCTCTTGCTCGTCCTTTTTGAAAAATGGTATGGCTGGCGCAAAGGCAAAGACACCGTCCGCAATATGGACATGATCAGCAGTTTGACCAGCGGCGTCACCAATGTCACCAAAGATGTCATCGGCTTGTACTTCGTCGTCCTCGCCTATCCTTTCTTTCTCGATCATCTCGCCATCACCACCGTTTCCAACCAACTCATTACCTATATCATCGCCTTTATGGCCTTGGATTTTGCCGGCTATTGGGTACACCGCCTGCAGCATGTCATGAATTTTTTCTGGAACGGGCATATCGTCCACCACAGCAGCGAAGAGTTTAATCTCGCCTGTGCCCTCCGCCAGAGCATCTCAGCCATTGTAAAAACATTCGCCATCTTCTTATTACCTGCCGCCATGCTCGGTGTACCAGAGATAGTGGTCGCCACTGTAGCGCCCCTGCATCTCTTTGCACAGTTCTGGTACCACACACAACATATCAACAGGATGGGCGTGTTGGAAAAGATCATCGTCACACCATCCCACCACCGGGTGCACCACGCCATCAATCCCGAGTATATCGATAAGAACTACGGACAGATATTCATTTTCTGGGATAAATGGTTTGGCACCTACCAGGAAGAAAAGCCCGAAGTGCCGCCCGTATATGGCATCACCCGGCCCGTACGCACCTGGAACCCCATCAAGATCAATTTCCAGCATGTATGGCTGTTGCTAAAAGATGCCTGGCGCACCCGCAACTGGGCCGACAAGTTGTTGCTCTGGTTCAAGCCCACAGGCTATCGCCCCGCAGATGTAGCAGCCAAATACCCCGTATACAAAATAGAAGACGTGTATCATTTTCAAAAATATGATACCCGCACTTCCACCACATTCAATGCCTGGACCTGGGTACAAACCATCATGATCCTTTTATTCGTCAGTTATCTCTTTGGCAATATCGCCCCCATCAATGCACTCGACAGGAACTATATCTTCTGGTATGGAGGCTTCATCTTTTTAAGTGTCTATGCCCTCACCGAACTCATGGACCGTAACCAGTACGCCATCATCTGGGAAGCCCTCCGCTGCGGCCTCGGCCTTTATTTCCTCTATACGCAGAATGATTGGTTTGGTGCCAGCAGTTATCTTACCACCGCCAAGTATATAGCAGGCGCATACTTTATACTTTCAGTTATAGTGACAGGATGGTTCACCATCAAACATTACAAAGAAGATATCGCCCTGAGTTTATCTAAGTAATAGAAGAAAGATATTATTCATTTGCCGATTCTGACATACATGGAATTCATAGTAGTGATTTCAGCCTCCTGAATAATCGGATATTCTGCAAATTTTTATCAAGGATGGTGATTATGAACTTTGCTATTAGCGAGGCTGTTAAGCAACAAGCTATTTAGTCAGCTACAAAGCCAATTCTAAACTTAATGAATGCGACACTTATTGCATATCTTCTCTTTATGTAATCATAAAAATAGTAAAGGCCATTATCTTCTGATAACAGCCTTTTACTAACCATTAAATACTAAACGGCATTTTGAAAAATGCTTACTTTATTTTGGAAAGATAGTATGCCGCAGCAGCCAACAACACCGTTACAACTGCTATAACAATAAACCTTGCATTGTCACCTCGGGCTTCAATACAATCATTGTTTGCATTGCACAACCTTACTTGGTCAGCTGGCATATGTGGAATTAAATTTCTTTTCATTATGAAACGAATTTAAAATGTTAATAAATTTCTCCTCACCATGCCCGGAGTTTTAGGCATGAAAAGGTTAGTTCAATGTGTATCTTTTCCATGGAATTCTTGACGGAGAAACATGTGTAAGAAACCTGACGATATCAGGCCTACCTTGATATGTTGCTCTTCCGCTTGAATCTTGTGCCATTAGAATAATTGGCACACCAGGAAAAATGCCACTAAAACTTGACCTTGCATTTTGTGCTTGAATTGAATTGTTTAGCACATGGGGCTTTACTATTACTATAGCAAAAGTCACCCCTTGTTCTTTAATTACTGCTCCTTCAAATTGCATGATATACCCCCTTTTAGCCTTCCGGCGGATAATTGTCAGTGCCATAACTGTTACGTTCCCGTATCTGGCCCTGACGGTTGTGAATAAATAACTCAGTCTTTTGATTCTGAGCGATGTCTTTTGCTAAATCAATAGCCTCGGATTGTGTACCGGTGATGTAGGTAGCCTTACTGTTACCTGCACCTTTTACTGCCCAATCTTTTCCATGCGGGACCACATGTTGATTTTTTCCCATCGTTGTATAATTTAATGGGTAAGAAAATGCTGTCCCAACCTTATCACGGAGTAGGGGCATTGTCGCCGGAAAGCGTAGAAAAGGACGTTGTAGTAGGTATCCTGCACTAGCAGGTGTTGTTTATGAATTAAACAGCACCTACCTTTGCAGCCAGAATTAAAACAACGGAAACGAGACTCTTTCAAACTCATTTCCTGAAAGCCTTAGGAGGTACGAACTCTTGGGGCTTTCTCCTTTCTGTAAAGAGCTTATTGATTCAATCTTACTCTCACTTCTTCTTTTATCTTAACATTGCTGTGTATGAAACTAAAATTATTCAGCAACTGCGTTACCTCGTTATAAATATTCCCCCTCTTTTTTGTGTCCTTAATTGTTACTATGAGGCAAAATTCCTGACTTGGGATTATTTTTTCTTTTTCACATTTTTCCTCAGTAAACTGCCTGAAGAGTCCCTCTAGTTTTAAATACCAACTTTTGGGAGCTTTTAAGTAGTTCTCTTTATTGGCGTTTGTAAAGTCATCAAAATTTACGCTCCATTTTTTTACAGGCTGATATTTATCACCGTATGACACAAGCATTCTCTCTGAAGCAAACGGTGTACTACTTTCCTTTGCAGCAGTTTTGCTATACACGGCTGTAGCCAATATATTTTGTCTGCCATCTGCACCAATTGGATTTTTTATCGTTGCCTTTGTAGTATCTCTTTGCTTTTTTACATCATAGCTTCCAAACATAACATCAATATTAGATTGACAATATTCTGCACCATGTGAAACTTCTAAAATTGGCGATGTCACTAGTGTAACAGTTACCTCACCATAAAAGTAACCGTCATCATCAATCATGCTTTGAGGAAAAGGGAAGTCTAAAATATCTATATAACTACCTTTCTCCATTGAATCCTGTAGTATTAAGGTTATTTCATTTGGCTGATTAAAAAGAATATCGCTTATATTTGAAGGCAAGCCAAAGCCAGCACCATTAATTTTTTCAGCTATTCCCATTTTCATTTCACTAGGATATTTTGCCGAATGTATTATTAACGCTTTTATAAGAGTTGGGTTAAATTTTTCATTTAACATATAATCCAACCCTGCCGCAATCGCTGTAACTCTTGGAGTTGAAAAACTTGTACCGATATTATTGGCAATGGTCCCATCTGTTGCAAATGAAATGACCGGGTTACTTACAAGCTTATTCCTTTTGTCTAATCCTGCATTCCCCCCGAAATGAACAACGTCGGGTTTTATTAAATAATAAGGCCCCGGACCAATTCTTGAAAAAGGGGAAGGATTATGCTTTTCAGCTAAATCTGTCCCATTTTTATCATGTGCTATAGAACCTACTACAATTCCTCTAACTGTATCTGCAGACCTTGAAATTCTACTTTTAGGAGCACTACGAGTAAAATTGTCACAATTGCCGGCAGAAGTACAAACTAATACATTATGGTGTTCTTGAATTTCGTCTAATGCTTTTGCAAAATCTGAAAATTCATATAAATCCGCTTCTGTTTTTGATCCTAATGATAGATTCCATATTTTTATTTCTTCGTTTTTTGAGATTGCTTCACGAATATGTTCAATTAATTCATCTTCATAAATTTTTTGCTTTTGTGTATTGGGCATTACAATAGCATCAAATAATTTACATCCTTCAAAACCTGTATATTTTTCGCCTTGCAATTCATCTCCGTACATTAGTATCCCCGCTACAAAAGTCCCGTGTCTTTTATCAACTTCATCTTCATGATATTTTGTGAAACTTTTATTGTGAAGCCATGGCGAAAGGTGAGGGATATTTGCAATCCCTGTATCTAATACTCCTACGACCGGATAGCTTTGCCCTTTTTTAGGTTTTTTAATTTGAACTTCTTTTATAGCGCTAATCTCGTCCAACATAACTTCGTATGAAGGCATTTCCGTAATCAGTTGAACTCCGTCAAAATCTTTAAGTTCTTCAAAAGCCTCAGTTGTAACATTAGCTATTCTATAAATGTAAAGATCTCCGGCATAAGCAGCTCTTTCAAATTTTATACTATTTTGTTTGCAATAGGTTTCAAATACCCTTGTGAGCACCTCGTTTAAATCGCCATTACCATAGTTAAAGAGCCGGACCTTTAGTATTTTCTGATTTATTGATTCAATATTAATTTGAGGTTTATACTCTTCAATGTTAGTAATTGCAGAGATCCCAATTACTGTTCCGAAACTCGGATAGGCATCATTTATATTGTAGAATCGTTTTATTATAGCTTGCAAATCATTTTCATTATCAATTTTAATAAGCAATTCATCTATACCACTCATTCCTATCACATTGAGCTTCCCAATATTGAAAAAATTGCCTACTTCTTTACGGGGTGTCTTGGCTAATGCATCTCCATTCATTTTAACTTTAACTACAGATGGGACATAGTTATTCCGTTTCACTTTATTACTAAATGAAACGGATATTTTAGATAATACACTTCTTACATAAGCAGCTTTTTCACCCACTAATTCTGGTGTAGCCCATTTAGGAAGTTTTCTATCGCCACCACCTTCAGTTGCAAAGTCATCTTTCTGCCTTTTCTGAAAGAATTTTATAGGAAGGTTTTTTTCTGCCATTGTTTTAAAATTGCTTGTTTAAATAATTTCTTACCTGCCTTACTGAAACCTTCATTCTTTCAGCTATAGCAGCTTGTGGTATTCCATTGTCATTAAGAAACTCAACCAGTTTATCAATAGTCAAATCCCCATGATGATTAAATTCAAATAACTCTACTAGTAAATCCTCGTATGCAAGCATATCCCTGCCGTTTATTATCGCATGAGCTTTTGCATTGTTGACTATACTTTTTATATCTGATGGTGTTTTTCCTTCCAGCAACTTAATAAGCTTATCCGTTCGCTTTTCATCATTGCTAAAGTCAGTATTAAATCCATCTGTAAAAGCCTTTACAAGCTCAACAATCTCCCCATCCTGCGGGCTGCCAATTTCTATAACAGTATTAAACCTTCTCCAAATAGCCTTATCAAGCAATTCAGGATGATTAGTTGCTGCTATTAGAATATTGTGTTTTGCAAACGCATCAATATTCTGAAGAAGGCTGTTGATAACTCGTTTTAATTCGCCTAACTCATACTGATCATCCCTTGCTTTGGCAATGGCATCAAATTCATCAAGAAAGAGAATACAAGGTTTATTATCTGCAAAATCAAAAATCTTTCTAATGTTCTTTGCAGTGTTACCAAGTAAGGAAGAAACAATAGCATCAAACCTTGCAATGACTAAAGGCAATCCTGTTCTTTCAGAAATGTATTTTGCAACAGTTGTTTTCCCGCAACCAGGCTTACCATATAACAGTAATGTATTAGACATATCAACACCACCCTTAATTAACTGGGCTTGATGTTTAACAACATTGATAAAATCTTCAATCTTGTTATCAATAAGTTTTGGAAGCACTATTTGTGTATGCACCTTTGGAGGTACTTCCACATCAACAATGCTTAATCTGCTTTCCTGGTCCACCGGAGTGGTTAACAACTCATCCATAGTTACTGTCGTAGCAGGCCCATTATCAATGGCTCTCAATATCATTTTAGCCATTTTATTGTCGCCATCTTTATCAAGCTTATCAGCCAGCAATCTTGAATAGTTGTACACCTTTTTCGGGTCTTTAGCTAACCCACCTTCTATAATTCGTAATATTTCGGTATACATGGCGTATTATTTTTTGGTTTTCGACACAAATATACATATTTTGAATTAAAAAACGATAAAACCGAATTTTTTTACCATAAAAATGAAAATAAATACACTAAATCGTATTTAATTTACATAATAACGGATATTTATTCTAAAAAATAGACTATAAATAATAGCATTGCTGATTTGCAAACTATTAATTATCATTATCTTATAAATTAATCACTCTAACTACTATTTTAGTTTTGATGCTTTCTTTGCACAGTCAAAATAGATTTTGACGAGTCCAACTTATCAATAATCAATTCTCCTAAATTAATCTCGCTTGTTCTACCACAGCCTCGGGGAGGAACCTCATAGTGAAATCATCAACAGTATATTGTGCTGAATTTCTATACCATTCAATCCTCCCCCTCCCCCAAAAAATTAAATACCACACTCACCAACCAATAATCAGCCTTCACAAATAAAAAAGCCTGTTCACAAAAGCAAGCTATCCCCCGCTATATATCCTCCGTACTGAATTTTAATTTTAACCGTTTAGTTCTTCTCTGTTTTCACATCCGTACCGGCCTACACTGATCAAACAAAACAGCAGCCCGGTTGAAAAAAAACAGGAAACAAAACGAAATAAATTAATAAACAAAAAAGCTCTGTTATGAAATCAACCACAGAAACCGGCCATGCCAAAAATGTAGCCAACTTTAAAGACCTTATCGCCTTTTGTAAAGGCTATGGGGCAGCCTACAACCCGTCAAATCCGATCC